>CAUZSH010000015.1:0-31159 GCA_963582935.1 Gammaproteobacteria bacterium
TACAAGCAACGATTCCAAGTGCTACTACAGCAGTGATTGCGAGCATTCCCATGGGTTTGAAGTATTTTTTAAGCCATTGTTTCATTGTTAGGTTCCTTATTCGTTGCCAATATAGTGAATGGTTTGAGGATCTTTTGGCTGTGTAAAAAGTGTGTGCGTATCTGCTTGTTCGACAATCTTTCCGTCAGCCATAAAAATGGTTTTATCTGAAATTCTCTGAGCTTGTCTCAGGTTATGTGTCACCATGATAATGGTATACTCCTTCTTTAATTCATGAATCAAATCTTCAATTTTTCCTGTTGAGAGGGGGTCTAATGCCGAGGTCGGTTCATCTAATAGTAGAATATCAGGTTTAATGGCCAATGTGCGAGCGATGCATAGCCGTTGTTGTTGCCCACCTGAAAGACTTGTGCCTGCTGAGTGCAACTTATCTTTAACCTCGTTCCAAAGAGCTGCCTGTACTAGTGCTTCTTCTACTTTGTTAGAAAGCTCTGATTTGGTGAGATTTTCATGGAGTTTTAATGCAAAGGTAATATTGTCAAAAATTGACATCGGAAAAGGCGTTGGCTTCTGAAACACCATACTGATTTTTTTTCTTAGTTGGTTGATATCAATATTGGAGGCTAATAAACTCTGCCCATTTAGGAGAATCTTACCTGTAGCAGATTGCCCAGCATAAAGCTCATAGATGCGGTTAAAAGTTCGCAATAATGTTGACTTGCCAGAACCTGACGGTCCAATAATGGCAGTGGTTTTATTTTTTTCAATGGTCGTATCAATTTTAGCAAGTGCTGCGACTTTGCCATAAAAAAAATGTAGGTCTTTAACCTCAAAATAGTGTGACATGTGTTTTCCTATGTTTTATCTCGGGCAATCCATCGTGCGGATAGGTTCATTAATAGTACAAATACAGTAATCATAAGGGCGGCTGTCCATGCCAAAGATTGCAGATTTGGATAAGGCTGCATGGCATTTTCAAAAATCATGACGGGAAGGCTTTCTAGTGGCCTTGTTAAATCAAAAGAAAGGAAACTATTTTTAGCGGATGTAAACAACAAAGGTGCACTTTCCCCCATGATGCGTGCTGTGGCAAGAATTACTGCCGTGATTAACCCTGTTTTTGCGGATCGGTAAGTGATCATAATGATGACGCGCCATCTTGGTATTCCCAATGCGATAGCCGCTTCTTTTAACATGGGGGAGACAAGGTAGAGGACATCTTCAGAGGCTCGAGTGATCATTGGCATGGCAATGATGGAAAGTGCAATAATGCCAGCAAATCCTGAAAATCTTGTATTGGCAACGATGATGGTATAGACAAATAACCCCACAATCACAGAAGGTGTGCTTAAAAGAATATCGTTGGTAAAGCGTGTAATGGTCACTAAACGGCTTTTCTTTTTCGATTCCACTAAAAATGTTGCGGTCAGAATAGCAATAGGGGCTGAAACAATAATAGCAATCCCAGTCATCATCAGTGACCCAATCATGGCGTTTCGTAATCCTAAGTTGCGCGTGTCATGGGTGAAAATTTCGATATTAAATGAATGCAACCCTTTTGCTAGCAAGGTGAATAGTATGTTTAATAAGACCAAAATACTCACAATGGCCGTCAGCCAGCAAAACAAGGTGAATAACTGATTTTTAATGCGTCGAGTGATGGAGGATTTAATTAAAAGGCTCATATCTTACCCCCTTTTGATTTGGCTGATTTTAAGAA
Organism: Gammaproteobacteria bacterium; assembly: GCA_963582935.1. Lineage (GTDB taxonomy): Bacteria > Pseudomonadota > Gammaproteobacteria > Francisellales > Francisellaceae > CAUZSH01. The sequence goes on from CAUZSH010000015.1 coordinate 1,721, forward strand.
CATTCTCGAAATAATCAGTACGATAAAAGTAATAGCAAACAGTAACAACCCTGTTTCAACAAGGGCGGCTGGATAGAGTGTACCAACTGCTTCATTAAATTCATTGGCAATGCTGGCAGAGATTGTGGTGCTTGGCATAAAGAGTCCTGATAAACTATGTACATTCCCAATCACAAATGTCACTGCCATGGTTTCACCCAGAGCACGTCCAAACCCTAGAATGGTCGCCCCTAAAAGCCCAGGAGCGGCATATGGAAAGACGATTTTTTTAGTGACTTCCCAACGTGTAGCGCCCACACCATAGGCGGCTTCCTTCATAATACTGGGGATAGAAGCAAGCACGTCTCTCATAATGGAAGAAATCAATGGGATTACCATAATGGCAAGAATAATGCTGGCAGCAAAAACGCTGCTTCCTGTCGGGATGCTTTGAATAAAAAACATCACAATAGGTTTGAAAGCTACAAGCCAAGAGCCATCGTGTGCGAGGGCATCAAATTTGCTTGCCATTTCATTTGCGATCGGGATCAGTTTTAGTTGAAGTTGCTGCACCCAAGGAAGCAGCACAAAGAGCCCCCATATTCCATAAACAATACTTGGGATGCCTGCCATTAACTCTATGGTTCGCGCTAAAATTTTCCCTATTTTGCGAGGCATTAGCTCATCAATCAAAACGGCAATACCCATGCTGAATGGGATGGCAATGAATAGGGCAATTAAAGAGGTCGCCAATGTGCCGACAATTGCGGCCCAGGCGCCAAATTGATTGGTCACTGGATTCCATTGATCAGACCAGACAAATGAAAGGCCAAATTCTCGGATGCTGGGCCAACTAAAGAGCACAAGGCTTGCAAGAAGGAGTATAAAAATAAACAGCACAGAAAAAGCCATGCTAGCCGCTAATCCAAAAAAGTATTTGTCGCCTCGAAAATTTGACGGTGGTTTCATTTTTCCCTATAAAACTGATCTTTATTTAAGCGCTAGTGTAGATGAATTTTGTTACAAAATTGTTACATGCCATAGAGAATTTTCATTTACCATAGGAATCTCCGCCGAAACCATATACGTGGTATGGGATTGCTGTATGAGTAACATTTGATCACCATACATTTTATGTTACTTTATACATGTAATGATTAACTGAGAAAAAGCCACCAATGCCTCAATCAAAATCACTTAATATCCCATCTGATATGGAGCTTATAAAGCGATTTGATGACCCAGAAATGCGAGCGGTGTTTGGTCAAATAATTCTGTTTTTTGATAGTTTTCCTTTATTGTAAGTTGTTCCAAATTGACGGGGTAGCTCACCTAGTATAATATGCGCACATTGGCATCAATAAAACTGAAAAGATATAGTTATAACTATGGAAGATTTATTTTCATATGGTACTTTGCAAAAGATAGAGGTCCAAATTGAATCATTTAACAGAAAGTTGACTGGTTTTAGTGATTGCTTGTCTGGGTATGTCGTATCAAAAATTAAAATCATGGACGAACACGTTATTAAACTAAGTGGAACTGACCTACACCCTGCGTTAATATACACTGGAAACGATGATGATAAAGTCAGTGGAGTAGTTTATCAGGTAACAAAAATTGAATTGGTAAAGGCAGATGAGTACGAGGTTGATGACTATAAGAGAGTGCGTGTAATACTTTCTTCAGGTCGGAATGCTTGGGTCTATATTTCAGATTAAAGGTGTATTCTGTCCTAGCACAATCACTCCAAAACACACCGACAACGTGCCTGTAGGTTACGGTGAGAGGATACAAGAGTCTGACAGGTTTGTTTCCTTGAGTGTGGCTTGTTAGCTATTCTGAAAGTTCTAGCTCAGGTGTGATTGTGTTTTTATACATTTAGTTTTTATATATATAAAAACTAGCAATGGTGCTAACTGCCTTATATAAAAGGACAATTACCTATTATCTAATGTCTTATATGCTTTTGACTAGAAAGAACGGACGTTATCTTTAACTATTAGGAATTTAGGTGTTTAATCTTCTAAATCGTTTTTTTGTTGCATGTTTTAGCTTAGATTTAGCAATTTCTTTTGATAATTGTCTTTTGAGGTATGTATTTGGTTTTAGTTCTGGATAGGCAATCTCTCCATGTTGTGTGATATCTAAACCTATTTTCTCTTCTTCCTCTGTAACTCGGATTGCCATAAATAATTTAATAATCGAAATTATAATAAAGGTCATTAGAGTTGCAAATATTACCACAATTAATGCCGCCATTGTTTGTTTAAATAAAAGATCCCACTGACCTTTAATTAAACCATTTGGGATACTTGGATTTATAGATGTTTCAGCGAAAACGCCAACTAAAATTACTCCAATAAAACCACTTAATCCGTGACATACGAAAACATTTAATGAATCATCGACCCTATTTTTTATAGTATTAATGTAATTGAATGCAAAATAACATATACATGTGGTTATTAAGCTAATAAAAAAAGCACTGTGCATACGTACATAGCCGGCGCTTGGTGTAATTGAGACAAGTCCGACAACAGCAGCAACAGCGACATTAACGGCTGAACTCTTTTTACTTCTAATGTTATCTATTATGACCCATGTTATTATTGCAGTTGCAGGGGCAATAGCTGTATTTATAAATGCCACAAAAGCTATTTTATTTACTTCCAAAGCTGATCCTGAATTAAATCCAAAATATCCAAACCATAAAATAGAAACTCCAAGAATAACAAAAGGAATATTATGGGATGTGGACTCTTGTAGGAATTTTCTTGGCTTGAGCATAATGGCAAGGATCAGTGCAGAAAAACCAGCCCCGATATGAATCGCCAACCCTCCTGCAAAATCAAAAACGCACCAATTAGCCAGCCATCCTGAGCTTGACCAAACCCAGTGTACCACTGTGCTGTAAAAGAATATTGACCATAAAATAACAAAACATATAAAAGCTTTAAATTTCATTCTTTCTACGATTGCACCAGATATTAATGCTGCTGCAATGACTGCAAACATCATTTCAAAAGATGCGAATACAAGCATAGCCACACCATTTCCTGGATGATATTTATCGAATAACCCATCTAGGAAAACATAATTAAAATTCCCAATAAATGGGTTGCTTCCAGAAAATGATAAGGAGTAACCTATAAAAGTCCAGATTAAAATAAGTATAGCCATTGTGAAAAAATTCATTTTAATGGTATTAAGTGCATTTTTAGCTGGGACTAATCCTGAATAAAAAAGTGCGAGTCCACAAACCATAAAAAAGACCAGTGTGGTGGCAACAATAACAAAAAGTGTATTAATAGCAATCATGTAAAGATTTCATATGTTAATTGGTAAGAAGAATGTATTTTAGTATAATAGTAATAGAAAAGACTTGCAATTTTGTCATAGAAGCTGGAAATATGATTCACCTAGATTAGGCCTGTACTGGTACTTGTATTTAATATAGTGATGAATTCACTCTACGCAATTTTGCACAGGGTGATTATAATACAAAAGCAGTTCAGAATTCTGTGAACGTAATTTTGCGTTATCCTCTTATGTAAATTCTGGAAGTGGCGATTTTGATTGATTGTGATAGTGTATGATACTTAAATAACAAACAGGGAAAAATGGATATTTTTATGTACCGTAGATACTCTTGTATCACGATCACGATCTCGATGTGAGATAGGTAATGCTATAGCTGATATTAGACCCATTTATGCGAACATAGCCTAAATATATTATGTTTTTATAAAAAAGGGTCTAATATCAAAGTGAAAGAAGATGAATTCAACTTTATCATCCTGAAATGGGCATGTTTTTTGACCTTCAATAATTCCATAGGATATAAACCATAATTAATTATTTTTATAACTAGGAATTCCCTATTTTGACCAATATATGTGACTTAAATATATTATAATTAAATTTATTATTAATATTAACGTGAGTGACAAAGGCAGCATTAATGTTGCAGGATAGTTAATTAAAGGTAGAATAAATAGGGCAGCGCAAGCAAAGCTCATACTAATAAGATTTAGAACTGAAGATGCATTTCCTTTGTCATTATGGGAGCCAAGGCTTAGGACTGATGCATTAACAAAAATAAAAGGTATACCAAATAAAACACATGCAATTAATGCAAATAATAATACTTCATTAAACATTTGAATATAAAATATATACCCTATAGCTAGAGATGATAATAAAGATATAATTACTCCTATAAATAGAGATATTTGCTTTGTTATCCAATTGGATGAAATTGACACTGCAACATTGCCTAGCATGTAGCCTATATAAGATAAGAAATATACAATACCATATTGAAGTACAGAGATATCAAATTTATTTCTAGCGATAAAAGGGAGTAATGATGCGAGTACATATAAGACTGCAATCATTGCCCCATATATTAATGCGTAAGTGGTAACTTTTTTATTCTTAAATGCATATTTGTAGCCTGATAAAAACTCTTGTATCTTGAATTTGCTTCTATGAGTATTTGTTTCAGGAAGTAGGGCGACTAAGACCAGTAATATTAATGAGTATATAAACATGATAATAATACAACTTTCCCAGTGAGAATGGCTGAGGATTCCACCTATTAGTGTAGCAATCCCTGGAGAGACTGCAAATCCTGTAGTAATAATGGTGGTCATTTTTCTTGCTTCTTGATCTTTATATAAATCAGATATAATCGTGAAGCTTAGAACCATTCCTGCACCTGCTCCAATTCCTGTAATTAAGCGACCCAATAAAAATAATTTATAGCTAATAAAATGTAATGAGCTATAAGATATCAGTAAACCTATAATAGCTAAAGTTATTGCTAGGTAAGATGCTATTTTACGTCCAGTAATGTTTGAAAGTGCCCCGAAGACTACTTGTGTGATGGTGTAACCAACCAAAAATAAAGTAATAGCATATTGAGTTTCTTGAATACTAATACTGTAAAAATTTTTAATGTCAGGAAGTGCTGGAGTTATAATAATTGCATTTACAGAACCAAAAGATATAAATAAAAATAAAATACAAATAACTTTTAAATTTAACAATGAGTTCACCACGCATATTATATGTTATACATATGTATAGGCTAAAAATGAGACCTTTGCATAATTAAAGACTGAATTAAAATCATAAGTGCAATCCCACTAACTTTACTCATTCACAATTACATAATTTGGCTATTTGGATTACTTAGTTGATATTGCAATATTGTAATTCATAGTCAAATAGTCGATTATCAGCAGGTTGTTTTCAGTTTATTCTGTTTTTGTAACATGAACAGTGTATCCCGCAATGTTACGAATGGTTTTACTTTTTTGAACCTCATTTCTGTGTTTAAGCGTGCCACAAATAATATCTCCGAAGTAGTTGCTAATACCCCAATTATAATTTTCATTGTGGAAATGATGTCGCATATGTGCGCGTTTAATCTTATTTCCAAGCGTTGTCTTTGGTTGATAAGATGGGACGTGATGCGCTAAGTGCATCCATTCATAAAAAAGATAATATAAAACGCCAGCGGTAAATGGGACTAAAGCAAGTTTAAAGCTCCAAAGAAGTAGTGAAAATAAAAGGTAGGTTTGTACTAAGTGAATAATGACAGCAGATAATGGTGCAAAGAGGAGCTGCACATTTTGTGGATCACGGTGATGCCCATGGTGTAGTCGAATTTGGAAACGCCTAAACCAACCATCTTTTGCTGTTAATTTTGCATGTAGCAGAAATTTATGGGCATACCATTCATAAAATGGCGCGATGAGAATGGGAATAAGAATAAGTGCAAAGTGAGACCAAAGAATGCCTAGGTGAATACATAATGAGAACATTAAAACGAAAAAGACCGACAATCCTATGATAAGGGGATGGGAGAAGTATTTATTGAAAACTTCCTTCATATTGAATAAGACCAAATTTTAGGATTTATATGCATTGTAACGAACAATGCATGAAATCTCAAAATTTGCTTATAAATAAATAATTCGCAGAATAATAATTTTTTACTAGATTCTTGTAATGAAGCAATAAAAATGTATTCTTAATAGAGGCTTAATTTATATATTGATGTGGTTTGATAGCCATCACTACATTTATAATTTCTAGGGTTTTTTATGAAAATAGCAGATTTGATTAAAGGTGGGCTATATCAGCCTGAGTTTGAAAAAGAAAATTGTGGCTTTGGAATGATTGCAAATTTAGAGCAAACGCCGAGTCATAAGTTATTACAAACTTCTATTGTTGCACTTGCAAGGCTGTCTCACCGGGGAGCACGTTCTGCAGATGGTTTGTCAGGTGATGGTTGTGGGTTGCTGTTTTCCATGCCTATTGATTTTTTTAAAGCCGTTGCAGATATGCAAGGTATTCAATTAGATGAAGGCTTCGCTGTTGGAAATATTTTTTTAAGTAATGATCCGGCGACACAATTGGCCACAAAATCCTGTATGGCAGAGATGCTTGCAGAATTTGATTTAACCATGGCTGGCTGGCGTGAATTACCTCTAAATCACACTTGTTTAGGTGACCTGGCAGCAGCCTGTTGCCCGATGATTGAGCAAGTTTTTGTGAACAAGCCCTTAGAAATGCCAGCAGATGAATTTGAACGTTTGCTTTTTGTTGCCCGTAAAAAATGTGAGCGTGCTTTGCAACATGACAAGGCTTTTTATGTTGTGTCTTTGTCCTCTAAAGTCATTGGCTACAAAGGGTTAGTGGTTCCAGAGCATTTGGGTGATTTTTATCTAGACCTGTGTGATGATCGTGTTAAAACCACCTTATGTTTGTTTCATCAACGTTTCTCAACAAATACGTTGCCAGAATGGCGCTTAGCACAACCTTTTCGATTTCTTGCGCATAATGGTGAAATAAATACAGTTAAAGGTAATCGAAATTGGGCGAATGCAAAGAATGAGCGACTATGTTCAGAGAAGTTATTGCCTTATGCGGATAGTATTATGCCAGTTGTATCCGACACAGATTCAGATTCCTGTAGCTTGGATAACGTTTTAGAGTTATTGCATTTGAATGGCATGGAACTATTCAGAGCGATGCGGATTATGATTCCACCTGCATGGCAAAATGCGGAAAATATGGATCCTGATCTGAAGGCATTTTATGAATACCATGCCATGCACATGGGGGCATGGGATGGACCTGCAGGCGTGGTGACCACTGATGGACGTTATGGAGTTTGTGCGCTAGACCGTAATGGCTTAAGACCAGCAAGGTGGGTGACAACCATTGATGGGAATATTACCTTAGCGTCTGAAATAGGGGTGTATGATTATTTGCCAGAAGAGGTCTTGGCAAAGGGGCGTTTAGGCCCTGGAGAAATATTGGTTATTGATACGGATAGAGGGCGTATCATGGATAACAATTATATCAATAGCCTTTTAAAGTCGCGTAAACCTTATAAAAAATGGTTGCAGGCAAATAGATCTTATTTCCAAAGTAAGCTCACAGATGATAATGCAGTGCAAAAGATATTTGATCGAAAAATGCTCAAATGTTATCAAAAAACCTTTGGGTTGAGTTATGAAGAGCAAGAAATGGTGCTCAAACATTTAGCACAAAATGCAATGGAAGCGACAGGCTCCATGGGGGATGATACACCTATGGCGGTATTATCTCAAAAAGAACGCTCACTATATGATTATTTCAGACAACAATTTGCGCAAGTCACCAATCCCGCGATAGACCCTATTCGTGAAAAAATTGTCATGTCATTAAAAACCTATATTGGGCAGCTTGGCAATATTTTTGATGAAGATGAAACGTTATCAAAGCGGATTGTTTTAGAAACGCCAATTTTGACAGAACCAAAATTTCAAGAGTTGCTAAGGCTTGACCAAACGGATTATCCTGCTTGTGAAATTTCATTAAATTATGATCGAGGAATTGATCTGAAAACAGCGTTGGCAGATATTGTTAAAAAAGTGGTGGCAGAGGTGCAATCAGGCACGATTATCGTTGTGATTAATGATGAGAATATTTCAGCAACGACTTATCCCGTTCATGCGCTGATGGCGACAGGGGCGATTCACCATGCATTGACGAAGGCAAACCTACGGTGTTATGTGAATATTATTGTTAAAACAGCGACAGCTCGTGACTCTCACCAAATGGCAACTCTGTTAGGGTTTGGCGCTACCGCTATTTTCCCTTATCTCTCTTTTCAAATGATTGCACGGATGTCGGAAGACTGCGCGTTCCAGAATAGATCCATTGAAAATTCAGCACGGTATTATGGACGAGGGCTTCGGAAAGGTTTATATAAAATCATGTCAAAAATGGGCATTTCAACCATGACCAGTTACCGTGGGGCGCAGCTTTTTGAAGTGCTTGGGCTTGCGAATGAAGTGGTTGATTTGTGTTTTTGTGGGTCGGTTAACCGTTTGCAAGGTGCGAGCTTTGAGGTGTTACATCGTGAGCAGTGCTCTTTGGTAGATAAAGCCTTTAAAATTCAGGTGCCAATAGATAATGGAGGCAAATATAAGTTTGTTTTTGGAGGTGAATATCACGCCTTTAACCCAGAGGTGGTGACTTATTTACAACGAGCCATTACATCTGGTCGTTATGAAGATTATATTCAATATAAAAACCTTGTGAATAACCGTCCTATTGCGATGTTGCGAGATATGTTGGCATTGAGCTCGGATAAAAAAATAGCGCTTTCAGAGGTAGAGCCGATTGAGAACATTGTTCAGAGATTTGATGGCGCAGGCATGTCACTGGGCGCGCTTTCGCCTGAAGCACACGAAGCTTTTGCTATTGCCTTGAATCGGTTAGGTGGACGTTCAAATTCGGGTGAAGGGGGTGAGGATAAGGCGCGTTATGGCACGGAAAAAAGATCCAAGATAAAACAAATTGCATCGGGTCGGTTTGGAGTGACACCCGAATACTTGATGAGTGCCGAGGTCATCCAAATTAAAGTCGCTCAAGGCGCTAAACCTGGTGAGGGTGGACAGTTGCCGGGGCATAAAGTCACAGAATTGATAGCAAAGCTCCGTTATGCAACGGTGGGTGTGTCTTTGATTTCACCGCCACCACATCATGATATTTATTCTATTGAGGATTTAGCGCAGTTAATTTATGACTTGAAACAAGTTAATTCTGCAGCATTGGTCTCAGTAAAGCTCGTTTCTGAGGCAGGAGTAGGCACCATTGCCGCAGGGGTTGCGAAAGCCTTTGCCGATTTGATTACTATTTCAGGAAATGACGGTGGAACGGGTGCAAGTCCGCTTACGTCTATCGTTTATGCGGGTACGCCTTGGGAGATGGGGCTGTCTGAGACACAACAAATACTCTGTGCAAATGGATTAAGGACAAGGATCAGGCTGCAAGTTGATGGTGGATTGAAGACCGGCTTAGATGTGGTGAAAGGTGCTATTTTAGGCGCTGAATCCTTCGGGTTTGGGACCGCACCGATGATTGCATTGGGCTGTAAGTTTCTACGGGTTTGTCATTTGAATAATTGCGCCACAGGTATTGCAACGCAAGATGAAGTTCTACGAGAGAAGCATTTTCATGGTGAGGTTGAAAAGTTGATGCATTACTTCAAGTTTGTGGCGGAGGAAGTGCGTGAAATTATGGCAGATCTTGGTGTGAAAAATCTAGTGGATTTGATCGGGCGTATGGATCTGCTTACGTTACTAGAAGGTGAGACAGAAAAACAAAAGGGTTTGGATTTGTCACCGATTATTGCACCATTAACGATTCCTGATGGCTCAAAGCCTTATTGCACCATTGAGTATAATCGACCTTTTGGGTCTCGTATATTGTCGGATAAAATTTTCACGGATGCCAAACGCGCGATTGCCACGAAACAAGGGGGTATTTTTCATTATGATATTTCCAATATTGATCGATCTATTGGTGCAGGGCTGTCAGGTGAAATTGCAAAAACACATGGTAATCAAGGGATGTCTGGTGCGCCCATTGTTTTGAATTTTACAGGGTCAGCAGGGCAAAGCTTTGGCGTGTTTAATGCGGGTGGTCTGCACTTGAATCTTGAAGGCGACGCCAATGATTACGTGGGTAAAGGCATGGCCGGTGGGCGTATTAGGATTAAATCTGGATCACAAGTACAATTTGCCTCGCAAGAAGCTTCTATTATTGGCAATACCTGTTTGTATGGGGCGACTGGTGGGCTGCTTTATGCCGCGGGGAAGGCGGGAGAAAGATTTGCCGTGCGGAACTCGGGAGCCATAACCATTGTCGAGGGTGTCGGCGACCACTGTTGTGAATATATGACTGGTGGTGTGGTGGTGATTCTCGGTGAAACAGGCGTGAATTTTGGTGCGGGCATGACGGGCGGTGTGGCGTATACGTTAGATGTAAATAATCGTTTTGTCGATCGTTATAATCATGAGCTGGTTAATATTTACCGTATGCAAACAGAACATATGAGTACTCACAGAACGGCTTTATACAGCATGTTAGTGGATTACGTGAAGCATACAAATAGTTTGTGGGGGAAAGAAATTTTAGATAATTTTGAAGATTATATCGGTAAATTTTGGCTTGTCATGCCCATTAATGAGGGCGAGGAAATGACATTTGAAAATGTCAGTGAAATTGCATAGGGGATAGAGCGATGACAAAAAAGAATTTTGAGTTTTTAGAAGTCCCAAGGCAAGGCCCTAGTAAACGTTGGGCACCAGATAGAATTGAAGACTTTGCTGAGATATATGGTGACTATGCATTGAATGAAGCTAAGCTACAGGCGAGTCGTTGCATTGATTGCGGAACACCCTATTGTGAGTTTAAATGCCCTGTGCATAATTATATTCCTCAGTGGTTGAAGCTTTTACAGGAGGGGCGTTTATTTGAAGCGGCAGAGTTGTCACACCAAACGAATAGCTTGCCTGAAATTTGTGGTCGAGTTTGCCCACAAGATCGGCTTTGCGAAGGCGTTTGCACCATTAATGACGAATTTGGGGCGGTCAGTATTGGCTCCATTGAAAAATATATTACCGACCAAGCTTTTAAAGCGGGGTGGCGTCCAGATATTTCAGGGGTCAAACCCACTGGAAAGAAAGTGGCGATTATTGGCGCGGGTCCTGCCGGTCTTGCTTGTGCTGATATTTTGGTGAGAAATGGTGTGAAAGCCATTGTTTATGATAAACACCCTGAAATTGGTGGGTTGTTGAGTTTTGGGATTCCATCCTTTAAACTCGAAAAGTCTGTGGTCGTAAAAAGGCGTGAGATTTTAGAAGGGATGGGGGTGGAATTCGTTTTAAATACGGAGATTAATTCTGAAGAAGCCTTTCAAAATATTATGGATGGTCATGATGCAGTATTCTTGGGAATGGGGGCTTATACGCAAATCAAAGCGAATATCCCGGGTGAAAATCTTGAAGGTGTGGATCAAGCATTGGATTACCTGATTAATAATAATCAATACCATTTAAATCAAATCACAGAAAAATCATGGCAAAATATGTTTTTCAAACGCGTGGTGGTGCTTGGGGGTGGTGATACCGCAATGGATTGTAATCGTACTGCAGTGAGACAGGATGCCTCCAGTGTGTATTGTGCTTATCGTCGGGATGAAGCAAATGTGCCAGGCTCACATAAAGAGGTCCGCAATGCTAAAGAAGAAGGCGTGAAATTTTTATGGAATTATCAGCCACTTGAAATTATTGGTGATGATCAGGGCAAAGTGGAAGGGATTCGATTAGTCAAAACAAAATTAGGTGAACCAGATGCAAATGGTCGCCGTCGTCCAGAGGTGATTGCAGAATCGGAGCAGGTGATTCCTGCGGATAATGTTATTATTGCTTTTGGTTTTCGCCCAAGCCCTGAAAATTGGTTTCAACATCATTGTATAGACTGTAAAGAAGATGGTTTGGTAGATGTGACTTCATCGGCGAAGTTTGTATTTCAAACGAGCAATGAAAAGGTTTTTGCTGGTGGAGATATGGTGCGAGGCTCTGATTTGGTGGTCACGGCGGTTTTTGAAGGGCGTAGTGGCGCACATGGGATTATTAAATATTTAGAGGTATAGTTATTCCTCAAAACCTAGAAATTTACAGGCGTTTATGCTTTAATGAGAATGATTCTTAATAATCTTTAAAAGGACATGTTTTTGTGTTAAAAGTTGCCATTGTCTATTTTAGTGGTTTTGGACATACCAAAAAAATTGCGGAGCATGTACAAATTGGCGTTTGTGAAATCATCAAAAATGGTGCCGATTTATTTGATGTGACAACTCTGGAAGATGTAAGCGTTTTGAACCAGTATGGCGCCATTATTTTTGGTGCGCCAACCTATATGGGTTCGGTACCTTATCAATTTAAAAGATTTATGGATGGCACCTCTAAAATTTGGATGGAGCAAGGCTGGGTTGATAAAATTGCGGCAGGTTTTACAAATTCCTATGCCGTAAGTGGCGGTAAAACAGGCGTGTTAATGCAGATGTTTAGCTTTGCCGCTCAGCATGGGATGTTGTGGTTGCCACTAGGCTTGAAGCAGTGCAATGACGATATTTCACACAACAATCCTAATGCGATTAATCGTTTGGGGTCCTCTCTCGGGTTTATGGCGCAGTCTGAAAATGATACGCCAGAGGTGACACCACCTGCGGGTGATAAACGCACAGCAGAATTGTTTGGTGAAAGAATTGCAAAGACCTTATTAAGAATGGGATGATATTTTAATTTTGTGCATCCGCATCGGAGTCTATTTTAAAATCTTTTTGATGCGTGATAAATTTATTTCCTGCAATCACTTTGCTTTCAGAAATAGCAGAGATGGCGCCCACATCTAGTTCTTTGTTGATTTGCGCAATGATAAACGCGCCTTCCTTGTTTTGGATGATTACCCCATAAGGTGCTACGGAGTAAATTCGATACTTATCTGTTTCAGTTAGGTTCGCTCCAGCACTGCCTGCTGCAAGTTTATTGGCGGAGTCATTAATGACTTGATAATCTTTTTTGAGATTTGATATTAGCTCATCAAGATCTTTTTCTTGTTTGGATAAGCGAGAGTGAATGGAAGCATTTAGCCCTTTGAGTTGTTGATTGGCTAAAAGCGTATTGGATTTTATTTCGGCTTGTTGTTTGGTGAGTGACATCACATTGTCAACAAGATCAGTAGCCGTCAGTTTTTCATTCATGGTTCCAAGGGTTTGGGCGAGTTCTTGGATACGAGTGGCATTGTTTTCTTGGGAAACTTCAATGCTTGCAGCATATTTTTGGTTTTTACTTATTTGGTAAGCCTGATAAGATTGACCTAGATGGAGGCGACATATCATTAAAAAAACAATAATGAGCAAGCCAATACAGACAAAAATTGGGATTCTAATAGCGTTGACAATGGTTTTTTGCTCTTCGCTCAGAAGGGTCTTTGGCTTTTTTTCTTTCTTTACATTAGATTTTCTAGGCATTTTCGGAAATTTGAACACAAAAATTTCTGCATAATTCAGTCATGTTGATAAAGAATAGGCAAAAAAAAAAAATTGTATATAAAAAAACACATCATTTTGCCTCTTAACGATTGGGTAATTATCGTATATACTACCCCAGACATTTTAAATGCCTGTATTATTTTCAGGCAATTTAAGGTTGAATTTAAGTCAATCAACTAAGTGAGAAATCATATATGAACTTACATGAATATCAAGGAAAACAGCTTCTAGCTGAATACGGTTTGCCTGTTTCTAAGGGTATCGCTGTAGAAAGTGTTGAAGAAGCATTAGCTGCGGTAGATAAAATCGGTGGAGATGTTTGGGTGGTTAAGGCTCAGGTTCACGCAGGTGGACGTGGAAAAGCGGGCGGTGTGAAACTTCTTAAGTCTAAAGAAGATATCGCTAACTTTGTCAAAACCATGATGGGAACTCGTTTGGTGACCTACCAAACAGACGAAAATGGACAACCTGTAAGTAAAATCTTAATCGAACCTTGCACAGATATTGCAAATGAATTGTATTTAAGTGCAGTTGTGGATCGTGCTTCAAGACGTATTATTTTTATGGCGTCCACAGAAGGCGGTGTTGAAATTGAAACCGTTGCTGAAGAAACCCCTGAAAAAATATTTAAGGCAGTCATCGACCCAGTGGTTGGTGCGCAACCATATCAAGGTCGTGAACTTGCTTTTAAACTTGGTCTTGAAGGGGTGCAAGTTAAGCAATTTGTTAAAACCTTTTTAGGTCTTGCAAAAATGTTTGAAGAAAAAGATCTTGAACTATTAGAAATTAATCCATTAGTGATCACAGATGAAGGTAATCTTCACTGTCTAGATGCTAAAGTAGCGATTGACGGTAATGCACTTTACCGCCAACCAGCCCTCGCTGAAATGCGTGATTTATCTCAGGAAGATGAACGTGAAGCGCGTGCGGCTGAGTGGGAGCTTAATTATGTTGCACTGGATGGTGACATCGGCTGTATGGTCAATGGTGCGGGTCTTGCAATGGCAACGATGGATATTGTGAAGTTGCACGGTGGTAAACCTGCAAACTTTCTAGATGTAGGCGGAGGCGCTACTAAAGAGCGTGTTTCTGAAGCATTTAAAATCATTTTGTCTGATTCTGCAGTAAAAGGCGTTTTTGTCAATATCTTTGGTGGGATTGTACGTTGCGATATGATTGCAGAAGGTATTATTGCGGCAGTTGAAGAAGTTGGCGTTGAAGTACCGGTTGTAGTTCGCTTAGCAGGTACGAATGCAGAACAAGGTTCTGAAATATTAAAATCGAGTGATTTAAATATTATTGCGGCGACTGGTTTTACAGACGGCGCTTTGAAAATTATTGAAGCAGTAAGAGGTTAATCATGAGTGTATTAATTAATAAAGATACAAAAGTCATTTGCCAGGGCTTTACTGGTAAGCAAGGAACATTTCATTCTGAGCAAGCAATTGCTTATGGAACAAAAATGGTAGGTGGTGTCACACCTGGAAAAGGCGGTCAAACACATTTGGGCTTGCCTGTATTCAATACAGTTCAAGAAGCCGTTGATGCGGTGCAGCCTGATGCGACAGTTATTTATGTGCCCGCACCATTTTGTAAAGACTCTATTGTTGAAGCAGCGGATGCTGGTATCAATCTCATTGTTTGTATTACAGAAGGTATTCCAGTTTTAGATATGCTTGGTGTTAAGAAATATGTTGAAGATTCTGGTTGTCGTTTAGTGGGACCTAATTGCCCCGGCGTGATCACGCCAGGTGAATGTAAAATTGGTATCATGCCAGGACACATTCATTTGCCCGGTAAAGTAGGCATCGTTTCTCGTTCAGGAACGTTGACGTATGAAGCGGTAAACCAAACAACTGAGTTGGGATTCGGTCAATCAACGTGTATCGGTATCGGGGGTGATCCAATCCCAGGTACAAACTTTATTGATGCTTTAACCTTATTTCAAAATGATCCACAAACTGAAGCGATCATTATGGTAGGCGAAATTGGTGGTTCTGCTGAAGAAGAAGCCGCTGAATTCATTAAGCAGAATGTGACAAAACCGGTTGTATCCTATATCGCGGGTGTAACAGCGCCTGCTGGAAAACGTATGGGACACGCGGGTGCTATCATTTCAGGCGGTAAAGGTACTGCAGATGAGAAATTTGCAGCATTGGAAGCGGCTGGCGTTGCAACAACACAGTCTCCTGCTGAAATGGGTTTAAAGCTAAAAGAAATTACCGGTTGGTAGTTTGAAGTAACGCTTAACTTTATTATATTGAAGCAGCCAAATGGCTGTTTTTTTTGCCTACAAAAAATGAATTGCACTAGCAATAATGAATGCGAGGATGATAATATGCATTCCAAGAACAATTCGGATTGCCTTTTTTACACCAAAATATGGGATAAGCTTTTTACAGGTCGAATATACCAAGGAGCACATAAGGTGACTTTATTACCTTTTTTGGAAAAGTATAAATATTTTGCTTTGACATTGTCAGGAAAACTATAATAGCAAGCTGATTTTATAGAGCATTTTTGCATAACGTGCGCTAGGGATAACTTCATGAGGGTAAACATTCTCAGAAATGAGCGCTTGTATGGATATCCCTTTACCTTTTGCCGTCGTGGCGGTGAGTGTATTGAGTGAGTAACTTTCTTCATGACCAGAAATTTTGCCCCATTCCTTTTCGGTTAGATTGGTGGCAACGCCCCAGGCGGTATTTTTTTCACTTTTAAAGAAAACGGCAAAACTGGGCTCAATGATGCGGGCGCCATTAATAAGGCGCATTTCAACCGCATAGTCTTTGATACAGGCGGTTTGCCCATTTTTTTTAACTAGTGGGTGTGCCATTAAAGCGCCGTAAACAAAGTAAGTAGGCATGAGAGTTTAGAGTTGGTATTTCATCGCATGAATGTTAGTGGAATATTTTAAGAAACACAAATAGCACTAATTTAGTCTCATTTTAATTTGATGACTTTTCCTAAAGCTACGAATGGAGTACAATACCGCTGTAGAAGATTTGATTGATAGATATAAAATGGCAAATAGTGGATTAGACATAAAAAAAATACGACAAGATTTTCCTGCCTTGAAGCAAAAGATTCATGGGAAACCTCTGGTGTTTTTAGATACAGCAGCCTCTGCACAAAAACCGCAATCCGTGATTGATCTGGTTACGCAATCTTACACAAATAATTATGCCAATGTGCATCGTGGGGTTTATACATTGAGCGATCAAGCAACCTCTAATTATGAGGCGACTCGTCAATGTATTGCTGATTTCATTGGCGCTAAATCAGCAGATGAAATTGTCTTTACCAAAGGGACGACGGAAAGCATTAACTTGGTGGCACAATCTTTGAGCCAATTTTATTTTCAGGAAGGTGATGAAGTCATCCTGACAGAAATGGAACATCATGCAAATATTGTACCTTGGCAAATGCTGGTACAACGCTGTGGTATCATCATCAAAGTCGTGCCAATTTTTGATGATGGTTGCTTAGATATGGATGCCTATTATGCCTTGCTTTCAGAAAAAACAAAGCTGGTGGCCGTCACGCAGTGTTCAAATGTTTTAGGGACGATTAACCCTGTTAAGGAAATGACGCAGGCGGCACATAAAGTTGGCGCTTTGGTTTTGATAGATGGTGCGCAATCGGTGGTGCATCAAGAGATTAATGTGCAAGATTTAGACTGTGATTTTTTTGTATTTTCCTCTCATAAACTCTATGGTCCAACAGGGGTCGGCGTGCTTTATGGGAAGTATGAGTGGTTAGACAAAATGCCACCTTATCAAGGTGGTGGAGATATGATTAAAACTGTTTCTTTCTCAGGATCTGAGTATGCAGACGCCCCGCATAAGTTTGAAGCAGGGACGCCAGATATTGTTGCCGTCAGTGCTTTTAAAGCAGCAGTAAAATATGTGCAAGATATTGGGTTGAAAAATATTGAAACTTATGAGCATCAGTTATTAGAATATGCAACTGAAAAATTGTCAGCCGTAAAAGGGCTTAAAATATTAGGTACGGCTAAAAATAAAGCAGCCGTCATCACTTTCATCATCGAGGGCCTCCATGCCAATGATTTAGGCACTTTGATGGACTTATCAGGTGTTGCAGTAAGAACGGGGCAGCATTGTTGTCACCCCTTAATGGATCACTACGGTGTTTCAGCAACGGTAAGAGCCTCTTTTGCACTGTATAATACTTATGAAGAGATAGATGCCTTGGTGGCATCCATTGAAAAAGCAAGAAAAATGTTAGGATAAAGAAAATGATAGAAGAATTTGACCCAAATAATGAGGTATTGTTAACCGTTACCCCAGCCGCGACGAAGCACTTTTTGAAGTGTATTTCGGATCATGAAGATGCTCTAGGCATTCAGCTTACGGTTAAAAAAACAGGCTGTTCTGGATTGTCTTATGTGACTCAAGTGGTGAGTAAAGCACCTAAAAATCATGAGCTTATCGAGCTTGATGGGATTCATTATTATATGGATGAGAAGGCAAAACCTTTCTTAAAAGGGATGGTGTTAGATTTTATGAAAAAAGATCTAGGATTGTCTCAACTGGTTTATCATAATCCAAATGAATCTGCTCGTTGTGGTTGTGGTGAAAGTTTTACAATTATAGAACTAGAAGAGTAATTTCAAGTGAATATGAATAATGTCGCGATTATTAGACGTGAGGTGGAAGTCACCATCGTGCCTTTTGGGGATAAAATGAATCTATTACCAGGGCAAGAAGTCTTAGTGACTCAAGCAAAGGGTGGTAGCTTTACCTTAAATGTACAAGGAAACCTTGTTTACTTAGAAGGTAAGGAAGCCGATGCAATAGGTCATGAAAGAATCAAAATGCCCATGGATGACTACGATATTAAAGCCGGTGATGAGATTGATGAGGACCTCGTTTGGGCGCAAATGCGCACCGTTTATGATCCTGAAATTCCAGTGAATATTGTGGATCTTGGCTTAATCTATGATGTGAGCTATACTCGACAAGATGATGGTAACTATCATGTGTGTATTCAAATGACGTTAACTGCACCTGGTTGTGGTATGGGACCTGTGCTTGTACAAGATATTGAATCTCGTGTGGGGATGCTTCCAAATGTCTCCGCGGCAGATGTGATTATTGTTTTTGATCCACCGTGGAACTCTGAAATGATGACAGAAGAAGCAAAACTTGAGCTAGGATTTTTCTAATGCATAAACGGGTGGTCTATTCTGGCACTTTTGATCCCATTACGTTGGGTCACGTTGATTTGGTTAAGCGGGCTTTACGAATGTTTGATGAAGTGGTGATTGCCGTGTCCACGGGTTTTGGGAAAAAAACATTATTTACACTTGAGGAAAGAGTCACTTTTTCGCAAGAAATATTTAAAGGTAATACAAAGGTGAGCGTTCAGCCATTTGATGGGTTATTGGTTGATTTTGTGCACTCCATTGGCGGGTGTGCGATTCTCCGTGGACTGCGAGCAGTATCTGATTTTGAATATGAATTTCAAATGGCAGCCATAAACCGCAAGCTTAATGCCGAGGTTGAAACGATTTTCTTAACGCCATCAGAGCAGTTTACCAGTCTGTCTTCAACCATGATTCGCCAAGTTGCCTTAATTGATCCTGAGCGAATTTCTCAACTTGTGCATCCGCTTGTTGTGGAAGCTTTGAAACAAAAAAACGATAAAAAATAGCCGATGGCGCTATATATTACCGATGAGTGCATTAATTGTGATATTTGTGAGCCTGAATGCCCCAATGAGGCTATTTTTTTAGGTGAGGAATATTACGAAATTAATCCAGAGAAATGCACGGAATGTGTGGGGCATTTTGAAACCTCTCAATGTGTGGATGTGTGCCCTATTGCTTGTATTCCAGTAGATCCGAATTACCGAGAATCTAAGGCGGTTTTAATGACAAAGTACAAAAAATTGACGGTAAGGGGCTAGCAACTTTCAACTAAGGCAATAATATTTTCAAGCGGTCTTCCAATGGCAGCTTTGCCCTTTATGATGAGAATGGGGCGCTCAATCAGCTGTGGATTTTTGCTTAAAATTTCCGCCCATGCTTCATGAGATCTCTCGCCACCTGTGGTATAGCCTAGCTCGTGAAAGCGTTTATCCTTAGCCCGTATTAAGGCGAGAGGGCGAATATTTAGTTTGGCACAAAGTTCTAAAACTTCAGTGGTGCTTGGCGGTGTTTTTAAATACTCAATAATCGTGAATGCTCGGTTTGTTGATTGAAGGTATTCTAAAGCCGCGCGACTTTTACTGCATTGTGGGTTATGATAAAGCTTGGCTGAATGATTCATACGTTTTCAAAATCCTGCTTTATAGGTTTTCCCATTATGAATGCCCTCAATGCTTTTTACAAATGATTTCGCAACCTAGCCGCCACCAAATTGAATGTGATTAATGTGTGTATTTTGAGACGATTGAACACTATAAGCGGTAAAATCTTGATTTATTTCTGTTGAGGTTAAATAAGTTGTCGTGCTCACGGTGATAGATAAAAAAGCAGCTAAGATCATGAATGCCGTTAATACCCGTCTAATTTCCCCAGTCGAAACATCTTTGAGTAAGAGATAACCGATGCTAGTTGAAAATACCCGCAGTCGCAATACAGATTTGATAGCCATGCGATTGAAATACAGGTGTGTTGAGTATGAGATATCCTGTGAGCCACAGCATTATGAGAGTAAAAAACTCAAAGGGTAAGAGGTGAATTTTTTAGTCTGGGAAATGGCTTGCATATTAAGTAAGCTCACATAAGTTAAGATGGACTTATTGTAGTTTATTGGTAATGCGGATAAACCGTACAGGATACGGTGTTAACTATTAGTAATATTGGTGGCTTCTTTTTTCACGGCTGTCTGTTCTTTGATTTTCTCAATAATTTCGGTAAGCCCTTGAGTAAACTGAGATTCAAAGATTCTTTTTTGTTGGGCTACATCAAATTCTTGTGCGGGGAATTGGCTTTTATCGTAGTTTTCCGTGGTGGCAATTTGCCATTTCCCTTTGATGAGACCGAGAGAAATACTATCCACACATTGTTTTGCAATGATTCTGTTGCTAGGGGATAAAATAAGGACTTTGTTTGTTACTACAGAAACTTGTGTCGGTAAGCTTGTACTGTCAGATAGAGTATTCTCTTGTTGTATTCCTAAGGCTGACATGTAACAACCCTCTTTATGTATTAAGTTGCTAGTGTTGGCGTCCATTCCAACGGTATCAAACCCGAGAGAGTAGAGTTCTTCAAGTTGTTGTATGTGATTTGGAATATAGGTTTCCTCAATATAAACCAATAACTGATCCTTTGATTTTTCTTGTGCGCATCCTGTGAAAAAAAGAAAACTACTTAATGCGATAATGAGTATTTTTAGCAGAGGATGTTTCATCTATAACAGGTTTATTTTGTAATGCTATATTGTGAAGTATACAGTGTCTCGCTCAAAGTGCCGAATTTATATCTAAAATTATAATAATATCCCAAAACAATATGAGTATAAAGAATAGATACGCACGGGTAAATGTATAATCAGCAGACATGCGAGTATGCCTTATCAAAGAAGCAAAGAAGCAAAGAAGCGGCTGCCGGCGATGTGGAAGGCTATGGGTTGGGATTAGCCATTACTAAAGCGGCTATAGATTTTCATCGAGGGAAATTACGTTATAAAAACATGAAGCCACGGGGGCGAGAAGTGAGGGTTTATCTACCATTGCCGATTGCTAATGTGTGATTTCCTCAACATCATGCGAGGACTTTTCTTTAAGGAATAGCGCTAAAATCGTTGAAATAACCAGTAACACCGGAATAAGAATCATGGCATATTGATAAGCTTGTGCGGTGCTGTTACTGTGTTGCCCAAAAAACTGCATTAACATCCCTGAAATCGGCTGGAGGATGGCGCCACTTAGGGGAATGAATAAATTAATGAAAGCGATGCCTGTTCCCAAGTTTTTCTTATCAATTTGTTTTGTGATAATTGTAAAGTTAAGTACATGGACACTTTGCACAGATCCAAATAAGAAACAAAGCACAAAGAGTATTGGGATGCTAACTTTCACATAAAGGAGTATGGATAAGAGGACAATCCCTATGGCACTAGCACTGACGAGTAGGCTTTTATTGTTATCAATGAGTGTTGCGAGAAATCCCCACATAGGGCTTGAAAGTGCAACACCAATAAAGATAAGAGAGGAAGCATAGGCTGCAGTTTCTTGGGAATAACCAAAGACATGGTTAAAATAGGAAATTCCCCATAGATCTGCAAAAATAGCGGTAGTACCACAAATAGCCATGCAATAAAAACCATTTAGTAATAGTTGTGGGTTTGATGTAAGACGCCCAAAAGCTTTGATGTTTTCTAGTAATGTTATAGATTCAGTATTTCCAGACCATTGTTTTTTCTTGTCGAATTGAGGATGTTTTTTAATGACAAAAATTGTGCTTAGGAATATTAAAAAGGTGACAACAAGAATACCGATCAATACAACGTGTAAATCAAAGTGTTGTAGTAGCAGAATAAGCGGAATGCCTGAGATAGAGCCCCCAGATAACCAAATAGCTGTGTTAGTCCTGCAAAGGTTGGGAAAAGCCGAGTAGGTAGCCAGAGGGCAGCGGCTTTTAAACTGGAAATAAAGGCAAAACCCCCACCAAAACCCACCAAGGCACGCGCAATCATAAATTGCCAAGGTTGGTTGGAAAAAGTAAAAATAAACATTCCTAAAACGGTGAGAAGCGTTGCAAAAATCATGACTCGTTTTATGCCAAATTTGTCCACAGAGATACCTGCTGGAATTTGTGCGAGGACATAAAACCAATAAAAGCTAGAACCAATAATAGAAGTAGCAGTGAGGCTAAATCCATAATCAGATTGGAAAATGGGGGCAAGCGCATTAGTGGATGAGCGTAAGAAAAATTCGAAAGCGTAGAATAAAGCACAAATCCCCCAGACAAAGAGTCCAAAATTTTTGGCGGAGGATTTATTTATATTCACTGTGAATTTGTCCAAAGATAGAAAGTAATATGTGCGCTAATTCTAGCAAATTAAAACGGTAAGCGAGTTTTTATTATTAGGTTTTTTTGAATTATTTACCAAGCTGGGATTGCGGCACCATCTGGATAAAGTTTTTGGGCAATGGCATTCACCTGTTTTGAATGCATTACCTCCACCAATCTATGAAGTAATGGATTTGTCTTATCAGCATCTCGTACCACTATAATATTAGCAAAAGGAGAGTCTTTTCCTTCTTTGTATAATGCATTATTTAAGGTTAACGGCGGTTGTGCAAGACCCACATAATCATTGGTGATAGCGCCTAAAGCAACTTGGTTTAGGATTCTCGGGATTTGAGCAGCGTCCAATTCTTTGAATTTTAAGTTATAAGGGTTGGAAGCAATATTACGAGGCGTGGCTTTCCAGCCAATGCCAGAGTCAAGCTTTATGAGGCCCGCTTTGCTGAGTAGGAGTAGTGCACGCCCTTCATTGGTGGGGTCATTCGGAATGGCAACGGTTGAGCCATTTTTAATGCTTTTGATGTTTTTCAGTGAGTCAGAAAAAAGTCCCATTGGGAAGATGAAAGTCTTACCAATCCACGTAATTTTATAGTGGCGTGCGGAAATCTGGCTTTCTAAAAATGGGATGTGTTGAAAGATATTGGCATCAATGGCACCTGAGTTCAACGCTTCATTGGGGATACTATAGTCGTCAAAAGAGATCACTTTAATATCCATATGATATTTTTCAGCGGCGACTTTTTGTGCTACTTTCATGATATCGGTCATCGGACCCGACATGACCCCAACTTTAATGACATTGGCAGCCGTTGGCATATTTGTATAAATGACTTGGGTGATAGAGCCTGCAACCAAGATGATGCAAAGCAACCAAAGTTTTAACATGGATTTTGATTTTGCCAAATAATCGCCAAAGGATTGGCTGAGTTGCACGATGATAATTAAGATGATGACCGTTTCAAGCATCACAGCAAGGTTAAATCTTTGATAGCCATATTGAATGGCGAGTGTGCCAAGTCCACCACCACCAATAGCGCCGGCCATAGCTGAGAAGCCGATGAGTGAGATAATGGTTAAGGTCGCACCACTAATTAACTGAGGGCGTGCCTCTGGAAGCAAGACCTTTACAATAATCTGCCATTTTGTGGCACCCATTGAGTTTGCCGCTTCAATAAGACCTTTGTCGACCTTTGCAATAGCGGTTTCAGCAATACGCGCATAGAAGGGGATTGCGGCTAAAATCAAGGGGATAATAGAGGCGTCTGTACCGATTGAGGTCCCCAATAAAAAAGTGGTGACGGGAATTAATAGAATCATCAAGATGATATAAGGAATGGACCTTGCTGCATTCACCAGCAACCCAAGCGTATTGTTGATCAGTTTGTTATACCAATGTGTTTGTTGAGCGGATAAAAATAAGATAACGCCAAGCACAAGCCCTAAAAAAAGTGAGACAGCACTGGAAATAAACACCATGTAGATGGTTTGCCATGTGGAGATAATAACGTCATTAAGCATTAGTTCTGGCATAGCCGATCACCTCAAATTGAATATTGTTTTTATTGATGTAGTTTAAAGCGGCTTCCCAATTTTCTTTTTGCCCCTGCAATAAACAGATGCTAATGCCGACAGTTTCTCCATGAATTTGTTCAATATTGGCTTGAATAATATTTGCAGTCACACTGAACTTTTGATGTAGTGTGACAATTAAAGGTTCATTTGCTGAGTCACCGATAAAGGTGATTTTAACCACAGGAATCAGATTTTCTTCTGTGTATGGATTTGCAACAAGGCTGGCTTTAAACTCATCGGGCAGGGTGAGCTTCATAGTGGCTTCGGTCATGGATTTGGCAATATCTGTTTTAGGATGAATAAAGATATTGGTGACGTTTCCTGATTCGGCAATATTGCCTTGATCAATAATGGCAACTTGGTCACATATTTCACGCACCACATCCATTTCATGCGTAATGAGGATGATAGTGATACCTAATGTACGGTTAATTTTGCGCAACAGGTTTAGAATTTGTTTAGTTGTTTCAGGATCCAGTGCCGAGGTGGCTTCATCAGATAACAGTATTTTAGGGTTGGATGCCAATGCCCGTGCAATAGCAACACGTTGTTTCTGCCCGCCACTGAGTTGGTCAGGGTAGTTGTGTGCCAGTGCGCCTAATCCTGTTAGTTTGATCAGCTCTTGAACGCGATCTTCAATTGAGGATTTACTTAAGCCTTGAATCTCTAGTGGGAACGCAATGTTTTGAGCAGCGGTTCTGGAGCTCAATAGATTAAAATGTTGGAAAATCATACCCATATTTTGGCGTGTTTTTCTAAGTTTTTCAGGAGACAGTTCCATGAGATTCACGCCATCAATAGTGATAGAGCCATCTGATGGTCGTTCTAAAAGGTTAATGCATCGGACAAGTGTGCTTTTTCCTGCACCACTACGACCAATAATGCCGTATATTTCGCCTTTATTTACATGCAAATTAACTTGATCAAGTGCGACATATTTTTGCCCCTTGATCCAATATTCTTTGCGTAGATCCTTTATTTCAATCATGCAGTTACATCCTTTTTATTCACGTTTAAGAGAATCAACAATTATTATACATAATCTTGTTCAATATGCGATAAAAAATGGGCGTTAGGTTGATTTATTTGTAGGCAGAAGATTAATGGCTAGGCAGGTGATTTATTTTAAAATTATTCTGTGTATCAACTTGATAAATAAAACATTCAACAACTATACTGAAATCAACTTAGATTCGGCGTGATGTAACAGGATGTTGCCTTGTGATTGCCTATATTATTAGACGTTTTTTATACGCAATCCCCATCTTGTTGGGGGTGAATATACTGACATTTCTGCTTTTTTTTTCAGTCAATACACCGGATGATATTGCACGGATGCATCTGGGTGAAAAGCATGTGACAGAGCAAGATGTTACAAATTGGAAAAGCCTACATGGTTATGATGAGCCTTATTACTATAATGGCAAGGCTTCTGGAGTTGGCGTTTTTACTCGGACAATATTTTTCAATAAATCGCTAAAGCTTTTTAGTTTTGAGTTTGGAACTTCTGATAATGGGCGGGATATTAGCCATGATGTTTCGCAACGTATGTGGCCATCTTTGGTGCTTGCTATTCCCACGTTAATTATTGGGATCTTAATCAATATCACTTTCGCGCTCTTACTGGCATTTTTTCGGCGAACCTATTTGGATTTTTGGGGAGTGACGCTGTGCATTATGCTAATGTCAATTTCTAGCTTGTTTTACATTATTGCAGGGCAATTTTTATTTGGAAAGATGCTAAAACTTGTGCCAATTTCAGGGTATCAAACAGGCATAGATGCTTGGAAGTTTGTGTTGCTTCCCGTTATTATTGGTGTGATTGGAGGCATTGGCTCCGGTACACGCCTATATCGAACCCTGTTTTTGGAAGAAATGACCAAGGATTATGTGAAAACGGCTCGTGCTAAAGGTTTGCCTGAAATAACGATCCTGTTTCGACATGTGCTAAAGAATGCCATGATTCCGATTTTAACCGGTATTGTGGTGGTGATTCCTAGCTTATTTATGGGTAGTTTGATTATGGAATCCTTTTTTGGAATTCCGGGCTTAGGAAGTTATACTTTGGATGCGATTCAGGGGCAAGATTTTGCGATTGTGCGCTCCATGGTTTTTTTAGGATCTTTGCTATACGTCATTGGGTTGGTGTTAACGGATATTTCTTATACCTTTGTTGACCCCCGTGTCAAACTGTCTAATGAGAATATGTGATGTTATTGCCATTGTATACGGATATTTTACTTTGGTTTCTAGTCATTGTAGTTACGGCTATTATTTATTTTTCTCGAAAACAGCCACAATTTATCGCCGTTTTTCAAGTGATTAAAACCCGTAAAATGGGCATTTCAACCTTGGTTATCTTGCTGTTTTATATGGGGGTCGGATTATTGGACTCTATTCACTACCGTTCAGTATTATACGTGACAGATAATGGTACGTCTGTTTATGGATCGGAAGTGAGAAGTGTTTTAGATGATGTGTTGGCACCAAGAGATCAGCAAAGCGAAAAAACTTATTCAGCGCCCTTTGCACAGAAATTGTTTAATAAGGAAACTGCCTCCGACGTGAATGGCAATCAGATACGTGTTTATCCATTATTAAAATATACCCAACCATTTCCGTTGAAAGAAGTCTCTATGAGGATGAATATTACCTTGATATTGATTTTAGCTGTGATGAAGGCAATGATCATATTCATTGGCATTTTGATGCTGTGGTCTTTCTATTACGCGTGGCGTTTTCAGGTTTCAATCATTGCCCATATTGGGCACTTTATTCAAGGAAATCATGAGACTTGTTGGCGCACTTTTTGGTTTGTGGCATTTATGATTCTATTGCTGTGTATGTTAAGTATGAGTTTGTTGGAATATGTGCATGTGTTTGGCACGGATAAAGTAGGCGATGATATTTTCTATTCAGCTATTAAAAGCATTCGGACAGCAGTAGTGATCGGTACGGTGACCACGCTTGTTTTACTTCCCTTTGCCATTGCTTTTGGCATCTTAGCAGGATTCTATGGCGGGTGGTTAGATGATCTGATTCAATATATTTACACAACGCTAAGCTCAATTCCCGGGATTTTATTGATTGCGGCTTTTGCATTGATGCTGAATCTTTTTATGGCGCAACATCCAGAATGGTTTAATACTATGCTGGAACGAGCAGATGCGAGGCTTTTAGGGTTGTGTGTGATTCTTGGTATTACCAGTTGGACGGGTTTATGTCGTTTGCTTCGTGCTGAAACGATGAAGGTAAGAGAGCTGGATTATGTGATGGCGGCACGATCTATGGGTGTTTCGCAATTTAAGATTATGTTACGCCATATTCTACCTAGTGTGATGTATTTGATTGTGATTTCTATTGCCATTGATTTTAGTGGGCTGGTGTTGGCTGAAAGCATTTTGTCTTATGTGGGGGTAGGGGTTGATCCTACGATGCACAGTTGGGGGAATATGATTAACAGTGCACGATTGGAGTTGGGGCGTGATCCTGTTGTGTGGTGGCCTTTGATGGCGGCTTTTAGTTTGATGTTTATTTTGGTGATTGCGGCAAATCTATTTGCAGACGTAGTCAGGGATGCATTGGATCCAAGATTGAGACGGTAGAAGCAAATAATTTACGATTGCTTTTTTTAGACACAAACCTAGTTTTTTTGTTATACACAAAAACGGCCGTTTTTTAAGGCAGGGATGGCAAATTAAAAAGCAACTATTTTATTCACAGGAAAATGGGTCTCCATACAGATCTGGGCCAAATGTTCAACTTGGGGCTGTATATTGACCACACTCAGTGAATCAATGCGCATAATTGGTCTTGTGCGCTTAGAATATGCCCAACTGATCGCATAGGTTGCCACAAATACTTAAATTTAGACTAATAATTCTATTCGTATAGTTTTAAGATGTTTTTACTAAAGCCTTTATTTATGAGCTAACATCATGATTTAGAAAGAGAAAGATCGGATATCTGAACATTTGTCCCAGATCTTTATGATAACCCAAAGATGCACGTCCACCATATATATTCGCTAATTTTCCAAGAACTGAGGTTACCTTTAAATGCGAGTAATTTGTTGGCATGGATTCCTAAATCTATTATGAGCGACCGAGAAATACGCAATTATATGTAATAAACCTGTAACATTTAAGCGATACAATATTTCCCATCGATTACAACATATAGAAATTTAGGGCATCCATGAAAAAGCACCATAAAAAGATTATAGCGTCACTGTCATTAGCTCTAGGGGCGGTGTCTTTCAATGCACATGCACAAGCAAGCGATAACAAGCAATATAATGTGAACCCATTAGAGCTTTATAGCAAAGTAACATCACTAACAATGGCGTTCAATGAAAAGTATGGCAAAGAATTTCGGTTGCCTGTAAACGCAAAGGACTCTGTTGATGTCATTTTGAAACACTCTGACACTAAAAAATATATGGGCAGTAAAACATATAATGGGTACAGCCTAGACTCGAAATTTTCAAAAGAAGCGCATGATATGATGAATGCCCTTGCTAATTTGGTTGGGGATTTTAAAAGAATTGGTTTCATTCGGGAAATAAAATCACAAGGAAAAACCCCAGCCTTGATGTTTGATATTGATAACACAATAGAGCTAACATCGTTTGACGATGATTATTTTACAAAATCTGGGATAAATGATCCATCGACTGCGCATTTCATAAAAAAAGTATGCTTCAAAGACGGCATTGCTTGTTACTTCATTACGGCTAGAACATGCAATCACAATGAGGCATCAGCAACAAAAAAATGGCTACAAAAACATTTGAGTTTGACGAATGAGCAAGTTTCTAAGTATGTGTTTTTATCTGGTTCGATGCCTGCCAATGCGTGTACGTCAAAACCAAATGAGAAAGTTGCTTATAAAGATGTGTTACGAGAATCGCTAAGTCAAACAAGACATGTGTATTGGTTAATGTCTATCGGAGACCAAATGACAGATTGGTTTGGCAAACATTCTGGTTTAAAAGTGTGGTATCCAAATGAGATGTTTGACAGTTCTATTGTAGGTAATAATGGTAATGACTCAAATAAGAAGGGCGTATTGAAAACAGTGGTAGCTCCGACAGAAGGGTGTTATCAGAAATTAAAAGACAAAGCTTTGACTGACAGCACGATACAATATTGCCAAACATTCAAGAAAAACACCTATGTTTAGGCTCATGAATCCTGTACGCAATAACGACCGTTTTTTAAGGCAGGGATGGCAAATTAAAAAGCAATTATTTTATTCACAGGAAAATAGGGACTCTACAAGTAACCCGGTTCTGTCGCATTAATTTCAACAACTTAAGATTGACTAGCCTCTAGACCTACTTATGCTGCGAGATCATAAAATTGTTCCCAAACAGGTTTATTTTGCGAATCTTTCATTTGTCTTTTTCTGAGCATATGATGAAGTTCTATTCCAGTGATCGTTGCTTTGGCTGAATCAAAAGTTTTAAAACCTAGAG
>CAUZSH010000016.1:0-31044 GCA_963582935.1 Gammaproteobacteria bacterium
CTCATGGTAAGCCGTATCAAATTTTGGATACTCTCTTTTGAAGCTTTCAATATTCTCAATAAAGATTGATTTATACGTCTGAAGTTTACGTTTATTGTGGTTTGGATAAGCCATAACAGCCTGATTTATATGGGGTTATAATTAGCAGGTTGTATTATATACATTTCTGATAGGGTGTCAAAAAATGGGATTTCCTAATATATAGAACAGATAAAGATGAGTTTTAGGAAAATTTTGGCGGTATCATCGAAATAGATGCTTTTGTTTGTATAAAACAACCCGTTGATTTATATGGGATTATGATGGTTTATCTGCGTTTAAATTGGTGCCGAAGGCGGGACTCGAACCCGCACGACCGTGGGTCACTACCCCCTCAAGGTAGCGTGTCTACCAGTTTCACCACTTCGGCTAATATAGATTACTTTCCTTCGGGAATTACAGGAACCGCATTGTCTGTTTCGCCAGAAGAAACTGGCGCCACGGGAGCTGGCGTACTTGTTACCGGCGCGGTATGTGGAATCAACAGATCATCAGGTTTTGTTGGGACTTCCTGTTGCACGGGAGTTGGCAAAACATTTGAAGAAACGGCATACTGCTTACTCAAAACACCCATACTTAGGCTCGTCACAAAAAAAACGGCCGCCAAAAACCCTGTTAGCTTCATCAAAAAGGGTGCCGCACCCTTGCTACCAAAAACCGTTTGAGAGGAGCCACTACCAAAAGCCGCCCCCATGTCAGCACCTTTTCCATGCTGCACAAGAATAAGTATAATAATAATAATGGCGACGACAATATGTCCCGTTAAAAGGATGTTTAACATTTATTCACTTCTCACATATGGCAAGTTTAACAATTTTGATAAATTCATCTCCCTTCAGAGATGCTCCACCAATCAACCCTCCATCAACATCTTCTAAGCTAAATATCTCTTTAGCATTAGAGGATTTGACGCTGCCACCATATACAATTCTTAATCCTTTAGCAAGGTTTGCGTCAAACTTAGCCACAGTTTTTCTGATCAAATTATGCACTTCCTGCACCTGTTCAGGGGTTGCCGCGAGACCCGTTCCAATTGCCCATACTGGCTCATAAGCAATAACAAGGTGTGAAGCTTCTTCTTCGGTTAGGCTATTTAGCACGGCGTTCAGTTGCCTTGATATAATTTCGGATACTCTATTAGCCTGCCTTTCCTCAAGCGTTTCGCCCACACAGAGTACCGCTGTCATTTGCCTTGAAACAATTTGTTTTACTTTTTTTAATACAGTCTCATCCGTTTCACCAAAAACAGCGCGACGCTCTGAATGCCCTGCGAGCACATATTTACAGCCCACATCTTCCAGCATCTCAGAAGACACATCACCCGTATAGGCGCCATTATCGTAAGCACTAACATTTTGAGCTCCGAGCTTAACCTCTGAGCCTCCTAAAACACTTGCCACAAAAGACAAATATGGATAAGAAGGACATACAACCATGTCTACTTCTTCTGAATAATGGGACTTAATAGATTCACATAAAGTTTTTGCTTCAGACAGGGTCAGGTTCATCTTCCAGTTACCCATTACCAATGGTTTTCTCATATTGCTTCTCCTAAAATAATATAAATCTAGCTAATTTTATCTTTCACACAGTTAACCAGATATTCTGCTTCTTGTTTTGCTATAAGTCCATCAACAGCCTCAACCATAACGCGAAGCACCGGCTCAGTACCAGAAGGTCGCAACACAACTCGACCTTTATCTAAAAGTCGCTCCTCCACTGCTTCAACATCACACTGCAATGCAGCCAAATCAGCATCATTGGCCTTGCGACTTAAGGGAACATTAATC
This sequence comes from Gammaproteobacteria bacterium, assembly GCA_963582935.1. GTDB lineage: Bacteria > Pseudomonadota > Gammaproteobacteria > Francisellales > Francisellaceae > CAUZSH01. Next base: position 1,830 of record CAUZSH010000016.1, read on the forward strand.
ATACACTGTGGAACCTTGATCACTTCTGACAATATTTCATGTAGATCTTTGCCAGAAAATTGTACTGCTCTTAACACACGCAATGCGGCAATAAGTCCATCGCCTGTCGTATTCACATCGTAACAAATAACATGTCCAGATGCTTCACCACCCAACACCCATTTTTTTTGCTTCATGATTTCAAATACATACCGATCGCCAACCTTGGCTCTTGCAAAAGGAATATCACAGCGATTAAATGCCATTTCAACGCCCAAGTTGGTCATCACCGTTCCCACAACACCACCACTGAAGTCCCCTTTTAATTTAGATTGGCTTGCAATGACATATAAAATAGCATCTCCATCCACAACCGTCCCTGTTTTGTCCACCATCATTAAACGATCACCATCACCATCAAAGGCAATACCCACATCAGCGTGGTTATCTAATACGGCTTGCTGCAGCTTTTCAGTATGTACCGCACCACATCCTTCATTAATATTCATGCCATTCGGAGAAGCAAAAATCTGTATAATTTCTGCACCAAAGGATTGCAACACTTTCGGTGCCACTTTATACATTGCTCCTTGAGCGCAATCCACAACGACTTTAATGCCAGACAAATCTAAACCCACTTGACCCAAAGCATTTATACAAAACTGCGCATATAAATCAATGGCATCATCTTTATCATGATAGCTCCCTACTTTTTCAGGGGGTGCTAACACCGTATCAGAGTCTATTAACCGCTCAATTTCCAGCTCCACATCATCGGGTAATTTTTCACCCCCATCACAAAATAACTTAATACCATTATCATAGAATGGGTTATGAGAAGCACTTATCACAACGCCGAGCTGAGCACCATACTTCCGAGTCAGGTATGCAATCGCAGGCGTTGGCATCACGCCCACATTTATCACATCAACACCTGCCGCCGAAAAGCCCGCCGACATCGCTGAACTGAACATAAACCCCGAGCGCCGAGTATCTTGCCCAATTAAAGCAACACTCTTATCCTTAGTGCCCAAAACTTTGCCTACAGCATACCCCAATTTCATTGCAAACTCAGGCACCACAGGAAAGACACCGACACGCCCTCTTATGCCGTCTGTACCAAAATATTTACGAGACATATTCACTCCATATAAAAATTATTCAATAGAAATTAACTAAAATCAAACTCCAGCTCATCCTCACTTTCCAAAAGCCTCACTCTGCCTCCAGACATCAAACGGCCAAACAATATTTCTTCCGCGAGTGGTTTTTTAATCTTCTCTTGAATCAAACGAGACATAGGCCTTGCACCCATCTTATCATCATAGCCATGCGCCGCAAGCCAGATTTTTGCTTCATCCTCAATCTCAAGCGAAACACCTTTTGCATCCAATTGCCCTTGCAGCTGAGCCAAAAACTTATCCACTACCGATTTCACATCGTCTTTTGTCAACGAAGAGAACTGAATAACCGCATCTAGTCGATTTCTAAACTCAGGCGAGAACAAACGATTCACGGCTGCCATGTTATCCGTAGAATTATCTTGGTCTGTAAAGCCCATAGTATTACGTGAGGCTTCAAAAGCACCCGCATTGGTCGTCATCACTAAAATGATATGCCTGAAATCAGCCTTGCGCCCATTATTATCCGTCAACGAGCCATTATCCATCACTTGCAATAAGATATTAAAAACATCAGGATGCGCTTTTTCAATTTCATCAAACAAAACCACCGCATAAGGGTGTTTCGTTACGGCATCTGTCAATAAACCACCTTGCTCATAACCCACATAACCAGGAGGTGAACCGATTAAACGTGATACCGTATGGCGCTCCATATATTCCGACATATCAAACCGCAACAGTTCCACACCCATCAGAGCGGCTAACTGCTGAGTCACTTCCGTTTTTCCCACGCCCGTGGGTCCTGCAAACAAGAACGAACCCCAGGGTTTATTTGCATCTCTTAAACCAGCCCTTGCAAGTTTAATGGTGTCCACCAATGTTTCAATCGCCTTATTTTGACCATACACCAACATTTTTAAATTCTTACTTAACGAACTAATAGACTCTTTATCCGAGGTGCTGACACTTTTGCTTGGAACGCGCGCCATACGTGCCACCATATTTTCAATATCAATAACATTAATTGTTTTTTTGCGCTTTGCCTTCACCAATGTTCTTTGAAGCGCACCGACTTCATCAATTACATCAATCGCTTTATCCGGTAAAAAACGCTCAGGAATGTGCTTCATGGACAACTCTGCGGCTGCCTGTAATGCGGGCATCGTATACTTAATACCATGATGATCTTCAAAATAAGGTTTTAAACCCTTAAGAATTTGAAATGTTTGCTCTACCGTCGGTTCAACAATATCCACTTTCTGAAAACGACGCGCCAACGCATGATCTTTTTCAAAAATTGATCGATATTCCTGATAAGTGGTCGAGCCAATGCATTTCAGCTCCCCTGTTGCCAATAATGGTTTAATCAAATTTGAGGCATCCATAACACCACCAGATGCGGCTCCTGCCCCAACGATGGTATGGATTTCGTCAATAAATAAAATAGCGCCTTCTTCTTCCTGTAACTGTTTCAACACGGCTTTAAAGCGTTTTTCAAAATCACCCCGATACTTTGTCCCTGCCAACAGCGCGCCTAGATCAAGCGCATAAATCACGCCGTTTCCGATGACTTCCGGAACCTCGCTTTCAACAATTTTCTTCGCAAGCCCTTCTGCTATTGCCGTTTTACCAACACCGGCCTCACCGACCAATAAAGGATTGTTTTTTCTTCGGCGACATAAAATCTGAATCATCCTTTCCACTTCAGAGCTTCGGCCAATCAATGGATCGATTTTGCCCTCTTTGGCTCGATTATTTAAATTAACCGAATATAATTCCAAAGGCGTTTGCTCTTTTGTTGCTTCCAGCTCCACCCCCCCCATAGCACCTTCCTTGGGGGCTATAGATGGACCACTTTTCATTAAACCATGAGAAATATAGTTGACCACATCCAGTCGCGTCACCCCTTCTTGTTTTAAAAAGAATACTGCTTGTGAGTCCTGCTCACTAAAAATAGCAACCAATACATTGGCACCACCGACCTCTGCTTTCCCCGATGACTGAACATGAAATACAGCCCGCTGCAGCACTCGCTGAAACCCCAATGTTGGCTGGGTGTCACGATCCTTTTCTTTTGCGGGAATTTTTGGTGTCGTATCACTAATAAATTTATATAGTTCTGATTTAAGCCGATCAAGATTTGCGCCACAAGATTGCAAGACCTTCTGGGCGGATTCATTGGAAAGGAGTGAATACATAAGATGTTCAACCGTCAAATACTCATAGCGCTGATCACGCGCCTCCTTAAAAGCCTGATTTAACGTGATTTCAAGATCTTTACTGAGCATATTACACCTTTAAAATTAGGACATATATTCTCAGTATACATAGTCCAACTTGAAATACCGCATTTATATTAGATAGTGTTTTATTTCGTTTGGACCACAACCTCATTAAGCAAGCCCACCGATGTGGCTAGAAAATTCACTTTGAAGGTATAGCTAACCCGAACTTATAAACCTGAAACTCGGACTGAAGCATAGTAATATGACTTACGTTTACAGGGATGAAAGTTAAAGTGTCTCCGTGGTACACAATAATGGATGACCATCTTTTCTAGCAGCCTCAATCACCTGATTCACTTTCGCCTCAGCAATTTCCCTAGGGTAAATACCACACAACGCCTTCCCCTGGTGATGTGCCTGCATGGTAACATTTGCCGCACTCGCCTCATCCATTTGAAAAACAGTGCTTAACGTACCTGCTACAAACTCCATGGGGGTATAATCATCGTTCACCAACACAACCCGAGAAACCAACGGCTCCATCACACCATGAGTTACTTCTGGCTCCACTTCTGGCAATGTTGTGTCAAAATCTGTTCTAGCCTGCATACCTACACTCTCGCTATCATATCCATAAAAAAAACACCATTTGCATAAGTATTTCTCGCCTATGCAGCATGGTTCGTTTTATACGCTTGTGAAAATTAGAGCGGATTTTAAACAACAAATCAAGGTTTAAGCCGCTTTTTTTGAAATTATTTTGTCGATATTAAAGATAAAACTTCCATTCTAGAGCGAGGATCACTTCTAAAAGTGCCACGCATACAGCTTGTTAGAGTAGAAGTCTCTGTTTTATGAATTCCGCGGGTGGTCATACACTGGTGCTTTGCGTCTATGATAACTGCCACACCTTTAGGCTCTAAAGCATCTTCTATCGCATCGGCAATTTGTGCGGTCAACGTTTCTTGTGTTTGCAAACGTTTCGCATACACATCCATCAAACGTGCGATTTTACTGATTCCAACAACCTTTTTATTCGGCAAATATGCAATATGGGCTTTCCCTAAGATAGGTACCATATGATGCTCACAATGTGACTCTAAGCGCATGTTTTTTAACAAAATTATTTCATCATACCCTGACACATCTTCAAAGGTCTTGGATAATATCTCTTTAGGATCTTGTGTGTAACCCTCAAAAAACTCACCATAGGCATTGATGACTCTTTTTGGCGTCTCTATTAGCCCCTCTCTCCCAACATCCTCACCGACCCAGCTTAAAAGAGTTCTAATTGCATTTTCCGCATCATTTCTTGTTGGATTTTTAATGTAGTCTGTCATCTTGCGTCACCGATAAAATTCAGGATATACAATTTAGCAAAAGATCAGACATTAGGCAATGTTTATGCGAATATCCTGAAATTTTGTGCGAGAGAAACCCATTTTACTATGTCAGCCCTTGCAAACTAGCGCAACATTAGATAATTCTGTCTTACCTCACTCAAATCTTGTAGAAAATTTACACTATGAAGAGTGCGAGGTAATCGTGCTTCAATATAGGCACAAAAAAGGGGGGAAGCGTGAAAGGCAAAAACACCTTTCATATGGCAGACCAAGAAGACAACAGGAGTTTAAATATGCAAAACGTTTTAGTATTAGGGGCAGGCAGAGTTGGAATTTTAGCAAGTAGCTTATTTGTTCGCACAGGTGATTATTTTATCCATCTTGCAGATCGGACGGAACCAAAAGAAAAGCCCACCATTGACCAACATTCAGAAAATTTAAAATATATCATTCTAGACGCATCTGACAAACAGGCTGTCACAAATTACATCAAAGACAATAACATTGAATCTATTATCTCATGCTTACCGTATTTTTATAATATTGCGATTGCAGAGCTCGCTAAAAATTTAGACGTTCACTATTTTGATTTGACAGAAGATGTTAAGACAACCGAAGCTATTGAGGAAATAGCTTCCGATGCCACCACCATTTTTGCACCTCAATGTGGATTAGCGCCTGGCTTCATTAGCATCGTCGCCAATGAGCTGATGGGTGATTTTGATGAGGTCAACAATGTCCGTATGCGTGTCGGTGCGCTACCTCTAAACGTCACAAACTCATTACAATATGGTCTTACTTGGTCAACTGAAGGCATCGTGAATGAATACGCACAGCCTTGCCAAGGCATTATTAATGGAGAAATCCGGACACTCAGCCCATTGGCCGACACTGAAACCATTAAAATTGATGGCTTAACATACGAAGCATTCAATACTTCTGGTGGCGTGGGATCCATGATCCACACCTATAATAGCAAAGTCAAAAACATGACTTACAAAAGTATTCGCTATCCTGGACATGGCGAAAAAATGCGCTTTTTAATGAATGACATGAAACTTTCAGAAGACCTCCCTCAAATGTGTAAGATCATGGATCATGCAGTCCCTAGAATTAGCCAAGACATGGTTTTGATTTATGTCTCCGTTGATGGCAAAAGCAAAGGTCATCGTGCCGAACGAAATTTTGCACAAAAGTTCCCATCTAAAGAGTTATTTGGACGCCGATTCTCAGCACTTCAACTAACCACAGCAACCAGCTTATGTGTCACCGTTGACTTATCCATTTCCCAAAAGAAGTTTGGTGCTGGCTTTTTAAAACAAGAACAAATTAGCCTGCCTGAATTTTATAACAACCGTTTTGGGCAATATTATAAAACGGAAGGCTTGCTTAGCCAAGCAGTATAAAACGACCACACATTAAGGAGAACAATCACAATGTCTACGGATTTACTAACCAAACCAAACCAAACCACTCACCATATTTCAGGGAGCAGCGACGCTATGTCTATCGACCTTACGGATCTCGGGATGGGTTTAGAAAACTTTAAAAATGATACATCAGCAGATGCCATTCATACCCTGAACCCCGCCACAGGCACATGCCTTGCAAAAGTCAAAAATGAAACCCTTACCGACCTCAATCAAGCAATCGCAAGAGCGCATCATGCACGCATTGAGTGGCGAAAAACACCAGCACCCTTAAGAGGAGAATTAGTTCGTCTAATTGGAGAAGCGCTACGCAAAAACAAAGACAGTCTCGGCTCTTTGGTTTCTATAGAAATGGGAAAATCAAAACAAGAAGGCGATGGTGAAGTTCAAGAAATGATTGATATGGCAGATTTTGCCGTGGGTCAATCACGGATGTTATATGGTTCAACCATGCATTCCGAAAGGCCTGAGCACAGAATGTATGACCAGTGGCATCCACTTGGTGTTGTTGGGGTTATTTCTGCTTTCAACTTCCCTGTTGCCGTCTGGTCATGGAATGCATTTATTGCCGCAATCTGTGGTAATACTGTTGTTTGGAAGCCTTCTGAAAAAACACCTTTATGCGCCATTGCCATCCAAAATATCTGCAATAAAATCATGGCAGAGCATGGTTGCCCTAATATTTTTCAAACTGTTATTTCAAAAGATATTGAAGTTTCAAAGGCTTTCGTCAATGACCCAAGAGTGGCGCTCGTTTCTTTCACTGGCTCCACCAACGTTGGCAGACAAGTCGGCATGCAGGTGGCGGAACGCTTTGGTAAATGCCTATTAGAACTTGGTGGTAATAACGCTGCCATTTTAGATGAGAGTGCTGATCTAAAAATTGCCATTCCGGGCTCTGTTTTTGGCGCCGTCGGAACAGCCGGCCAACGCTGCACCACTTTACGCAGATTAATTATTCACAAGTCTATTTACGCCAAGGTTGTAGAGAAAATGGTAAACGCCTACAAGCAAGTTACTGTTGGCGATCCGCTAAATCAAAAGAATTTGATGGGTCCTCTTATTGACCAAGACTCTGTCGATAATTATGTACGCACAATCAAAGAAGCCCAAGCGCAAGGTGGCAAACTACTTTGTGGTGGCAAAAAGTTAAATGCGGAAGGTTTCTTTGTTGAACCAACTATCATCGAAGCTGCAGCAGATATGCCAATTGTCCAAGAAGAAAACTTTTGTCCAATCCTGTATGTTATGCCATTTGACAATATTGAAGAGGCCATTCAGATTAACAACAGTGTTGATTTTGGGCTATCGAGCTCTATTTTTACCGCTGACATTCAAACAGCTGAATACTTCCTATCTTCGAGAGGTAGTGACTGCGGTATCGCAAATGTCAATATTGGCACTTCTGGTGCTGAAATTGGTGGCGCATTCGGCGGTGAAAAGCACACAGGCGGCGGTAGAGAAGCAGGCTCTGATGCTTGGAAAGCTTATATGCGCCGACAAACCAACACCATTAACTATGGCAAAGAGCTTCCTCTGGCACAGGGCATCACCTTCAACCTTGAAGATTAATGTCCTACCAACCTTTTCGCACACTTTTTTCCACAAATGTTGCTTATGCTTGATTTATTCAACCCAAGCGGTAAAGTATGCTCAAGAAATAATAAAAACCATTAAGGATGCCCATCATGGCAAAAGGAACCGTAAATAAAGTCACCCTATTAGGTCGCCTAGGCGCAGCCCCCGAAGTGCGCTATATGCCCAGCGGGAACGCCGTTGCAAATCTGCGCCTTGCAACCAATGAAAGCTATAAAGATCGCCAAACTGGACAATCTGTCGATAGCACAGAATGGCATCGTGTCGTTTTTTTTGGCAAGCCTGCGGAAGTCATTGCTGAATACTGCCAAAAAGGCTCGCAGCTTTATATTGAAGGTCGTATTCGCACGAACAAATGGCAAGATAACCAAGGTCAAGATAAGTACACTACTGAGATCGTTGGCAGTGAATTTCAATTTATTGGTGGTCGCAATGACGCATCACAGAGCCACTCAGCCCAACCTCAAGGCGGACCTGCACAGTCATTTGAAAAACCAAAATCAAAACCAAAAGTGACTGAACAACCTGCACCAAACCTAAGTCAGTTTGATAATGACTTTGATGATGAAATTCCATTTTAAACCGCTGGTTTAAATGGGATTTCTATACCTCTTCTAGGAAGGGGATTTCTATATCCTCATTAAAGGGCTCTTTTGCCCCTCTCTAAAGTAAGCTCTCAACAAAGAATCATTAGCCTACTCTAAATTAGTAGCGCCTCTAACTGCCCCATAAAAATCACTCAACAACCGATGATCCTTTAACCCTTTAGTGCGCTCAACACCCCCACTAACATCCACTGCATAGCAGCTTGTTTGCCGTATCGCTTCTTGCACATTAGCAGGCGTTAATCCACCAGCCAAAACAATGGGTTTAGAATACTTTTTAGGTACTCTTGACCAATCAAAAGAAATGCCACTGCCACCATAAATGCCTTTTTGATAGGTATCCAATAATAATGCACTCGCTCCCGGAAAATCATCGCAACGAGCAATAACATCCAAGGATTCTGACACACGGATCGCTTTCATATAAGGTATGCGATATTTGTGGCATGCCTCATTTGTTTCGTCACCATGAAATTGCAGCAATGAACAACCCGTTATTTCAAGCGTTTCACGAATCACTTTTTCATCTTCATTCACAAATAATGCCACTGGCACCACAAAAGGAGGTAATTGTGAAATAATCGCCTTTGCCTGTACTGGAGTAATATATCTAGGGCTGGGAGCATAAAAGACAAAGCCCAACGCATCCGCACCTGCACGAATGGCTGCGAGCGCATCTTCAATATTCGTTATACCACACACCTTTATTCTCGTCATTGCCAACTCTATCTATAAATAAGATCAACGTACAGTATACGAGTTGAAGACTGTCCTTGCATAGCCAAATGTACCTTTAAGCCGCAACATCCACAAGTACTGCCGTGATAATTGCGGCTGTACCAACAAGAGCACCGAGGCTAAATAATAATTGGTCAAATCGCTCATTGATAAAAGCACTTCCTCTATCTTTAGAGATGATTGCCACAACAGGGTCAATCTCTACCCGATATTCAGGAAAAAGTGCTTCTTCGCCTAAAAATCCAGATTCCCAGCCTTCCTGCCAATAATGATAGGGCTTAGTCTGTCTATCAAAAGGATTGAATTCACTAGAAACCTCTAGCTCACCATGAGCATAACCCTCCATCCAAGTCACTTCCAAGGAATACACCTGCTTATTAAATATCAGTGCTAAATCTGCTTCTTGCCAGTCATCCTGCATCACTATATCTCCTTATCTGTTAATGTTAGAACATAGAACAAATAGGATAGACCAAGTGCTGAGGTATCTGCGACATCCTTTGTAGCCAGATAAAAGGTCGGGAGCAAGGCCTTATCTTTTCTCTATGCACTTCTACTATAAACAATTTTAATTTAGCAGCACAATAGTCATTTGCTGTTATTTTAATCAGAAATAAACGTACGCCCTGTAGGAAAACTACCACAAAAACCTGTATTGGTTAAATATGGATCACAATAAATAACAATAAGATAACAGAAGAGCAAAACATCCTCCCTATAAAATACACTCATGAATATGATAAATTCACTTTAAGAATATTGCTATACTAAACACATCAAGCTAGACTTTTAAGCATATGATTTTCATCAAGAGTTAAAGCGACTATGCCCAACACAACCACTTGGTACAAAGACATTATTTGCCTGATTATATTTTTCAGTGTTTTATTTATGTTGTTTTTAGGCGGACACCACCTCATCTCACCAGATGAAACACGCTATGTTGGGATAGCTTGGGATATGTATAAAGATAATAATTACGTAACGCCAACACTGGCGGGCTCCCCTTTTCTTGGAAAACCAATATTATACTACTGGCTTGAAATAATCTCTTTCCATACATTCGGAGTCTCAGAGTTCTCCGCAAGATTTTTTCCTGCGGTCATTGGCATCATCACTTGTTTAATGACCTATGTTTTTGGGCGTCTTGTTTTTAATCGCAGAATGGGCATTGTTGCGTCCCTTATGGTTGCCGCTGCGCCCATGTATTTCGCCTTAACACATTACACCAATATGGATGGCGAGGTGGCGAGCTGGATCACGTGCTCCATGTTATCATTCCTCATCGGCGTTCATCATTTAAAAACAAACAAACATACTGCTACTTGGTTTTATTTGTCCTATGCTTTTGCCGCACTCGCGTTTCTGACTAAGGGACTTATTGGCTTGGTATTTCCAGCCATGATTATTTTTTTCTGGGTGCTGATACTGAATGACTGGAAGTCGCTCCTCAAAATCAGATTATTGAGTGGGCTGATTCTATTTGTCATCATCATTGCACCTTGGCTTTATCTCTGTGAACAACAAAATCCTGGATTTTTATATTATTTCTTTATTTGGAATCAATTTTTTAGGTTTGTTGGAGATGACTTTAATCAACAAAAAGCATGGTTTTACTACCTACCTATGGTAATCGGTGGCATTTTCCCTTTTGTGCTTTATATGCTACAAAGCTATGGCACACATATTAAAAATATTTTCGCAAATAAAAAAAGCCATCCCGTTGAGTTATTTTTGCTGCTTTGGATCGTACTGATCACATTATTTTTCTCCATTCCAAGTTCCAAGCTTGTGGGCTACATCGGACCCGTTATTCCTGCCACGGCCATATTAATGGCAATCTATGTTTGTAGAAAATGGGATGAACAACCAAGCAAGGCAAATAGAATATCAACTTGGGTGCTGATTATTTTATTGCCCTTAATGGCAATCACGGTAATTTCACTGGCATTCATTATTCCAGAGCAACAAGGTATTTTGGCTTCTGCGCCCTATGCACGATTCTTGGGCGTCCTCCTTCTCATCACCTCTGCCGTATTATTCTACGGCATTCATAAGAAGAAAAAATTTGGCTTTATTATTAGCGCCCTATTAGCCATGATCTTTATCATGAACGTTTGCCTTATTGCCAGCCTTAAAACCTGGAATTTACAATGGAATTGGCCCATTGCTGAAAAAGCTGAACATTACCTAAAGAGCCACCCAAAAGCTGAAGTGCTTATGTTTGGACGCTATTATTATTCTGTCCCCATGTATTTAGATCGCAATGTCCCTGCGGTTGCCGGTTGGGATGAAATTAACCGATCCACACTATCTGATAACTGGCAACGAGAAATCTACGAGGGTTTAAAATACTATGAGAAATCCCTACCTGATACACTGATGACCTATACAGTTTTCAAAAAAGACTGGAAAGATTCCGCACATAAAACCATTATTGTCATCGTAGATAATGGCCACCTAAAAGAATTTGAAAGTCTTATTGGAGACCATCAATATAAAATCTTAGCAAACGTTCCAAGGCGACATGTCACGATTGTGACCAATAACCTGCAATTAAAACCCACGCTTCAGTGATGACTAACGCTTTATTTTACGCTCAATCAAAACGAGTGCAACAACCTGTACAATAAAAGCCATCGCCATAATATAAGCAGGCAATAACGTCACCTCAAATAAAGGCATCAATGTTGCCATCACCACTGGAGATAATCCTGCAAATATGGCAAATGCAACATTTAGTGAAATTGCCACGCAAGAATAACGCACCTCAACAGGAAATATCTCGGTCAAATAACGCATCATTATAGCCAACGATATGCCGATCATAAAGGCATAAAAAATCATGCTTCCATATATTATTAAAACATCAGATGAGCCACATGTTAATACCATAAAAATAGGTATAACGGATATTATGGCAACAACTGAAACTGCAAAATAAACTTTTTTATACCCAAACAAATCTGAAAGAAGCCCGCCTACAATCTCTCCAAGCGGCATTGTAATTGACATACAAAGCAACAATGTCACGATTTGCAATGTATTACTTGCGCAATAATCTCGGCAATAGATGGGCAAATAGGCAATACAAATACCGAAATAAGTGACCGTGCCAGACATCGTCAACACACTTAGCAACATCATCATTTTATATTTTTCAAAAGCAATTTTTAATGGCGTAATGGCTGATTGCGCTCCAGTTCTTTTTTTCGCATCTGCAAATATTCAGGTGATTCATACAAAGATTGGCGTGCAAAGTAACTATGGAGAATAAAAACCCCACCACCAATAAAGGCAATTCGCCAACCGAATCGAATCATCTGTTCGGCAGTTAAAAATTCGTTTAATAAAGCATGGGATGCAACCGCTAATAAAACACCTACCCCTGCAAAAGACTGGACCAGCCCACAATAGAACCCTGTTCTATCTTTAATATGCTCACGCACCAAAATAGTCGCCCCCGTTAGCTCACCGCCATAGGAAAAACCTTGTGCAATTCTTAATATAAAAAGCAAAACGATTGCGGTATAACCAATCATTGAGAACGCAGGTAAAATGCCAATTAATATGGAAGAAAACCCAATAATAAGAATCGTGTATTGGAATGAGAGCTTACGCCCATATTTATCGCCAATATAGCCAAAAAACACTGCACCAGCCACTCTTGCTAGATAACCTGAGGCAAAAGCTAGGAACACCCAAATAAGCTCACCAGAGTTTCACCCACCAAAGATAGAGGCGCCGATAGCAATAGCGAACAAAGAAAAAAGATAAAAATCAAAAGTTTCAAATAAACTTCCTACGCCAGATATTAGCACCAATTTAAATTTATTCACCTTATCTATTCCTATCTCTTAATGCTTATAGTGCTCTCATCCTAGCAGGATTCATCATGAATGCTATTGCTAATTTATCAACGCTTCGCATAGCCTTTACAACCCCTAAGAGAAAGGACTAAAATATAACTCAATACTTCTGATGCCATATCAATCAAACAGGAAAAACAATGTCTGATCTAAAATTACAGCTAACTGCCGACATGAAGTCTGCAATGAAAAGTAAACAAAAAGAACGCTTATCAAACATCCGAATGGTATTGGCTGCAATTAAGCAAAAAGAAGTTGATGAACGCATTACCATTATTGATGATCATGTTATTGATATTATTAGTAAAATGATTAAGCAACGAAAAGACTCCGCGCAACAGTTCACACAGGCTAACCGCCCAGAGCTTGCTGAAAAGGAGCTGGCAGAAATTGAAGTATTAACCGATTATTTACCACAATCTTTATCTCAAGATGAAATTAAGGCATTCGCAGAAGCTGCCATTACGGCAATGGGCGCATCCTCCATCAAAGATATGGGCAAGGTAATGGGTAACATTCGCCCCAACGTGCATGGTCGTGCCGATATGGGTGATGTAGGCGCAATAATCAAAGCTCTATTACAATAATTAGTAAATATGAAACATGGGCGTATTCCGAGTAATTTTATCGATCACTTGATCTCAAGCACGGATATTATTGATGTCATCGCGCGCGCGATCCCTTTAAAAAAAAGAGGGAATAGCCACACGGCTTGTTGCCCGTTTCATCATGAGAAAACACCCTCCTTTCATGTCAGCCAACAAAAGCAAATTTATCATTGTTTTGGCTGTGGCGCGAGTGGAAATGTCATTACTTTTTTACGCGAACATGACCACCTTGATTTTATTGATGCCATTGAAGAGCTGGCGTCCCTGAAAGGAACAGAGGTCCCCTATAGCAACGCTCAAGCAGGGCAGCCTCGTGAAGATTTAACCCCACTTTATGGCGCACTACAAACCGCCTTAAATTTTTATCGATGGCAGCTAAAGCATCATAAACAAAGCCCAGAAATCATCGAATACATAAAATCACGACATATCAGCGCCACAACAGCCAAGATCTATGGTATCGGCTATGCGCCCGAAGAATGGGGCACACTGACGGATACCTTAAAGCAAAAATACGGACGGCAAACACTGATTGATGCGGGTCTCACCATTCAAAAAACGCCCCCTAAATACTACGACCGGTTTCGGAATCGACTTATTTTCCCCATTCGCAACCGCCAAGGAAAAGTCATTGGTTTTGGCGGCAGAATCTTAAACAATGCTCCCAACCAACCCAAATACCTTAATTCACCTGAAACTAAAATATTCCACAAGGGAGAAGAGCTTTATGGTCTTTATGAAATCAAACAACAAAAACAAGCTTTAGATCACCTCCTTATCGTAGAAGGGTATATGGATGTTATTGGATTGGCCGAGCATGGCTATGTTAAATCCGTTGCCACACTGGGTACGTCTTTAACAGAGCAACATCTTAAACGGATATTCAGAGAAACTGACAAACTTATTTTTTGTTTTGATGGAGATTTAGCGGGACAACAAGCAGCTCTTAGATCATTGCAGCTTGTATTGCCCTTTCTAACAGGGTCACGCGCCGCTTATTTTTTAACGCTCGACCATTCAGAAGACCCTGATAGCCTGATTCACAAAATAGGACTTAAGCATTTTGAAGAAAAATTGCAATATGCCTCCTCTCTTATTGACTTTTTATTCGAGCATATAGCCAAAGAGTATGTAAATGACACCTATGACGGTCAAGCACAGGTGATTGAATTCACCAAAAACCTTCTTGAAAAAATCCCTGAAAATAGCCATACCATTTTAATCAAAAATCGCTTAAGTAGTGAAACAGGCGCAACGGCAAAACAACTAGATCACTTATTTCTAACCCGAGCAAAAATCAATCCTACCAATACGCAGACAGCACCCCGAAAAAAGCAGGTTATTCGACTTAATCCAAATAAATTAACCTATATTGAAAAAGCCCTGCTTTTTATTTTAAATGACCCTTCTCTTTGCGCTGAAATCACCTTGCCAGAGCCCATAGAAAATAGTCAGGATTCAAATATATTTTTCCAAATCATACAACATTCTTGCCATTTTTTTGCTGAAAACCAGGCATTGTCTACCGCTATGCTCATTCAATCTCTCTGCAAGATATACCCAGAACATGAACCTTATTTGTACCAACTTGCGGCGATAGAAACCAATATTGACAAAACACAGATGAGTATCGAAACAAATGCCGCACTCCATAAAAATCATCATGCTGAACAATCCATCCAATTAAAAAAAATTCTTGAAAAATCAAAAAGCTACCCTTTATCTGCCGAAGAAAAGCAACTTCTTAAAGAATTATTACACAAAAGCACCAAGCCGTAGCTATACTTGTCAACAGCAATTAACTAAATAACAATCAAAAAGTAGACAAGCTCGCTTAAGCGGGCTACAATCACCTGCTTGTGCCTGCGTGCGATAGCTCGTACGACGGGAACCGCGCATTTTTAAAGATTAATTAAGGCGAATTTTAAATGAGTGAAATAACAAAAGAACAACTACTTGGTCGAATTCAAGGGTTGTTATTGCTTGGTAAAGAGCAAGGCTATCTAACATTTTCAGATGTTAATGACCACCTTCCTGACGAGTTCACCGATGAAGATCGCATAGAAGAAGTCATTAAGACCATTAATGAAATGGGTGTCCAAGTTTTTGAAACTGCGCCAGATAAAGAAGATCTCTTAATGGCACAAGAAACAACGGATGATGACGCGGCTGAAGCGGCAATCCAAGCACTGGCCTCTGATGGTGAGCTTGGCAGAACCACCGATCCTGTCCGTATGTATATGCGTGAAATGGGCTCTGTTGACCTACTTACCCGTATTGGTGAGATTGAAATTGCTAAACGTATTGAAGCGGGTACCAAAGATGTTATTGATACCATTGCCGAGTACCCAATCGTTATTAAATCACTATTAGATCGCTACCAACAACTTTGCATTGATGCAGAGGCTGCTCGTCCAGATGAAGAAGATGGTCCCGTATTGCTCTCCAGTGTGAAGCTTGCCAGCATGATTTCTGGATTTAATGAAGATGATGAAGACTATGATGCGTCAGGAACGGATGTAGGCTCCATGCTGGAGAAACCAGAAGCAACATTAGAAAATAGTAATGATGCTAATTCCGATAATAACTCAAATGAAAGCGAAGAATCCGATGACTCTAGTGATGATGAAGAAGAAGATACCGGTCCTGACCCAGTTCTAGCAAAACAGTATTTTGAAGAAATTCAAGCTGCTTTTGATCATCTCATTACCCTCAAAAAGAAATCACCGGCCTATGATGAAGCCCTCGCATTCTTAGGTGAAAAGTTTAAGCAATTAAAATATTCTAGCGCACAGTTAAATCGCATGATTAACCTGCTTCGCGACATGATTGCTGATGTGAGAACGAATGAACGCAAAATTATGCGCCTCAGTCTTGAAAGAGCTAAAATGCCAAAACAAGATTTCGTCAGCACCTTTCCAAACCATGAAAGTGACTCAAGCTGGATTAAACAGCATTTAGAAAGCAACCCGTTATTGCAAAAAGTAAAAGCGAATATCCAGGAGCTTCAAGAAAATCTCAAAGATATTGAAGAGCGTTACAGCATGCCTGTCAGTGAAATTCGTGAAGCCAATAAACGCATGAGTATTGGTGAAGCAAAGGCACGTCGCGCTAAAAAAGAAATGATCGAGGCGAACTTAAGATTGGTGATCTCTATCGCTAAAAAATATACCAACCGTGGCTTACAATTTTTGGATCTGATTCAAGAAGGAAATATCGGTTTGATGAAAGCGGTGGATAAGTTTGAATACCGTCGTGGCTATAAGTTCTCAACTTATGCAACTTGGTGGATCAGACAAGCTATCACGCGCTCGATTGCCGATCAGGCTCGCACGATTCGTATTCCTGTGCATATGATTGAAACCATTAATAAACTCAATCGTCTTTCTCGCCAAATTTTACAAGAAACAGGGCGTGAAGCCACTCCTGAAGAGTTAAGCGAATTGATTGAAATGCCGGAAGACAAAGTTCAAAAAATCATGAAAATTGCCAAAGAACCCATCTCAATGGAAACCCCTATTGGTGATGATGATGACTCTCATCTTGGTGACTTTATTGAAGATGGCTCAAATGACTCTCCAGTGGATAATGCCACCAACGAAAGCTTAAAAGAAGCCACAAAAGGCATTCTTGAGTCGCTAACAGAAAGAGAAGCGAAAGTATTACGTATGCGTTTTGGGATCGACATGAATACCGACCATACCCTTGAAGAAGTGGGCAAACAATTTGATGTCACTCGTGAACGTATTCGTCAAATTGAAGCAAAAGCATTACGCAAGCTTCGCCATCCTTCTCGCTCTGAAACCCTGAAAAGCTTTGTGGCAGAATAACTGAACTGTATATATTCTGCCTTTTCTTTCTCTATCCTCTTGAGTTTTAATATCTAATTAAGCTATATTTTCAATATTAGGTTTTATTGAATGAGGATCTCTTATGCCAAAATTATCAACACTACTGATTCTTCCATCTACTGTGGCTTTATTGTTGCTTGCGGGGTGCGCACCGACCTGCGTCACCATCCCCTCATCGGGATTTGATGGCCCTTACCGTGTTGGTTCTGGGTTTTCTGGTGATATCGGCATCGAGCCCCCTGCTACACGAAAACATAATGACCTCACGCAATCTAAAATTACCTTTTACAACAAAACTTCCAGCAATCAAAGATTTCAGTATAAATTTACTTGGCAGGATAAAAATGGCTTCAATGTGGGCAATAACACCCCATGGCAGCCTGTTCAGCTTTATCCGAGCATGACAAAAACCGTGACCACCATTGCACCCAACACCATGGCGGATCATTATGATGTGCAAGTGTGTCGATTGACGAAGCAGGATTAGTTTTAAGGCTAAACCAGAGACGCTTCCATAATTTCAGCAATAATAGCATCCGCCATTTGCGATAAAGAAACCGCCACAGCATCACTGCCCACAATATCAATTGTTCTTTTTCCTGAAGTTAAGGCGCGATTCACCGCCTGATAAATAGCATTGGCTTCTTCAAGCATATTAAAAGAGTATTCCAGCATCATTGCCGCTGATAGAATCTGTGCAATAGGGTTTGCCTTCCCCTGCCCTGCGATATCTGGAGCAGAGCCGCCTGAAGGCTCATACAACCCAAAACCCTCGGCATTCAGACTAACACTTGGAATCAGCCCGAGAGAACCCGGGAGCACCGCCCCTAAGTCTGACAAAATATCCCCAAATAAATTTGCTGTCACAATCACATCAAATTGGCTCGGGTTAACAATCATTTGCATAGCACAATTATCCACATACATATGACTTACTTTTACATCAGAGTATTGTGGCGCAATCTCATCCACAATGGTCCGCCATAATTTTGACGTTGCTAAAACATTTGCCTTATCCACCGAAGTCAGATGTTTGCCTCGATTTTGAGTCGCTTTAAAAGCTTGATGCACAATAGAGGCAATCTGATGTTCATTATACTCAGCAACGTCCGTAGCATAGCGCACACCATTATCGTCGACACCTTGCTCATGCGCCCCAAAATAAATATCGCCATTCAATTCTCTAAAAATTACAATGTCGGCTTTAGGTTGAACCACTTTCGCCTTTAATGGACTGATATCCATTAAGCTTGGAATCATCGCAATGGGGCGGATATTAATATTGAATTTAAATTCTTTACGCAATGCCAAAATACTATTGGCTTCACAGCTCTTCCACTTTTGGTCATCTTGCGCATTCACCGGGCCACCCACTGAGCCAAATAAAATGGCGTCTGCATTGGCACAGGTCTCTATGGTAGAGATTGGGCAATGTTCACCAAAAACCTCAAACGCCGCACCGCCAACCAAAGCATAATCGTACTCAAAATCATGCCCGAATTTTTGTGCCACACTGTCAAGCACTCGAATCCCTTCAACCATCACTTCAGGACCGATACCATCACCAGCTAATACTGCAATTGTCTTTTTCATCGTATTATCCTACTTCTTGTTAAGCTTGTTCATGCTGTTCAATTTCTCCAAGATGCGCAAGCAAATAATCCATATCATCATACCCTTTCAATAAACATGATTTACGAAAGGTATCATATTCAAAATGTTCAACCTCGCCATCTTGATCACAAACAGTTTGCATCTCAAGGTCAACGGTTAAGACACACGTTTTATTTTCAGCCTCTTGCATCCACGCATTCACTACGTCTTTCGGTAGCTGAATCAATAACAAGCCATTTTTAGCGGCATTACTATGAAAAATATCTGAAAATGACTCTGCTATAATCACAGAAATGCCCGCCTGTTGCAGTGCCCAAACCGCAACTTCTCGAGATGAGCCGCAGCCAAAATTGCTACCACTTAGCAATATTTGTGCATCCTTGTATTGAGGCTGATTAAAAACAAAGCTCGCATCGCCATCACGCAGACGGGTGAATAAATATTCGCCATAACCTTCTTTATTTACCTTTGTCATAAATTGGGCCGGAATAATCATATCTGTATCCACATCTTTCATGACTAAAGGAATGATATGGCTGGTTATTTTATTAAATTCTTTCATGCTTACACCTCTTCTCTAGCAACTTCTGTTGCAGTAATTTTTCCAGCAACAGCACTTAATGCCACCGTTCTCGGTGACGCCAAATGCGTAATACTGCCCACACCTTGCCGCCCCATAAAATTACGATTCGAGGTACTAATACAATGCTCTCCGGCAGGCACTTTATCTTCATTCATACCAAGACACATAGAACAACCAGGCATTCTAAAATACGCACCTGCGGCTTCAAATATTTTATCTAGCCCTTCAGAAATCGCTTCTGCACGAACCACCTCTGAGCCTGGGACAATATAAAGCGTGACCGTTTTTGCAACATGACGATTTCTTAAAACTTCGGCTACTTCACGCAAATCTTCAATACGACCATTCGTACAACTGCCCACAAAACCCCATTGAATCGCTTGCTCCAATAATGACTCCCCTTCTGCGCAGCCGGTATAATCATAGGCTTTCTTTGCCATTTGCCGATGGGTCTTTGGAAGTTGTTTAAGTGTTGGAATAATGGCATCAATGGCAATACTTTGCTCAGGGTTAATGCCCCAACTCACCATAGGCTTCATGCCATTAACATCAATCGTCACAAATGCATCATAATCACAGCCTGCATCGCTACAAATCGTATCCCATTGTTTAATCGCAGCATCCCACTGATGCTCTTTGGGCGCATACACCTTCCCTTTCAGGTAATCATACGTGACAGCATCAGGCGTAACTAATCCAGCTCTTGCGCCACATTCTATGGACATATTACACAGGGTCATTCGCCCCTCCATGCTAAGTGATGTCACCGCCTCGCCACAGTATTCAATAATATGACCTGCCGCACCGCCAATCCCAATTTCAGCAATCAACTTCAAAATCATGTCCTTTGCGCCCACATGTTTTGGGCACTTACCACTAAAGATAACTTTCATGGTCTTAGGTTTCGATTGTAAAATACAATTTGTTGCCAAAACATGGCCCACCTCCGTTGTGCCAACACCAAAAGCTAAAGCCCCAAATGCCCCATGTGTAGAGGTATGTGAATCTCCACATACAATTGTCATGCCAGGCTTAATAAAACCAAGCTCAGGCGCCATCACATGTACAACACCTTGATGCTGACTCTCAAAATCATAAAGTTTCACCCCAAACTCTGCTGCATTTTGCCGTAGCATTTCAACTTGTTTTCTCGCTTTAGGGTCATGGATAATATCACGCTCCTTAGTGGTCGGGATACTATGATCTAGGGTTGCAATAAATTTTTCTGGGCAACGAATCTTAATGTTTTTTTCACGCAGAACATCAAAGGCTTGCGCTGAAGTTACCTCATGAATCAACATACCATCAATGGCAAAGACTGCAGGCGCTCCTACTTCTTGACACACCACATGTGCATCCCAGATCTTATCAATAATATTTTGTGCTACCATTTTATGCTCCTATCCTATAATGTTCTTCAACATAGGCCTCATTAACCGCATTGATATATGCTTTTAATGCTGAAATTTCAATATCACTATCCTCGGCGATACCTTTATAAGTTCTATTATTTTCACGGCTCACAACAATGGTACTTCGACACAAGGCATCAATGGCATCGTCGGTCGATGATTCTGAACGATAGTCTTCAATTTTAACATCAGGCATATAAGTCTTCACCGCTTCAACCAATGCCGACAATGCCGAATTCTTGCCCAAAGAATCCACTTCAATCTCAGATTGATCAAAGAAAGCCCCAATTAATGATAAGGTTGCACTATTTCCATTGACGCGGCTATAGCTGATTTTATCGGCTTTAATCGGTGATTTAATCGCTTTATAAGCGGCCAACACCTCTAAATCTGTCACCCCTTTACGGCGATCGTGATAATAGTCTTTAATCGCCTGCGCCATGGTGGCTTTTTCTTCATTTTCACAAATATAGCCATGCTGCTCAATGACTTGCTTTGCATGATTTCCGCCACTTAAGGGTCCAAAAACAAAACGGATTTCACCCCCAATCTCTTTTGGATCAAAAGGCTGATAGACTAATGGGTTGTTCAAAATCGCATTGGTATGCCCACCTGAAGTATGTTTAGTTGCATTCTCACCCACAATGGGCGAATGGGGCTGACGAGGTAACATTTTTTCAGCAATAAAATCTGAAGTCTGTTTGAACTCCGAAATATTAATGTCGGTATAAAAATTACGTCCTTCTTTCTGCCCAAACTGTTTAATATACATCACACACTGCTCAAGAGCCGCATTGCCTGCTCGCTCGCCAACGCCATTAATACAGCCCTCAATTTGCCTTGCTGGGCCTTCAAATACGGCATTGATACTATTATCTAGCGCCAAGCCAAAGTCATTGTGATTGTGTGTAGACCAGATCACGGGATGGTTTGGGAATTCTTTTTGAATCATATCCGCATGACGCTGCATTCGACGAACAAAATACTGCTCTCCCTCACGGCGACAAGCGCCTCCGATGGTGTCTGGGCAATTAATCACTGAAGCCCCTGCCTCAACAGCCGCTCGAACAAGGTCGCCGACATAATCAAAATGATCGCCTAAACGAGAATACCCTTCAGGTGAAAACTCCACCTCACAGCCCGCATCTTTAGCCATTTTAATCAGCTTATAAACGGTTTTGATGATTTCATCATGGTTGGCATGATGCCCTAAACTTGCCTTTGCAAGACTGGGATCAACAGGCACATAGGTATGCACACGCGCTTTTCCTAATGGGATGCTGCCGGCTAACGATTCAATGGTTTTAATCACTTGCCCTTCACGTAGCTGGCAAAGTCCCGCTACCACCATATTTGACTTTCGCGCAGCCATACGTTCTGAAATAGACTTTACAATATAAAAATCCGTTTGGCTCGCAGAGGGAAACCCTGCCTCTAAAATATCGACATTTAGCTGGTCTGCATAATCCGCATAAATTAAGTTATCTTCAAAAGTTAACCCAGCACCAGGTGATTGCTGTCCATCACGCAAAGTGGTATCAAAAATATAAATCCGTTCGGCTTGCTCACGTTTCATTTCGTTATTATTTGGCATAAGAAATCTCCTTTGGTTTAACAATGGTGACATAGTGTTTAAAAGCATCCGTTCTGCCATGCACCACATTTAGGTAATATTGTTGAATTTGCTGGGTAATTTTACCTATTTTTCCATCTGCAATTTTTTGATCATCCAACGTGCCTATTGCGGTAACCTCAACCGCCGTGCCACAGAAAAAGGCTTCATCGGCTTGAATAACCTCTTCAGGTTTAAAGCGACATTCATGCACTTTATATCCAAGATGCTTCGCAATTTCCATAATGGTGTTGCGGGTAATCCCTTCTAAAATAGTGCCTGTCTCTGTGGTATATATTTCACCATTTTTAACAATAAAGATATTTTCAGCACTGCCCTCTGCCACAAACCCATCGATATCTAACAACAACGCCTCATGATAACCCGTTCCTGCAATCGCAAGACCTGCCATAATGCTATTAACGTAATGTCCGCATATTTTTGCATCGGCTACCGTTGACTTGGGGTGTATGCGAATATAGTCGCTAATTTGAACGTCAATGGCTTTTGCGGGTAGATAATCACCCCAAGGCCAACAAGCAATGACCACATTAATAGGTAAGCTTGCATCTGGCACTACACGCATAGAGCCATAACCAAAAAAGGCTAATGGCCGAATATAGCCACATTGAATACCGTTCATTGCAACGAGGTTTTCAATGGCATCACAAAGCGCATCCACGCTATAAGGCACAATCATGCCAATGGCTTTTGCAGAGTAAATAAAACGTTCCATATGCTCTTTTAATCGAAAAATAGCGGGGCCTGCATCCGTTTGGTAAAAACGTATGCCCTCAAAGACACCAGAACCATAATGTAAGCCATGTGAGAGTACATGGGTGGTGGCTTCTGCCCATGGGGTTATTTTGCCATCCTGCCAAATATAAGGGGTGGATTCCATAGCGTTATTCCTCACTTGAATAGATTCACTTATTGATATTAATTAAATATAATTTGATTGTACTGCTGAGTATTAGAGAGATAGACCGCCCAAGCGGAGGCGTAGCAGTGCCAGAGAAAGAAGCGCTGAAACAGAAAGTAAATGCATAGCAAACGATACAGATTTAATCTGTATATTTGCGACTGTATGCATTGCTTGTTTCATTAGTATGGTACGCGTCAATTAAGAGTTCCTATCCATTAAGCTAGCAGTTTTTTCACCGTATGCAAACACAGATATCAACTTTTTACCTAAAAATTCAATTCTTATTCAACATTGCGTCACCTAGGGTGTAGAATAGTTTAAAGAAAAATCACCTTGATGACACGCTATGGCTAGACAACTCTCTTTACTCGATCGGATCATCACGGAAGTGGATCATGCAGTTAAAACCATTTTGACACCCGCATCCCACCCAACACGCCAAAGCCCCGCCAAGGATATTGTGCAACAAGAAGCCCTCAACGAGACAGAGGCTAAACAAAGTACAGGTTACATGCGTGTGGATCACACGGGTGAAATCTGTGCTCAAGCACTTTATCGAGGACAGGCGCTGGTCGCAAAATCAGAAGATACCCGCACGCACTTACTTCAGGCTGCAGATGAAGAGCATGACCACCTTGCATGGTGCCAAGAGCGCCTAACTGAACTTGAAAGTCGCCAAAGTTTATTAAATCCACTCTGGTATCTTGGCTCTTTTGCCATTGGCGCCACAGCAGGCTTAATCAGTGATAAGGTAAGTTACGGTTTTGTTATGGAAACAGAGCATCAGGTTATGAAGCACTTAGATAGTCACTTAAAATCATTGCCTGCCAATGACACGAAAAGCCGAGCCATTCTGCAACAAATGTATATCGACGAGGCAGAACATGCTGTTAGCGCTGAAAAACAAGGCGGTGCAAAACTGCCCTTTCCAATCAAAATCATCATGAAAGCACAATCAAAGGTTATGACAACAACGGCTTATCACCTATAGAATTCTGTTCACTCTTGCTCTTATTGCTAATTAAGCAGCGTTTCCACTAAGGTATTCACTTTTGATAACTGATGATGACGTAAGCGCTCAACTCGAAAAATACTAACAAGATCCGACAATGCTTCATCGAAATCATCATTGACGATCATATATTTATACTCATGACAGTGTGAGATTTCATCTCTGGCTTTCTGCATACGCCCCGCAATCGTTTCATCACAATCCTTGCCACGACCTTTGAGGCGACTTTCTAATACCTCGATGGAAGGAGGTAAGACAAAAATACTGACCGTGCGTTCTGGATAGAGCGCTTTGACTTGGCGAGCACCCTGCCAATCAATCTCAAGGATAACATCGTGTCCAATACTTGTGATCCGCTCAATCTCTGCGACTGACGTACCATACTGATTCCCAAAAACTTCTGCCGACTCGACAAAGCCATCCTTCAAGTAAATTTGATGAAAGGGTTCACGAGAAACGAAAAAATACTCTTTGCCATTATGCTCACCTTCACGAGGCTTTCGAGTGGTATGGGACACACAAACATCCACATTTTGCAATTGTGCTAACAAAGCTGTTACCAATGAGGTTTTACCCGCACCAGATGGCGCTGACAGCACATATACCAATCCTAGTTTACGGTCGTTCATTTGATGCCTTAAAGAAAGATATATTCATAAATGAAGTATGATGCATTACTGAAAATAAATCGAAGAAAAATATCGACTTTTTATCTCTACTTCATGGCGGAGAGAGGGGGATTCGAACCCCCGATGGAGCTATTAACCCCATACTCCCTTAGCAGGGGAGCGCTTTCAGCCGCTCAGCCATCTCTCCGTTTGAAATCGATTATGAGTGTACTATGCACCTAGAAGATGTCAATAGTCTTATTCATCATTTGAGGTATTTTCTGAGGCATTTTCTGAGGCATTATGCTCGTTTTGAATACGAATATAAATTTCTTCACGATGTACTGAAACATCTTTTGGTGCATTCACACCCAACCTAACCTGATTTCCTTTCACGCCGAGCACTGTTACGGTAACTTCATCACCGATCATCACTGTTTCACCAATCCTTCGCGTTAATATTAACATTCACTTCTCCCAATAAATTTCCGTTTTACTTCCTTGACCTTAAACCCAATGCGAAGTATAGACTATACTTTTATCAATGGGGGAAGATGATACAAAAAAAAACCAAAGATTTCGACAACTCTTTGCAACTATTTTTCCCATTGTAACAAATTTGTAACAATTCAGGCTTAAAATGGCGTCTGAATAAATAACTCTCAGGAATATAATGAGCAGCGACCCCAGCAACTCAAAGCTTACTTTTCACCATTGGAAAATATGGTTTCTCTCCGCCATGGGTGTGTTTATGGACGGCTTTGATCTCTTCATTATTGCGGTGGCACTTCCCCTCATTATGCATATGCCAGATTGGAATGTTACTGCCGTCACAGCAGGGTTAATTGGTGCCGCGACCCCAATTGGCGCAATTTTTGGAGCGGTTATTTTTGGGCGTTTCACCGACAAGTTCGGCCGTAAAACCATTTTAGTCTTAAGCGTCGTCTTCTTTGTTATTTTTGCAGGTCTTTCTTCTATTGCATGGAGTCCACTTAGTCTCATCGTATTTAGGTTTTTACTGGGTGTTGGTATTGGCGCGGATTATCCGACAGGATCCACCTATGTTTCTGAGACCATGCCTTCTCATTTACGTGGCAGAATGCTAGTGGGAAGTTTTAGCTTTCAAGCAATTGGCGCATTAACGGGTGCGATCTTGGGATTAATTATCTTATACCTTAACCCTAATATCGAAGCTTGGCGTTGGATGCTCGGACTTGGCGTGGTGCCAGCTGTTGTTGTATTGGTCTTAAGAATGAGTCTCCCTGAAAGCCCAAGATGGCTATTGGAACAAGGCAAGAAGAAGGAAGCAAAAAGAATCGCATTAAAAATTATTGGCTCTAAAGATATTCTTAAAAAACCAAAAAGAGAGCCTGAAGGCTATCGCTCTTTATTTAAAAAGAAATATAGACGCCGCACAGCGCTCACCTCTATTTCATGGTTCTTAATGGATGTTTCACTCTATGGAGTTGGATTTTTTACTCCCGTAATTCTTGCCAAAATGTCACTTGCAGGTGATGGCAGTTTTATCGTGCAAGATATTATGGCAACCAGAAGTGCAATTTATCTCGATATATTTTTAGTCATTGGCTTCGTCTTCGCTATTTTCTTAGTCGAAAAATGGGGAAGAATCCGATTGCAAAAAATTGGCTTCATTGGCATGTTTATTGGGCTATGTATGCTCGCCACCTCAACCCATGTTGCACATGGCGGTTTTGAAATGGTCCTACTATTTGGAGGCTTTATCATTTTCAATTTAATGGTAAACTGTGGTCCCAACCCAACCACTTATTTATTGCCTGCAGAGCTTTTCCCAACACATATTCGCGCAACAGGTCATGGATTTGCATCATGCACAGGAAAAATTGGTGCGGCTGCAGGGATTTTCTTATTACCCATCTGCATGCAGCACTTTGGATTAGGGCCCACCATGTATGCCATAGCTGGAACCGCATTATTAGGATTCTTGATCACACAATGGTTAGGTGTTGAAACAAAAGGGAAAACTTTAGAAGAAATTGAGAATCACCAAAGCAACTTGAATGAATTCAAGGGCGTGGCTTAAGGCTTCGAAAGAAATTAAAACTACGTTTTAGGAAGTGTGACGCCTTTTTGCCCTTGGTATTTTCCACCTCGATCTTTATAGCTTGTTTCGCAATCCTCATCGGACTGAAAAAAAAGCATCTGCGCCACACCTTCATTGGCATATATTTTAGCGGGAAGTGGTGTCGTGTTTGAGAACTCTAACGTCACATGCCCTTCCCACTCAGGCTCCAAAGGCGTCACATTGACAATAATGCCACATCGTGCATAGGTTGATTTTCCAAGGCAAACAACCAACACATCTTTGGGTATTTTAAAATACTCAACGGTTCGCGCTAAAGCAAAAGAGTTGGGCGGAATGATGCAAACATCACCTGTGAAATCAACAAAAGTCTTTGGATCAAAGTTTTTGGGATCAATAATCGTCGAATTAATATTGGTGAAGATTTTAAACTCATTGGCACAACGAACATCATAGCCATAACTTGAAGTACCATAAGAGACTATTTTTCCTGATTCATTTTTTCTAACTTGTCCTGGCTCAAAAGGATCGAGCATTTGCTGCTCTTGTGCCATTTTGCGAATCCACTTATCTGATTTGATCGTCACCGCATTTATTCCTTATCTTGATTCTACTACGACACCGGGAAGCTTAGCATTTATATTCTTAGGTCTACAAGCCAATATCGCTGCCATTTTCAACGCCATATCACGATACTTTTTCGCAACTGGACTTTTAGCATCCCTAACAACAGTTGGAATACCCTCATCCGCATCTTGTCGGATTTGCATAGATAACGGCATACGCCCTAACAGCCTTAACGACATCTCAGTCGCAAGTGCATCTCCTGCTGATTTACCAAAAATAGCTTCTTCATGCCCGCACTTTGAACAAGTATGCACACTCATATTTTCAATAATGCCCAAAACTGGAATATTGACCTTTTTAAACATTGCCACTGCTCGACGAGCATCTATCATGGATAAATCTTGCGGCGTTGTCACCACAACCGCACCCGCGACTGGGATTTTTTTTGCCAATGTCAGCTGGATATCGCCCGTGCCTGGAGGTAAGTCCACAATCAGATAATCTAAATCACGCCATTTTGTATCCGTAATCAACTGCATCAACGCACCTGATACCATGGGACCACGCCAAATAACCGCCGAATCTATTGCCACAAGATTCCCAATAGACATCATCTGAATGCCATGCAAAGTTAAAGGCTCAATGCTTTTTTTATCCGCTGAATCAGGGTTTTCATAACTTCCCATAATTTGTGGCTGACTCGGTCCATATATATCCGCATCCAGTATCCCAACGGTTGCGCCCTGCGCCTTCAATGCCAAGGCAAGATTGGCTGAGATGGTTGATTTTCCCACGCCTCCTTTACCAGAAGCAATGGCAATCACATTTTTGATACTTGAAATAGCATGCTGTCCTGGTTGTACTTTATGTGCAATGATTTTAATTTCAACATCGAGACGAAAATCATAAGCATCACCTATTGAATTCTGTAACGCCTTTATAAGTGCCTTTTTAAGCACTGTAATGGCTATGTTGTCTAGCGGATACCGCAATTGTAATGACACATGTATATTATGTCCTTGCAATTTAATAGTCACCTTCGTTCTCGTACTCGCAAAAGAGAGTCCTATATTTGGGTCAATATAGGCCTCTAGCATAGATCGAATTTCTTTCTCAGTTACCTGCATCGTTTCTTAACTTCTATTAGTATCTATGGCTTACATCATACCATGAAAAATCGTACTCCAAATATACATAATCTAATCTAAGCCGAGGATTTTTAGTTTTGGTCTTTTTATACTACCCCAATCTGTCAAACAACATTTTCTAAATTCCTATTCCCATAACATTTAAGCTGCCTTAAGTGCTAACTGCTCTTTTGACGTGCCCCTATTTGAACCTTCATTATAAACATTCATTGGTTTTTTATAGCCCAATGTTTCGTGAAATCTTCGATGATTATAAAACTCAATATAGGTTTTCTCGTCATCCTTTAATTCAGTCAATCCATTA
>CAUZSH010000017.1:0-30770 GCA_963582935.1 Gammaproteobacteria bacterium
CACTCGCTTCGGCACCTTTGGTGTTCCCTGCGAACAATCAGCTAACTACACGATTGGCATGGATAGTTGGGTTGACCCCTCTACACTTGTTGGGGTTTATTACGGCCCTGGAACCACGGGTAATAGAGGAAAGAGTGGTAAGCAACAAATATCTACAGCAGCACACAGGGATGATGATATATATGAGAATCAGATTGTTAATAACACTAATAATAGCAGTTGGATAGATCAAGAATACGATGTGAAAATTAATAAACTCCCCCCTAACTACCACCCAGAAAACTATGTATTAACTAGTGGGTAAGTTGGGATCACTGCCATTTCATTAGGGAAGAACAGATCATATTTTGTTAGGTAATCACCACCCCTGTGAATCACACACTATATAACCAGTAATATTTAACACATCAAGGAATCACAATATATTGATTATAATCAGAAATATAAGCCAGATTCATCCGAAATACCTGTCGAATGGTTTCAGGCGTAATCACCTGATCAGTTGCGCCAAAGTCAAACAGTTTCCCCTCATGAATCACCATCACTTCATCCGCATAACTCATTGCAAGATTAATATCATGTACCACCGCAACCACTGACAGGTGATGCCGTTTGACAAACTTCTGAATCAATTTAAAAGACTCATGTTGATAATGCATATCTAAATGAGATGTATGTTCATCCAATAGTAAACACCGAAAATGTGTATCATAGAATAACCCCAACTGAGCAATCACACGGGCTAAATGAATCCGTTGTTTTTCACCCCCTGACATGATGGAATGCATCTGGGCGGCAAGATGTCCTCCTTCTACATAGGCGATGGATCTATCTACAACTTTTTGTTTTTCACCATGCGAAAGTGGCAATGGATAAACTCCCATTTCAACAATTTGTCTCGCATTATAATCAAATGCCATTTCAAGATGTTGCGGTAAATAGGCAATGCTTTCAGCTCTCTCTTTCAGTGAATAATTTGATATTTCCTTCTTATTTAGCTGGATAGTGCCTGTTGTGGGTTCAACCACACCCGCAATGGATTTTAATAAGGTACTTTTGCCTGCGCCATTCGGACCAATAATCGCAATCAGTTTGCCAGGCTTAATCTCAATATTTATATCTTGAATTATTTTTCCAACAGATAAATTATGAACTTGAATCATGACATACCGGCTTCATTTAACACCACTGCTTTCAATAGCGCCACTTGAACTTCGCTATCGTTTAATGCTGGTATATAGGCAAATAACTCACCGCCATTTTGTAAAAAAAACGCCCTCATTTGAATGTCAATTTCTTCCAATGTTTCTAAACAATCGCATGAGAAGCCTGGACATATAACTTGAACCGATTTAACACCCTCATTCGCCAATTTTTTGAGTGTTGCATCCGTGTAAGGTTCAATCCATTTCTCACGTCCGACTCTTGATTGAAAGGTAAGACAATATTCAGACTCCGATAAGCCAAGCTTTGCGCTAATCATTTCAACTGTTTCAACACATTGTTGATAGTAAGGATCCCCTTGAGAAATATATCTTTCTGGTAATCCATGAAATGAAAATATAAGTTTCTCGGGTTTACCCTGCTTTGCTTGAAACTGTAGGATGGAGTCTGATATTGCTTTAATATAAAAGTCTGAATGTGCATAACTTGCAATAAAGTTAAAGCTTGGGATTTCCGTCGACAACGCCTGATAAAAAGCATCTAACGTCGATGCAGATGTCGTAGCTGAATATTGTGGGTAAAGTGGTAAAATAATGATTCTTGAAAGGGATTCTTTTGCAAAACTTTGCACAGCAGTTGCAATGGATGGCTTTCCATAACGCATTCCTAACTTAACCGAATAATCATTCCCCAAAGCACGATCCAATTTAAATGCCGTTTTGCGACTGTTATAAAGCAAAGGAGAGATGCCATCCTCTCGCCATATTTTTTGATATAGTTTCGCCGAACGTTTTGGGCGTACTCTTAAAATAATACCATGGAGTATTATTTTCCATAATAACGTTTGCTTATCAATCACCCGCACATCTGACAAGAACTCAGAGAGATATTCCCTTACAGCCTTCTTGGTTGGTGCATCAGGCGTGCCTAAATTAATCAAAAGAACGCCCGTCTTCTTTATTTTATTTTTCAAGGAGTCAATGCCTAAAACATCCATCGTATTTACCCCTTATTATATACCGAACCTATAACATTGTGCTTCATAAAATAGGGTTAAGCTGATAATATCACCAATATAGATTTAAAACCCCAGAAAGTATTATCAATGAGTAAAGCAAAGCTTTCAAAAAGCAGTGACGCTTGGTTAAGAGAGCATCATGCCGATCCCTATGTCGCAAAAGCGAGGCAAGATGGCTATCGTTCACGTGCCGCCTATAAACTTCTCGAACTCAATCAAAAGAACAAGTTATTCAAATCTGGCATGAAGATTGTAGATCTGGGGGCAGCCCCTGGCGGTTGGTCGCAAATCGCGCAAAACATCGTGACGGAACATGGAAAGATTTTTGCTTTGGATATTCTACCAATGGATCCCTTAGCAGACGTCACGTTTATTCAAGGTGATTTCACCGAAAATGAGCCTTATCAAGAACTATTGGCACTCACCCAAAATAAAAAAATTGATTGGGTCATCTCAGATATGGCGCCCAATATGTCGGGCAATACCACCACTGATCAGATTCGATCATTATACCTTGTGGAACTCGCTGTTGACTTTGCAGAACAGACACTCACAACAGGTGGAAGCTTTCTAGCTAAGATATTTCATGGCGCAGGTTCCGATGACTTAATCAAGAACCTGCGAGAGTCCTATTCTCGCGTTGTTATTCGTAAGCCTGATGCCTCTCGCGCTCGTTCAAGTGAAGTTTATGTCATTGCCTTTGATAAAAAATAGGCTATACCTAAAGATATCACCCTTAGTCTTAAAACATACATGTCTGCAAATAATTTAACCATTAGGATTTTGCTTTTCACTGTTGCCTGCTTGTTTGTCACCTTAGCATAATTCCTGCAAGTATTACCTGTCACCAAAAGTGCTAATATCAGCACTACACAAGGACTAACCACCGAAGAAAGCGTCTCGCTTTCTGCTTTATTATTTATATCTTATACCATCTTGCAAATACCTTGTGGTATTTTACTGGATAAATGTGAGGGTGAGATGACTGTTGCCCATAAGCATATTTTATCTTATATTGGCTAAACATTGACACGATTAGCTTGGGCTGGAGTCGGTTAATTCTCGGTATTGGTTCTGCAGTTTTCTATCTTGTAGCAATCTACACCGCCCTTTTAATTCTACCGGAAAGTGCCATGCTTGCCTTTGTTTTTATCGCTATAGGCACTCGAAAGATGTCTTAACGCATTAACTTTTTAATGCTAGGGCTCAGTGCCAACATAATCAAGCTCGCCACCACTGCCGTGATACCGATTTTCAAGAAGACATCATAATATACATTCGCATACGCTGTTGCACTCTGCACAACACCACCCACGTCACCAGAACTTGTGAGCGCTGCAATGATCGAAGCAATGTAGTTTGCAAAAGCCGACGATAGGAACCATGCACCCATCATCATCCCAACAAGCCTTGTTGGTGCCAACTGCGTTACCGCTGACAACCCTACTGGAGATAAACACAGCTCACCGATAGTATGTAACAAATATCCTAACACGACCCAGGTCATTGAAGATTGTCCATCTGTAATGGCTAGATATGCCCCCATTGCCAGCGCAAAAAATCCAGCACCGATGAAGAACACACCTAATACAAATTTAACAGGGACCGATGGGTCTTTTTTCATCTTTGCCAAGCGCATCCAAAGTGTTGCAAAAAACGGTGCCAATAAGATAATGAAACCTGCATTTAATGCCTGAAATGCCCCTGCTGGAATCTCATAACCGAATATCCAACGATCAATATTTCGATCTGTAAATAAGTTTATAGATGAGCCGGCTTGCTCAAAAAAAGACCAAAAAAACATTGAGAAAAATGACAGTATCAAAATTGCAAAAATATGGTTTCGTTCCTGCTTATCACTAATCATTGCTTGATATAAGAAGTACAAGACAATGACACCACCCACCACAATCAATGTCACTTGACTGCCACCAGGATTTGCTAATAGCCATGCGAACACAGGTACTAATAAGATGGCAACAATATAAATCATGACATTCGTATTTATGCCTAACAAGATTTTTTTCTTAAGCCTCTCAAGATTTGGTCGATTGGAATCTGGAGAAAATATTTTAATACGATCGGCATACATAAAGGTAAGAAGCCCTAAAAACATACCAATTGCCGCTAAGCCAAAGCCATAATGCCAGCCTAACCACTCTGCCACAACCGCTACTGAGATACTGGCTAAGAATGAACCTAGGTTGATCCCCATATAAAATATCGTAAACCCACTATTACGCCTAGGATCTTTCCTTTCATAAAGATGTCCAACCATAGAGGAAATATTTGCTTTAAAAAACCCAGTTCCAACAATGATGAAAGAAAGTCCTGTGTAGAAAAATATATTTTCTGGTAACCCATCAATACTTGGCAATGCTAGTGCGATATGCCCAAGAATAATAAGCACGGCACCCAGTTTCACTGCTCGTGTAAAGCCAAGCAATTTATCTGCGATCATCCCTCCAAATACAGGTGTCATATACACGAAAGCGGTAAATGCACCATATACCATAAATGATAAAGTATCTGAAAATATCAGTTCTTTTGTCATGTATAAAACCAGAATGGCGCGCATTCCATAATAGCTAAAGCGTTCCCACATCTCTGCAAAGAAAAGGAGGTATAACCCACCTGGTTGCTTCATATTGACATTGTCTATCGTTGCTGTACTCATAAGTTTTATATTTCCTTATTTATTGATTATTCAAAATTTCACTCATCCTAGGCGAAAAAGTTAGTTTACTGCGTCACTATCATTCGCTTTTCAAATACTTATTAGTATAGGAAATTCAGGAATGCTGTAATCACTCCTGAGTTAATAAAATCTATAAAAAGAGAACCAACAATAGGCAACACAAAGAAAGCCTGTGGAGATGGGAAGTTTTTTGCGGTAAACGCTTCCATATTTGCCATAGCGTTTGGCGTGGCTCCCAAGCCAAATCCACAATGCCCCACTGCCATCACAGCGGCATCATACGTTTTACCCATCACTCTAAAGGTAATGAAATAAGCATATAGCCCCATCATTAACACTTGAGCAAATAAAATCACCAAAATTGGTAGTGCCAAATCGACTAAAGATATTAAATTCATTTTCATTAGCGCCATCGCTAAAAATAAGAATAAGGTTATATTCCCTAGGACAGTTACTTCATTATCGTTAATCTTGAACCAACCTGAGTAATCTGACAGATTACGAATGAATGCCGCAGCAAACATTGCACCGATATATTCAGGCATCACTAAAGCATAGCTATTAAGGTAATATGAAATAACACTTCCACCCCCAACTGCGAAAGCAATCACTGTAACCGCGTTAAACATGCCATGCTCAGTGATTTTTAATTGTTTATCTTCATTTAAATCCGAAGCAACATGTGCTTCCTTTAATTCTTTTTCATTAGGTTTGAGGTTATATTTCTTCATTAAACGGCGACCTATCGGACCACCAAGCAAGCTTCCCGCAATCAAACCAAAAGTCGCTGCCGCAATCGTAATCGAAGAACCGCTCTCAAGAAAGAATTTCCCTTCTAACAAAGGGCCAAATGCCGCGGCAGTACCATGCCCGCCGGTCATGGGGATAGATGAAGTTGCCATACCAAAAGCTGGGCTTTCCCCCAACATCCATGCTAATGAGACACCAAGTACATTTTGGAGGATAACCAAAATAGAAGCACAAAGTAAGAAAAGCATCACCACCTTCCCGCCCTTTCTGAGAAATTTAAAGCTTGCTGAAAAGCCTACTGTTGCAAAAAAAGCAATCATTAGCATTTTTTGTAAAAACGCATCAAATTCTAAATGAATAACTTGAAAGTAGGCAAGTAAAGAAAAAATCACCGAAAAAATGAAGCCACCGATCACGGGCGCGGGAATAAAAAATTTCTCAAGCACGCTCACTCTGGTCTGCACCCATCGACCAACGATCAAAATGACTACTGCCATTAAAAGTGTGCCTGTTGCACCCATGTCAAAATCAATCGGCATTCCCTTCTCCTTTTGGTTATTTCCTTATATGAGCGGCATGAAACTAATCTCTTATAACATCATATAAGTAAGATGCTTATAAAAGGATACCTAAATTAAGTAATCTTATCTTCCCTGGCACAATAATGTTGCATTACCTTTACGACAACTCACCAAGTAGAGCCAATATCCTAATCTCTATCGTCAAAAGACAACATACGTAAATCTACGTACTTATTGTGCGAGCACACATAATACATACAAAAGAACAAATGATTCAATGAGTGTATAAAATAAAATCAGAATAAATTATAAAGAATAATGTTTCAGACTGCCCTCAAAAACTTACCAGGATTTATCATCAGTTGTATACGAGATTTGAGCCATGCCTGAATTTATGTATGAGGTCAACCTGTTCCACCTTAAAAGTTGTCAAATCTTAATGGAACGCTACCTCTGAGCTACCTTCATATATTTTAGAGATATTCATAACATCACTTAAACCTATATTACATATGGGTTTTACGTTGATCTTAATTGGTCGGGACGGCGGGATTTGAACCCACGACCTCTTGCGCCCCATGCAAGTACGCTACCAAGCTGCGCCACGCCCCGAAGACTGTGATCATATCAGAACGATTTTTCATTACAAGCAAGAATAAAACATTTATGATTTACAACTATGAAACAAAATAAATTTTGTATTTTCTATGATCAACCATACCGAATCACAAGAGGTCCGACTTGATAAATGGCTCTGGGCAGCACGCTTTTTTAAAACAAGAAGACTCGCCAAAGATGCAATTGAAGGTGGGAAAGTCCACTATGCAGGACAACGCGCAAAAGTCAGTAAAAAAGTTGAGATCGGGGCTACCCTAAAAATCCGCCAAGGACTTTTTGAAAAAATAATCACTGTTAAGGCGCTTTCTAACCAACGTCGAGGCGCACCTGAAGCCGCGCTACTTTATGAGGAAACCGTTGAAAGCACAGAAAAAAGAGAACGTGAACTCACCTTACGCAAAATGGATAAAGCCAATACTGCTCCAGACCGTCGACCAAATAAAAAGGAACGTCGAACGATTATTAATTTTAAAAATAAAAACTTCGAGGGGGATTCTGAAGAATAATCAACCCAAACGGGAGCACTCAGTAATCCCGATTATCTGGATAGTTTCGTTTTCCAAACACACTGACATAAAGCCATTTCAGTAGACGATACCCCAAAACGATAATCACCGCCCAAAGAATAATCCAAAACATAAATTTGAATATTTCCCATGCCAAAATCAGTGCTAATATACACACTGCGACAATTAAAATATCCTGTCCAATTCTATTCATACCCATCAATCCTTATATTCTCAATGACCTTACGCATTTAATTCCATTTTATTGTGACTTGATTTACCCAATTCCACAATGATTTTAGCAAATTTGCGTTTACCAACCTGATAAACACCCTCTGAACCTGTCTCTATAATAAGCTTTGTATCCGTCACCTTATCGCCATCTATCTTCACTGCACCTTGACGAATCATCCGAATCGCCTCAGACGTACTCGAGACCAAGTTTGCATCTTTCAGTAAATTTGCCACTTGTATATTATCTTCCACCGCCAGCACCACTTCTGGCATATCATCTGGAGTTTTATTTTTTTGAAAACGATTAATGAAATTTTCATGGGCTTTTTGAGCTTCTGTTTCTGATGAAAAACGCCCAGCAATCTCGACAGCAAGCTCAACCTTAATATCTCTAGGGTTACGACCTTCTTCAGCTTGCTGTTTTAATTGAGCAATTTCTTCTAATGATTTAAAACTCAATAATTCGTAATAGTTCCACATAAGCTCATCAGACACAGACATAATTTTGCCAAAAATCTCATCTGCTGATTCACTAATACCAATATAGTTCCCAGAAGATTTGGACATCTTCATAACGCCATCTAATCCCACCAATAAAGGCATGGTAATAATCACTTGTGGCTTTTGCCTATTTTGCTTTTGAAGCTCACGCCCCATCAAAAGGTTAAACTTCTGATCTGTACCGCCTAACTCAATATCGGCTTTCATCGCAACTGAGTCATAGCCTTGGACTAATGGGTATAAGAATTCATGAATCGCAATCGGTTGCCCACCCTTATAGCGCTTTGAAAAATCATCACGCTCCAGCATTCTCGCAACCGTTTGGCTTGAAGCAAGCTTGATCATTTGAGCCGCGCTCATTTTTCCAAACCAGTCGCCATTGCGCTTAATGACCGTTTTCTCTTTATCTAATATTTTAAAAATCTGTGTTTGATAGCTCTCAGCATTTTTTTCAACATCCTCAGCAGAAAGCGCTGGTCGCGTACTATTCTTACCCGTAGGATCACCAATTTGCGCGGTAAAATCCCCAATCAAAAAATTAATCTCATGTCCTAAGTCTTGCAACTGTCGTAGTTTATTAATCACAACTGTATGCCCTAAATGAATGTCTGGAGCAGTCGGGTCACAGCCCAGCTTCACAATTAGAGGTCGGTTTTCTTTTAATTTTGCAATAAGGTCATCTTCCAGCAGCACTTCATCCGTGCCACGTTTGATAATTTCTAAGGATTTTTTAATATCTATATTCACTCAACAGCCTTCTTTATATTTATTACGTAATGTTACCTTTTATATAGCGCTTAGTTTACACCGTTAGAGAAAAAATCACACCACCTATCCAGCCAAAGGATGGTTAAAAAAAAGTAATATGGCAATCAAGCTAAACCCAGTCATAATCACCGCAGCAATAAAACCCGCTATCAATGGTTTTAGTCCTGTTTTGAACATAGTCACAAGGTCCGCGCTTAACCCAACACCCGCCATCGCCATGGTCATAAAAAATTCAGATAAAAAAAGTGTGACCTGTTCAAATGAAAATAAACTGATTTCATTTTGAATCCAATCAATCACTCCAATTGTTTTTAAAACAACCATCACTAAAAAAACAATAATAAATCTCGGGAAATATGAGTGCCAAGGCACCTTTTTAACCGCACCCTCCATATCATGCAAAGCCTCAGTAGTATTATCTTTATGTTTAATTCCCACCACAATCACCATGGGTGCTAACAATAAAATCCGCACCATCTTAACAATGGTCGCAACTTCCCCTGCCACCATTCCAAAAGCAAACCCTGCGGCCACCACTTGAGGTACAGCCTGAATCGCAGTTCCCGCCCAAATCCCAAAACCATTCTGGGTCAACCCAAGCGCATGTCCAAGTATTGGATATAAAAAGATGGCAATTAGACCAAACATAGAAACAATCGTAATGGCAATCGAGGTTTGTGTTTGATCCGCTTTAATAATTGGCGCTGCCACCACAATGGCTGAGCCACCACAAATAGCCGTACCAATGCCAATCAAGGATGTCATAATGGGATCTACTTTCAAAAGCTTGCAAATCCAAACCGTCAACAGATAAGCAATCACAACACATAAAACATTTAACACCAGCGCATCTGCGGATATTTTAAACACTGTAAGTATGTTAAATTTAATCCCCATGAGAACAATACCCACAGGCAATAGACTCTTAACGGAAAAAGTGACGCCCGCTGCAACTTTGGCTTTTATTTTTTTTGAATTGATAATGCCATTACAATTTTCTAATTTATTCGAACCATTTTTATCCCTTAGAATGGTATTCCCAACAACTAATCCCACAACAATAGCAATAACCATTGCTTCTAGTGGATGCACAACATAACCCTCTGGTGTTATCACGGTGAAAGGCTTAAAAGGCAAACTCTCAATTCCGTAGGAAATAATGGCTAAAATAAATGTCAGAGTTAAACCAGGTAATTTTGCAAAAAGGCTCAAGGGATCCGCTCCTATCAGAATGTTTAAATAAACTTATAACGCTTTTTTATATCCTTCATCTGTTAAAATTTTATAAGCTTGGTTTTTAGTATCCACACAACTTGGGGTGTTGGCTTGTAATTGCTTATGAATAAACGTCAGATCTTCAATGGTATTTCTTTGCCATTTGTTTTCAGCAAAGGCACTAAAAGTCACACCCATACAGATCAAAAAGGTGACTATATTTTTTACACAACCCACTTAATGCACTCTACAACTATTTGAATAACTTAAGAATAGCGAATACTCTGATAATTTTCCACTTTTGAAATGATAATATCCAACACCCTTGAATGATCGCTAAAACGCTTGACGAATGCAGCTCTATCGCATTCAATACACAATAATTCCCAATAAATTTAACGTGCAATCATGGCAAACCACTCCGACCTACAATATTGTGAACTCACAAACCACGGCATTATCTCAGTTAGCGGAAAAGATCGAAAGAAATTCCTACAGGGACAAGTCACCTGCGATATGGATAAACTAAGTCAAACTCAAGCACTCTATGGTGGTTATGCCAATATTCAAGGACGGTTGATTGGGATTTTTTATGCCATTGAAAAAACCGAAAATACTTTACTCTCACTTCCAGAACCCACGATAGGAGCGACGATTAATGCACTAAAAAAATATGCCGTTTTCTCAAAGGTAAGTTTTGATCAACCAAATTTAGGAACTTTAGCCATCTTTGGTGAGACTGCTCTGACTCAACTGGAAGCATTATTTAATATTGAGATCTCTAATATCAAAACCGCCACAGAAACTGCTGATGGTCTGCAAATCATACGAACTGTTTCAGATAAGGATAGCTTCCTTATTATTGGCGAGAGCAAGAAAATTTCTGCCCTTAAAAATATGCTGACGGCCATTACTGCTGAAGCGTCTCAAGATGAATGGCAACAATTTTTAATTTCAGAAAATATTTGCGAACTTAACCGACACTCTATAGAAAAATTTTTGCCCTCCGAGATTAACGTAGCAAAGTTGGGTGGTGTTGCATTTAATAAAGGTTGTTTCATGGGGCAGGAAATCATTGCACGCATGCACTATCTTGGCAAATCCAAAAAATCCTTAAAACAAGTTCAGATTTCCTCTGAAAACGTTCCGGATATCATAGCAACGGCACGCATTATTGATGAAAATAATAAGTTAGCTGGGGAAATTGCAGCTATTTGCCAAACTGACAAAAACCAAGCTGTTGCCCTTGCGATCATGTTAAATAGCAAGCTCAATACGGCTTCTCTAGCGATAACAGACCCCTCTGCAACAATTACCGTACTATAAATAGGCCACATATTCCATGACAGCTAAAGCACTTAATCCTCAACAGCTAGAAGCTCGGAACTACATTGATGGACCATTATTAGTTTTAGCGGGTGCAGGCAGTGGAAAAACCAGTGTGATTACCGAAAAAATCGCGCATCTTATTCAAAATTGTGGTTACAAACCTGCCAGCATTCTTGCGGTTACCTTTACCAATAAAGCTGCCAAGGAAATGAAAGAACGGGTGATTAAACGCCTTGAAGGGCAAAAAACACGAGGCTTGCAAATATCGACATTTCATACACTAGGGCTTAATATCCTGAAAAAAGAAATTCATGCGCTTGGATATAAGTCAAACTTTACACTCTTTGATGACCAAGATAGCAACACGCTCATTCATGAACTGTCCTATGATGCCTTTCAAGCAAGCAAAGAACTCACAAAGCAAATCAAACACCAAATATCACTGTGGAAAAATGCCCTACTCGCGCCTAGCGAGATTTCTGGAAAAATAACGTCCGAATTAGAACGCCAATCCCATGAAATATATCAGCTTTATAGTCGTTATTTAAGAGCATACAACGCCGTTGATTTTGATGATCTCATTTATCTAAGCGCAAAATTACTGAAAAAATATCCAGCCATTTTACAAAAATGGCAAAATAAATTTCACTACATTCTTGTTGATGAATACCAAGATACCAACATCAGCCAATACCAATTTATCAAACAGCTTATTGGCACTCGCAAGCAAATCACCGTTGTGGGAGATGATGACCAATCCATTTACTCTTGGCGTGGCGCGCAACCCGAGAACTTAAAGATTCTAAAAGATGATTTTCCAAATCTAAAAGTGATTAAACTTGAGCAAAATTACCGCTCTTCTGCTCGTATATTAAAAGCCGCCAACACATTAATTGCCAATAACCCCCATGTCTTTGAAAAAAAATTGTGGTCAAATTTAGGTGTTGGAGAAATGATTCGAATTCTAACCTGCACAGATGAGCACAATGAAGCCCACCGAATCAGCAGCGAGATTCTTTCCCATAAGTTTCAAAATAAAACGCTTTATAGCGATTACGCCATCTTATATCGTAGTAATCACCAAGCTTTTTTGATTGAAAAGCAGCTACAACTTTATCGCATTCCTTATCATATTAGTGGTGGCACTTCTTTCTTTTCCAGAACAGAAATTAAAGATATTCTTGCTTACTTAAAGCTCATCATGAACCATGATGATGAGTGTGCTTTTTTACGGGTAATTAATACCCCAAGACGTGAGATTGGACCCGCCACATTGGAACGTTTGGGTGCTTACGCCATGACGCGTGACATTTCCATGTTTGCTGCTATTGATGAAATGGGGCTCACGCAACATCTCAACACCGCGCAAACCAACCACCTTCGCAGCTTTAAAAACATCATTGAAAATGCTGCCAATCAGATTTTATCCGTAAATATAACCGTAACTGCACTTGAACAATATTTAAAAGAATTGGTAGATACTATCCACTATCGGCAATGGCTAATTGATAATAGTAGCTCACTGAAACAGGCTGAACGACGATTTGATAATGTTAAAAGTCTGATTGAGTTTATTTGCAACGCCAAACAAAAATCCGATGAATCTGAAGATGATTTAAGTTTTAGCGACATTATTAATCGACTCCTTATTCTTGATTTAATTGATAACCAGGAAGAAGCTCAACAGCATAATAAAGTACAACTTTTGACGCTCCACGCAGCCAAAGGTTTAGAATATCCAAACGTTTATATTCTTGGCATGGAGGAAGGAATTTTACCTCATCAGCAAAGTATCGATGAGGATGATATTGAAGAAGAAAGACGCCTTGCCTATGTAGGCATCACGCGAGCCATGCATACCTTGACCCTCACCCTTTGTAAAAATCGCTCACGTTATGGTGAAAAACAATCCACTACCCCTAGCCGATTTTTAAATGAGTTGCCAGATGAGGATATTGAATGGCAAGGTAAAACACCCACAACGGATATTGAACGCAAAGAAGTGGGGAGACAAAAAATTTCTGACTTGAGGGCTTTGCTAGGAAAAAAGGATTAGGATATTTTCTGCTTCGCCAAATAAGCTGCCCCGACCATCCCTGCATGATTGCCCAAAGTTGCCATGGAAATCTTTATATTTTTAACCGGATCCAGAGCGCGTTCTTGATATTTTTTCTTAACCGGATCAAGCAACGCTTGCCCCATTTTCGTAATGCCTCCACCCAAAATAAATGCCTCCGGTGCCAGCGTATGCGCTAAACTAATCAAGCCACTGGTCAGAGAATAAACATAGTCCTCCAATACTCGCAAAGTATCAGAGTCTTTTGCCGCTAAATCTCTATTAAAATCATCTGAAGTAAGCTCAGCACCCTTGACGACTTTATAGCGTTTGATCAATGAGGACGCCGAACCATAAGCCTCCCAAGCACCTGGAATGAAAGGCTTATCCAAGTCTCTTTCATTCGTAATTAAATAACCCACTTCTCCCGCACAATTATCCAATCCACGGAGTAGTTTTCCATCTATAACAATCGCCCCACCAATACT
This sequence comes from Gammaproteobacteria bacterium, assembly GCA_963582935.1. Lineage (GTDB taxonomy): Bacteria > Pseudomonadota > Gammaproteobacteria > Francisellales > Francisellaceae > CAUZSH01. Next base: position 13,867 of record CAUZSH010000017.1, read on the forward strand.
AGTGCCCAACGCTAAGAAGACAAAACTTTTAAACTTTTGAGCGCTGCCGTGCCAGTATTCCCCAATGGCAGCCGCTTTTGCATCATTATCAATGATAACAGGCAATGAAAATTTCTCCGTCAGCTTCTCAACAATAGGCAAATCTTTCAGACCCGGTAAATGGTAAGAACTACAAGTCACAATCCCTTTTTCATTATCCACAACGCCATGCGAACTGATCCCGATTGCAACAACATCATGTAATTGTATTAACTCATCTGCTTTAGAGAGCAATAATGCTAATATTTTTTCACCCTGCTGATCATCCGGTTTAGGTGTCTGCATCTTATCTTCAAAAGACATCTCACCTTGGCCGTCAACAACACCATATTTAATATATGTTCCACCAATATCAAAACCAAGTATGTTCGATCCAAGCATATCCGACATTTCATTCATCCTTTTTGTTTTAGGTTTTTTAACTCGCCAATAATCTGCCCTAAGGTCTGCTTTGACGTAACTTGTAATTGTAAGGCTTCCGCAGGGAAAACACCACCACCCGTAACACGCGTGACTTTGCTTGAAGCTGAGCAATGAATATGCTCAACCTTTGTTTGTGAAACTAACGAAATAATATTTTCAGGCTTAATGCCACCACCCGGCATAATTTGTATCTTATGACCAAATTCACGCTGCGCCATGGCAATACCATCAATGCCCTCCATGATATTCTTAGCTTGCCCAGATGATAATATTCTTGTAAAACCAAGATCAATAAGTTGTTGAATGGTCTTAAAGTAGTTATTGGTAAGATCAATGGCTCGATGAAAAGTAAGCTCTAAATCATGCTGCTTTGCTAACGCAATAAAAGGCTTTGTAAAGGCAATATCAATATTGCCTTCTTGGGTCAACGCACCGATAACAATCCCATCAATCCCCAAAGGGATAAGATTTTCAAAATCAAACAACATTCCTTCCTGTTCATCCTCGTTATAACAAAAATCACCTGGACGTGAGCGAATCATCGCTTGTAACGAGCAATTTGTTTTTTGCTTTGCAAACTGCACCATTCCAGGTGTGGGCGTTAACCCTTCAGCATTTAAAGCACTACATAACTCTAACCTATCTGCACCAGCATCAGATGCCTTAACAATTGATTGAAAGTTATCCACACAGACTTCAACGGTTATTTTTTTCATGATTTATTCCACATATTCCGCTTGTTTTTTTTATCGGCTGTGGCATTTCATCCGTCCACACCCAGTAATACACCGGCTCTGACCCTCTAAAGCTCACGACCTTATGATTGTCTTTGATATCCATGTTTTGCTCTACAAGCTTGATTCCCTCAATAGTAGACCGAAGCCCATCTTGCTTTGCCTGCAATCTTTTGAATGCCTCAGGCACACCACAACGCCCTTCATCATTTGCAATAAAAATCATTCTTTATCTTAGGATTTTGGCGTTCTTAACCTTTTTAAAAATGGTAGCAGAATTGTGAGCAGAATTACCATAATAATTGCAGCAATAAATAGTTGGAAATACCCTGTTGCATAGATTGAAGCCGGATGCTTAACAGTGTGCACATTTTTCATAATGTGCACTGCAATTAATGCACCAAAAAATCCCGCATAAGCACTAATTGTCCACCAAACGCCCATCATAGTGGACTTTAGGTGATTGGGAGCCACTCTCGTTACCAACGCTAATCCCACAGGCGAGATACAAAGTTCACCAAAAACAAGCATCAAGTAGCACAATGATACCCATAAAATACTTGCATACCCTAAATCTATCGAAGCAGAATAACCGCCTAAAGCCAAGAAAAATAAGCTCAGAACAAATTTTATTTCATCAGATGGCTCTTTCTTTACGGTGGCAAGCTTTTAACCGGCTTAATAAATGGAATGTGGATAACTTTTTAGCAAGTGTCTTTCCAGCAGAAATACGATATACCGCCGTTGCAATTATTCAAAATGCAGCTATGGCTATTTTTGCGGGTCTCGCCCCACTCTATGTGAGTACGCTAACCCATTATTTTAATGTCATTATGATACCTGCCAAAGTTCTAACCATCGCTTATGCTATACAAATTATTGCGATATTGATTGTTATTATTTTTGGAAAAAAACTAAAAGCATCTACAGAAAATTATCTCTAAGCAATCATTACTATCTTAAACTTAATAAACTCACCTATACTACATTAAAGAACGGATAACCCTCGCTAAGCTAAAAGGCATCCAATGAGATCAATCTTTGAGATACACATATTCATACTGATTTGCGAAATACTTATTATCTTTGCGTTAATTCATATGATTAATCAAAAACGCAGCCCCACTAGCATGATGGCGTGGTTGCTCGCAATGCTGCTGATCCCGTATGTTGCAGTACCCTTTTATTTTGTATTCGGTAGCCGAAAAAGGAAAACCAAACGCTCAAAATCTCATGTTGTACTCCCAAGCCTGCATGAGAATAAATGTCACCACTCACATGCCATCAGCACCGTGTTGGTCAGCAATGGCATTCGACGCACTTGTGAAAATAATTCCTTTGTCCTTATCTCAGATGGCGTGGATGCCTACCAACAAATGATGGGCGCATTTAAAACGGCGAGTACTAGTATTTTCATCAGCACCTATGTCTTTAAAGCTGACTCAATGACCGAATCACTGGTGGAACTTCTCACAAAAAAAGCAAATGATGGTCTTCAAATTAAGATTTTGATAGATTGCATTGGCTCTTGGAAATTATACTTTACACAAAGAGTCATCTTTCGAGATCTGCTACAAGCCGGTGGAAAAGTTGAATTCTTTATGCCCTTATTTCAAATGCCATTCCGAAACTATATTAATTTAAGAAATCACCGTAAAATTTATATGATTGATCAAGAGACAGTCTTTACAGGCGGAATGAATCTTTCAGATGAATATCTTGGACCCACTGCCAAACCACGTTGGGATGACCTTCTTTTCAAAATTCAAGGCGAGGCGGTTTGCCATCTTTATAATTTATTTGCAAAAGATTGGGAGTATGCCTCAAAAGAAAAAATTGAACACATGAGCAAGACACATCAACAATATGGCAACGCAAGATTGCAAGTCGTTCCTTCCGGTCCAGACATTCCTAGCGATGCTTTATATGAATCCTTATTAAGCGCCATCTACACCGCAGAAAAACGAGTGTGGATCGTAACACCTTACTTTATCCCCTCCGAAGCATTGATGAAAGCACTGATTATTGCCCACCATAAAAATGTCGATGTAAAACTTATCACGCCCAAAAAATCAAACCACCTCATTGCTGATCTGGCTCGAAGTGGTTATATGAGAACGCTTGCCGAAGCGGGAATAAAAATCGCACTTTTTGAAGGGGAAATGTTGCATGCAAAAGCCATTATTTTTGATGATAAAGCCACTATGCTTGGTTCAGTCAACATTGATAACCGAAGCCTATTTTTGAACTATGAAGTGGCAACGTATGCTTACTCGAAAGAGATTGTTGAAGAAGTGCACCTATGGATGGTTTCTCTTCTTGAAACGTCCACCTATAAAATGGAAGAGAAAACACGTATTCGTCGCTTTGGTGAAAATTTGATGAAAATTACTGCGCCCCTTTTGTAGATCAAAATGTTTAAGCCTAAAGCTACCATCCAACATCGAAAATACCATAAAGCCTCTGGCACACTACCAGATGAATTTGGTTTAATTTGCTGGAATACCCATAAAAAAAATCAAACACTGGCATTTCATGCTTACATCACGCAGCTGCAAAGCTTATACCCTAGCAGCCTGTTTTTATTTCAAGAAGCTCATGAGCCCATTCACCAAGAGTTTGTTTTAAATGAGTTTGAAACGATCTATGCCGCCAACTTACAAATGAAAACAAAATCTTATGGCATTTTAACCGCAAGCGATACTCACCACAGAGAGGCTTCTTGTTTATTAAGTCAACATCAAGAGCTATTTTTCAAGACACATAAAAGCACCTTGATTAGTAGCTACCCTCTCGTCGATGGTCAACACGTGCTTGTTGTTAATATCCATGCGATTAACTTTAAAAGTGCCAAGGTTTATCGACATGAAATGTCCATTTTATTAGAGTCTCTACTTGAGCATAAAGGCCCACTCATCATTGCTGGGGATTTTAATACTTGGAATAATCGTCGAAATGACATTCTCGCCTCTATGCAAGAAATTTTATCCCTCGAAAAAGTCATCTTTAAAAATGACCAACATATTAAATGCTTTCGACAATTTCCTCTCGATCACATTTTTTATCGAGGACTTGAAATTGTTACTGCAGAAGCAGTTAATGCCGAAAATTTATCCGATCATAATCCTTTGTATACGTGTTTTAGACTAGCCAAGTAGAATCAACTTTATTAACATACTCGTAGCAAATTAATTCTTGGATATTAAATGAGTACCTACACTTTTAAAGATGTTGAAAAAAATGCCCAAGCCTATTGGGATAACAAACAAACTTTCAAAGCCGTTGCGGATAAAAACAAAGAAAAATTCTACTGCCTATCAATGTTGCCCTACCCAAGCGGTACTTTACACATGGGGCATGTTCGCAACTATACACTCAGCGATGTGATTGCGCGCTATCAAATGATGCTCGGTAAAAATGTGTTGCACCCAATGGGTTGGGATGCCTTTGGTTTGCCTGCTGAAAATGCTGCAATCAAACATAAACGCGCACCAGCCGAATGGACTTATGGCAATATTTCACACATGAAAACGCAATTTAAAACCCTTGGTTTTGGATATGATTGGGATCGTGAGTTCGCAACCTGTTCAGATACTTATTATCGTTGGGAACAATGGTTTTTTATCCAGCTTTTTGAAAAAGGATTAGTCTATCGTAAAAATTCCACCGTCAACTGGGATCCTGTAGATCAAACTGTCCTTGCGAACGAACAAGTCATTGATGGACGTGGATGGCGCTCAGGTGCATTAATTGAAAAGAAACAAATCCCACAATGGTTTGTCAAAATCACGGCCTATGCTGAAGAACTCCTTCAAGACTTAACAGGTCTTTCAGGTTGGCCAGATGCCGTTAAAACGATGCAACAAAACTGGATTGGGAAATCCAAAGGACTCACTATTAAGTTTAATGTTGTTGGAGAAACTGAAAGTATCAAACCCAAAAGCATTGAGGTCTTTACAACTAGACCTGATACCTTAAATGGTGTGACTTATCTAGCCGTTGCAGCTGAGCATCCGCTTGCCGTTGAAGCAGGATATAATAATTCCAAAATTCAAAGCTTTATTGAGCAATGTAAAATCTCCTCTACCATGGAAGCCGATCTTGCGACTCAAGAAAAGCTGGGCATGGATACAGGATTTAGAACAACCCACCCCTTAACTGGTGAAGAAGTTCCTGTCTGGATCGCAAACTTTGTCCTCATGGGATACGGCACAGGTGCGGTTATGTCGGTGCCTGCACATGATCAACGTGATTGGGAATTTGCCAATAAATACAAGCTACAAATTAAAGAGGTTATCAAGCCTACAGATCAAAAAGACCATGACTTTTCTGTTGAGGCTTTTACTGATTATGGTATCACCGTTAATTCAGGTGAGTTTGATAATTTGGATTTTGAAGCCTCGTATAAAGCGATTCAGACTAAGCTTGAATCAAATGATTTAGGTAGTGAAACCATCAATTATCGCATCCATGACTGGGGCGTTTCTCGCCAACGCTATTGGGGTTGCCCTATTCCCATGATCCATTGTGAAGACTGTGGAATCGTTCCTGAAAAAGAAGAAAACCTACCTGTTAAACTACCTGAAAATGTATTGCTTGATGGCGTCTCTTCCCCTTTAACCACCCTGCCTGAGTTTTGTGAAACCACCTGCCCTGCTTGTGGTAAAAAGGCAAAACGTGAAACTGACACCTTTGACACGTTTATGGAGTCTTCTTGGTACTATGCACGTTATACCTGCCCTAAAGCAAATGAAATGCTTTCAGAAGAAGCAAATTATTGGTTGCCTGTCGATCAATACATTGGCGGCATTGAACATGCTATCATGCATTTACTCTATGCTCGATTCTTTCATAAACTCATGCGAGATGCAGGCTTGGTGAATACCAGCGAACCCTTTATAAACCTTCTGACTCAAGGCATGGTTTTAAAAGATGGAGCTAAAATGTCTAAATCAAAAGGCAATACGGTTGACCCGCAAGTGCTGATTGATAAATATGGTGCAGATACCGTTCGTCTCTTTAGTATATTTGCAGCGCCACCTGAGCAGTCTCTCGAATGGTCAGATAGCAGTGTAGATGGTTCACACCGTTTTCTTAAAAAGCTTTGGAATTTTGCAACAGATAACCAGATTGTGCTGGCTAAGATCAACGACTTAAAGACTGAGTATGATTTCTCAACGCTGGATAAAGAAGACAAAGCAAGACGTCTTGAAATTCACAGCACCCTAAAACAAGCAAATTTTGATATAAGCCGTGTTCATTTAAACACCGTTGTTTCTGCAGGAATGAAAATCATGAATGCACTCTCAGACGTAAAAAATATTCATTTAAAGCATGAAGGGCTAAGTATTTTATTGCGCTTGTTATATCCGACAACGCCTCATATTTGCCACGAGCTATGGAATCTTTTACATTTCCAAAATGACATCATTTCATCCGGCTGGCCAGTAGAAGATCCTAAAGCACTTGTCAGCGATAGCATGACTTTAATGGTGCAGGTGAATGGCAAATTACGCGCTAAAATTGAAGTGCCTGCAGATATGCCAAAAAATGAGATTGAACAAGCGGCGCAAAATAATGAAAGCGTGCTAAAATTCATAGAAGGTAAGTCTGTGCGCAAGATTATTTATGTGCCAAAAAGACTGATTAATATTGTCGTAGGAGCTTAAATCAATGTATCGTCACCTTGTAAATATAAAACAATATTTTAAAATCATTTTCATCCTTGCCCTTGTTGGCACCTTATATGGGTGTGGATTTCATCTTAGAGGAATGGGTGGCACAGAAGCATTACCGCCTGTGCTACAAAAAATATACATTGATACCAAAGGTAGCATAGAAGGATATAGTTTTGAACGAACACTGACCAGTGAGCTTAAAGCCAATGGCGCAGAGGTGGTCAACGCCCCAGATCAAGCTACTGCAACCATAAAAATTATCAGTATCGCACTGCGGTCTCAACCCCTTACCATGACAGGCTCTATGAGTTCTGTGCAATATGCGCAATACTACTCTGTGAGCTACAAAGTGCTCGATAGTAATAACAATGTCCTTCAAGATACTTTGACCATTAGTGCAAATGACACCTACTCTTCTAATGCATCTCAACAGTTAAGCACGAATAATTTAATTAAACAGGTGATTGGTGCACTCCGAGAGCGTGTGGCAAATAATATTGTCTCACAACTACAAGCCGTAAAAGCCAGTGCCGCAACGATCCTGCCTCAGAATGATGATGATTCATAATCATGAAGTCTGACTTCTTTCGACATGCCACCAGCTTTTCAAATCAGCTTTCTAATATTATCCTCCTTTCAGGAGATGAACCTTATCAAAAAGAAAAGATTGTTCAAACACTTTTAACCATTGCGGAATCTCGACAACTAGAAGTGGTTCGCCATACCGTTGAAAATAAACTTGAAGCGGAATGGCTTTATGAATCCTCAGGGAATATGAGCCTTTTCAATGACAAACGCCTTTTTTTAATTCGCTTTAACAAGCTCCCTGAAGCCACAACACAAAAGCTTTTAGCGTCATATTTTGAAAAACTATCCCAAGATGATGTCTTCGTCTTTATATTTCCGAGACTACCCGCAAAAAGCCAAAAACAAGTATGGTATAAAAACCTCGAAAAAATGGGCACACACATTCCTGTTTGGCAACCCAATATCCAAGATGCCCTGCGTACACTAAAATATAAAGCCACTCAAGATAAGCTCCAGATTGACCATGACGCACTGCTCATGATGACACACAACTACGAAGGGAATATGCTTGCTGCCTGCCAACTTCTTGATAAATTGGCAGCCAGTATACTTGATCGCACGATTGAACTTGAAGATGTTAAAAAACAAGTACATCAAGCTAATCGCTATGATGTCTTCAGTTTAACAGAAGTATTGCTAATGGGTGATCTTTCAAAAGCCCTTCAAATTCTGCAAACCTTGAAATCCAGCGGCACAGAAACCCCGATTATCCTTTGGTCACTTGCCAAAGAAGCACGCCTTATTTCTAAACTGGTGAGCGCTCAAGATAGAAACGAACAACAAAAATTATTTCAAGCAAACCAAATTTGGCAGGCAAAACAAAAAAATTACTTTAACGCCATCAACCGACTCAATAACAAACAACTCTACGCCATTCTACAGCAATGCCATCAAATTGACTTAATCATCAAAGGGGCTAAGACCGGCAATGTCTGGGAAAACATACAAAAGGCGTGTCTCATGTTTGTCCCTGAACTCGCGTTAAAAATAGCCTAATCAGTATGGCAAAACGTAAACTCAGCATACAGCAAAAAAATCGAATTCAAGCGATTCAAGATAAACGTAGAAATCGTAAAATAAGTGTGGATGAAAACACACTTGGCGCTAAAGAAGAAGGTCTTATCATTGCGCATCATGGCACAAACCTCACTGTGGAAAAATCAGATGGAGAGAATATTCGTTGCCATTATAGACAAAACCTAGGCTCCATTGTCACGGGTGATAAAGTCATTTGGCAACCACAAGAAACAACGGACTTTGGTATCATCAGTGCGGTATTGCCTCGCCGAAGCCTTCTCTCTCGCCCCGTAAAGCTTTCACATCAAAACAAAGATGTTGCCGCAAATATAGACCAGATTATCATTGTGATTGCGGTTGAGCCTGAACCTGTTGAGCATTATATCGATCGTTATTTGGTAGCTGCTGAGCATCAACATATAAAACCCATATTACTCTTGAATAAAATTGACCTCCTCTCAGAAGAAAAACATACTCACTTCGAGACACTCATTAGACGTTATGAAAGCCTCGGCTATCAAGTTATTTCCTTATCTGCGTTTGATCTAAAAAATGATTCAGCACTTCAACCGCTTCTGGATGATAAAACCTCAATATTTGTAGGACAATCTGGTGTGGGAAAATCAGAGATTATTCATTCCTTATTACCAGACATAAAAATCCGAATAGGTGACATTTCAGCGAGTAACAAACGTGGCAGACATACCACCACCACCGCAACACTTTATCATTTACCGCACGGTGGTATTCTTATTGACTCCCCTGGCATCCGTGAATTTGGGTTATGGGATCTTCCTCAAGAGGCTATTTTTGATGGCTTTATAGATTTCAAACAACTGAAAGGTCAATGCAAATTTCGTAATTGCAACCATACAGATGGCACACCTGGGTGCGCCATCTTAGAGGCTGTGAAGAATAATCAGATTGATCTTCAGCGGTTTAAGAATTATCACCGAATTTTGTGTGAGTTGGACTAAATGCACCTTTTTTCTAGGCCTGCATACTAATAAGGCAGTAATACTTTCACCTTAGCTCATCCTGACGTATTCACTAAGTTTGACACAAAGGACAGATAACTTTATTAACTTATTGATTGCTAGGGTGCAACGCATGTGTTCTCCTCGCCCTGCAGTGGGAAATTTTATAGCTCTGGGTATTACACTCGCCGTTTTATTTATAATGCGTAGTGGCATCGTTACCTACAGGCACGTTGTCGGTGTGTTTTAAGGTGATAAACACCACCTCTCAAACCACTAAACTACTAAACTACTAAACTACTAAACTACTAAACTACTAAACTACTAAACTACTAAACTACTAAACTACTAAACTACTAAACTACTAAACTACTAAACTACTAAACTACTAAACTACTAAACTAAAATATGATCGCTTTTAAAACGGATAATACATACACTAATTGGATAGTCTATGTAACATGCTTATAATAGGTGCGTAGAGGTAAACCATAGTAAAGATATTGATAAAATTATCATTAAATATATCAGTATTGTTTTACTTATAGATGGCTTGCTTTCTTCTCTGTTTACTAAATGTATTCTCTTTATCATCAGAGCTGGTAAAAAAATTAAGACTATTACAATAAAAATTCCAGCATAACGAATTGCAGTGATAAATAAATATGGTTGGTATAAAATTATGATAAGTGGAGGTAAAAATGTTAGTGCATAAATAATAATTTTGGTTTTGCCATGTTTAGGTTGATTTATTCCATTTGCGATAAAATCAGATAGGGAGAGTGATACGCCTAGAAATGCAGTCAAGACACATATAATTGTAAATAGATGAATAAATGTAGTAACCCAAGGGTTACCAATATGGCTAAGTACTCTATTTAGAGTACTGACAACTGCACCACTATTGTTAATTTCGCTTAATGTAGACTGTGGTATAACCCCTTGAACAACATAAATCCACAATATAAAACAGACTAATGGGATTATACTACCAATAAAAATCACCATGCGTAAGGTCTTGATATTGTTATCTAGGTAGTCACACAATGAAGGAATAATGATTGCAAATCCAAAAGAAAAAATAATAGGAAGTATAGTGTGATGGACATCTCTCAAATGTCCTGTAGTAAGATTTCTGCCATTGACTGATGGAAATAAAATTAGTATTAAGAGCGTTAATAGAAGCATCTTAATAGACATTAAGACTCTGTTTGTTTGGTCGACTATTTTGATACCAAGCCAAGTAATACTCCCCATTAGTATAGTAAAAATAAGAGTGCTTATCTTTATTGATAGGTGTAATCCTAGAGAAACAAAAGCACTATTAATTAAGTCTGTACCACCGGAAATATAGACACACATTATACAATATAGTAATACTAAGTAGCAGAACCACATGCAAAGTTTACCTGGGATACCTAATGTTAGCCTAGCCATACCAATTAAATTTGTTCCTTTTGGTAATGCTAGACAAACCTCTAGAATAAAGAAGGCACTCGTGGTCATTATTAGCCAAATTAGAAACAATGTTAAGCATGAATAAAAAAAACCGCTAGATGAGGTAACAGCCGGTAGTGATAAAAGACCTCCGCCTACTGACATAGCGAGCACTAATAATATGCTTCCCATTACTTTCATTTAAGACTAACTCCATAATTATTGATAATTTGTTATTCTAACAAAGACCCCATTTGTGGCAAGTAGATTTCACCCGATCACCCCAACCTACAGGCACATTGTCGGTGTGTTTGGTGGTGGGCGATAGAATTGTTGTCGCCAACTCATGTAATCAATCAAAAATAATTTATGTTTGAGTAAACGACAACTATATACAGTTTTTAATTTTCTCATGAACGTATTTAAAGGCTTTGTGATATGTTTCTGCCACCGCAAATGATATTGAAAAAAGAGAGAAACAAAGAAGAAAATTAATTAGTTGAAATTGTAAGCCGTTACGAGAAATTTATTGAGAGAGAATAGAACCAACAGGTTACAAGTTTTATTATTACTGGGATGGTCTGAGCGTGTTGAAAGCTCGTAATGATAATAAAGTTCCAGCTTAAGAAGAAAGTTGTCAATTTAACTTTGAAAAGATAATTTGGGATGTAGTATCCCGTAAAATTCTTTGCACCTCCAATACATCGATCCAGAATTTAATATTTATCTAGCAAATATTAAATTGATGAAGCTATTTTATGTTTAAAATCGACGAATTGGGAAGTGAGATATAAATTTTTACGCTGATTATTGGTAATAATAAAATGTCCATTGCTTGCAACTTGTTGTATTCTATTTAGGCTTCTTGCATACTCTTCGTCTACTTGATTACCCCTCATACGTATATTTTCCATTTGAACCGTTAAGGATGTTTCAATACAACAAAAATGTGCATTTGGAAACTCTTCTTGGATTTGTTTTCTGTTTATTTCTTGGCTTATGGCTTGTACTAAAACAATATTTTTATAATTCTTTTTTATAGTTTTGATTTTATCAATAACTATGCTAAAAAACTCATTTCTCATTTCTTGTGTAAATGGCTTTTTTATATTAATACAGGCTTTCATTTCCTCAGTTAAACTTAAATCAGCATCGTAAAACTTACAGTTATAGATTTCGGCAAATAGTTTACCAACACAATTTTTACCAACTCCTGTGGCACCATAGAATATAACAAACATTAAATATCAATCTCCACTGGTGAAAGGGTATATTAAACTATACTACCCCAATCTGTCAAACAACAGGATGACACGACCGCAGTTACGGTCAAACCTACGGGAGTCACCCTGGCAGAGCCGGGGGATTACCACTTGATCACTGACTGTTACGCACTCTCAGGATTATTAGCGCCTGCCTCATCCAAAGATCCCTCTAATTGCACAGGCAGGTTTACTCATGATGTTGACTTAAAAAAAGACAGAGGTGCACTGACATTTGATATCGATGCGTCATTAAATAATCAACCTGCAGCATCAATATACAGGTGGAACGACTAGGGGTCGCATCGCCGATAAAGCCAGCCCGAATAAGAATAACTACATGCTTGCATATAAAGGCGCTGAGCGTGAGGTGTATGCACAGATGACATATCTTTATAATACCATTCTTAACAAATACCCTGGGCCAAGAGGCAAGCGGATGATTTGTGCCATAAGAAGCGATATTCCCACGACTTCTTGTAACAATATTCAGTAACAAGTATTACCCCGTATTCTTTAACCCCGCAGCAATCCCCGCAATTGAAAGCATCAAGCTATCTTCCAAAGCGATTTTTTCAAACTTTGTATGATATTTCTCATGCTTTAAACGATGCATCACATCTGCTTGCAATAAGTTAAGGGGATCAATATACGTATTACGATAATGTAGACTAGATCTAAAGTGATCTCTTTGCTCTGAAAGGTTTAAGTCCTGAGTAATCTTTAAATTGATCTCCTTAATAATAGACAGCTTATCTCGAATTTGCTGCCCATACTGCATAAGATCCTCGGACACCAAAAGCTTATCATAAAAGCCAGACATTTTACGATCTGCCTTCGCTAAAACCATATCCACTGAATCCATAAAAGTATGAAAGAAAGGCCAATCAGTGATCATCTTTTTAATCATTGTATACTTGCCCTCTTCAATAGCTTGCTCAAAAGCCTTTTCTATCCCAAGCCATGATGGAAGTAATAAACGGACTTGAGTCCACGCAAAAATCCAAGGAATCGCACGTAAGCTCTCCACACCACCACTTGCCTTTCGTTTTGATGGTCGACTACCAATGCATAAACGTCCTAGTTCTTGCTCAGGCGTTGCTGAATGAAAATATTCGATAAATTTTTCATCTGAAAAAACTGTTTGACGATATTCATCTCGCGAAATATCTGACAAATGGTTCATGAGCTTACGCCACTCTGGCTTTGGTTTCGCAGGCGGAATAAGTGTCGCATCCAATACCGAACTAATATAAATCAAAAAATGCCGTCTTGCCGCTGTTTTAGAACCAAACTTCTGCTGAATAACCTCGCCCTGCTCCGTCACGCGCATGTGTCCCGCAACTGTTCCTGGAGGCTGAGACAAAAGCGCTGCCTGCACAGGACCTCCGCCACGCCCCACGGAACCACCGCGACCATGGAAAAAGCACAATTTGATTTTATGTTTATTTGCCACTTTAAGCATCACCTCTTGAGCACCATATAAAGCCCAAGAAGCCGCAAGTTTACCAGCATCTTTTCCTGAGTCTGAATAACCGATCATCACCTCTTGTCTACCATCACAGGCATGTTTATACCAACCCAATGAAAAAAGTTGGTCTAACACTTCAGGCGCATGGTTCAAATCATCTAGAGTTTCAAATAATGGTGCGACTCTTAAGGGATCATCCACACCACACATTTTTTGTATCAAACAAACCGCTAACACATCGGATGCTGTGGATGCCATGGAAATAATATAAGCACCAAAATGATCTCTGGGCATACGGGCAATGGTTTGAACCGTATCAACAACTTCTTGTTCTGATTTATCAAACGGACATTGCTTTGATAGCAAAGGTCTACGGCTTTTTAGCTCTGAAACAAGCCATTCACATTTTTCTTCTTCGGACCAGCTAAGGTAATCACCGAGCTTCAAGAAGCGGCAAACCTTGGCAATCACATAAAGATGTCTCTCTGACTCTTGTCGAATATCCATAGGGATTAACGCTAAACCAAAAGTCTGTACCCTTCTGATGACATCCAGAAGTAAATCATTTGCAACGGCATCTGCATTGACTGAAATTAAACTGTTGTAAATCAGCATTAAGGGCTTGCTTAGATCTGATTTTCGTTGAATACACTTGGGGTTTGATCTTAAAATCCCCTCATTTGCACACTGTGTTAACCAATCAAATGTAAATTCTAACTTTTCTCTTAATTTATCTAAATAGGTCCGATATGGTTCGTAGCTTTTGCCCACATTAATTTGCAAATCATCAGAACATTCGTTAAGTGATAATTGCTGCCCTAGCTCAATAATATCTTTTAAGTAAAATCTCACAGCGGTTCGGCGGGCAAAAATAACCACAGCTTCAGTTACTTTAGCCGTCACAAAAGGGTTCCCATCTCGATCACCCCCCATCCAGCTGCCAATTTTAATTGGGCAAATATTTGGTTTAAGTCTATCCATACCTTCCTGTTCTAGCAAGGTGTCTAAGCGACGTAAATACCAAGGAACCGTATCCCACAAAACCTCTTCCACCACTGCCAATCCCCATCTTGCTTCTTCAAAAGGTGTTGGGCGTTTACGACGAATTTCATCAGTTAACCAAATATTTGTGACCAACGTATACAACATTTCATCCAATTCGATTTTTGCAAACTCTTCCGTGCGACTGCGTTTTATAAGTAGTTCAGCAATCTGGCTATATTTCTGGATTAAGGTTCTTCGTTTTACTTCTGTAGGATGTGCAGTTAATACCAAATCTATTTCAAGATTTTCAACTGTTTTCTGAATGTCTTCTTTTGATTTACCACTCTTAATAACTTTTTCAAATACGTCTAAAATTGCCTGTGAGGAAGAACAACTATCTGGCTCATAAACGGTTTCTGCGATGTTGACAAGATTTAAAAAATGCCCGAAGGCGCGCGCCACAATAATAGATTGATCTGGTGTCAGCTCACTGAGTAATTCAGACATCTCATCTACTTTTGAAAACACCATAATACGATGCTGTTTTCGAGTTTGCTTTGAAAGTTCTCGAAGTTTTTCTATCGTATCATAATAAAACTCTCCATTTTGCTTTAATATAACTTGCCCCAAAATGCGGCCGAGTAAATCAATGTCTTGTTTTAAGGCATTTGTATTTTCTGCTTTCATGAAATAACAAAACTTCTTAGTAAGATAGTGTTCCTATTGTTATAGTCCAGAAAGGGATGAACATCAATGAATCATGGCGCTGTAACATAAAATAGTGGTGTCTTCCGTTTTTTAATTCTTACGAGACGCACCACATAAGGTTCCATTGATGTCACATTGTGGCGTGATGCCTAAATTTCTTTGAACTTTGTTAAATAGATTCCCACGGACCTGGTCCGTGGGAATCTATTTATAATTCGTCAGTTCTAATCCTATTTTTTACCCACAAATTTAGCCATCAAAACCCAAGATTTTATTCATTAATAATATCTTTACTCATGGCGAATTATATTCATAAAATAGATACCCAACAAAAATGTTGGGTATTATAGCTAAACAGAAAGGGAATTATAAACATGAAAAGCATGGAGAAATTTAAAGCGAAATCCGTCAAATATCCAATTATGTACATGGCCATTTACCTCGGTGTACAGATGTTCTTAGTTTACAACATTGTACTCTTCTCTGTGAATGCTGTTGGAGAAAGCATGCACTTTGGTAATGCGCTTTACTCTGTCGTATGGGCAATGGGATCCATCATACCTATTTTTGTCATCAAGCTATCGGACAAGTGGGGTTATAAAGAATCCCTAATTGTTGCGGGTATCTTTCAAACACTCGGCTTCTTCATTTTATCCTTTGCGACGCTACCAACCTTATTTATTGGTGCATCCATGTACGGCACGGGAATGGTCTTTGCGGTATCGCAAAACTATGTGGTGATGTCACACACAATGGAAAGAGGCTACAAAGGTAGATTTAACGTTTTCCTAACGTCTTATGTCATCATGAATCTCTTTGCATTTGCCGTGGCTTTACTATCAGGGCTTTCCAGCACCATCGGCTATGCAAACGTATTTAGAATGGGGGCCGTGTTGTCACTATGTCTCTTGATTTTTGTATTAACGCTCTATAACAGAGCTGAATGTGTCAGGGGATCCCTTGCATGGGAACTGGCTAATCGCCCTAAAGCAGTGAAAAACAAAAGCTTTGTAAAATTATTTTTAGTGGGCATCGTGACTTTTGTTGCGCTTTACCTCTTTATTTTGATCGCAGATATCATCAATATTATCATTGACATATCATTGGTTGCCACCATTCTATTTTTAGTTTATCTGTGTATTTCTAAATCTGGTGCTGCACGTAAAAAACTGATCACTTTCACAATTGTAACCATATTCTCAATGGTGTTTTGGACTGGGTATAATATTTATACTGCAACAGGATTTGTAAATATTCTTGATACGGTGACGAATCTTCATGGCTTGCCTGTTCAGTGGATACTATCCATTGACTCACTGGTCATTGTGCTCTTGGGAGCTATTTTTGCCTTAGCAATGATTCAGATAGAAAAAAGAGGCGTTCATTTAAATGGCATCTTAAGAACCATTATAGGACTATTCTGCTTAGGTCTGGGCATGGCGGTTGTCGTGTTTGGTTTTCATCAAAACAGCTTCCACGGCATAGATGTTTACTATATGGTACTGGCAATATTTTGCTGTGCCATTGGTGAAATGCGTATTGCTCGGTCGCTCATAATAGATTTAGGCATCCATGCCAAAATCGAA
>CAUZSH010000018.1:0-30341 GCA_963582935.1 Gammaproteobacteria bacterium
ATGAAAAATGTGCCCGATTGCATCCAATACTATATTCATAATCACGAGTGGCATGGTGTAGCTTGCATCATAGAGCGCTGAAGTATCAGTTGAAATTGTTAGATATATCATAAAAAATAAAACGTCTGATAAAAAATAATGACTGATAAAAATGATGAGTGTAGAGCAGGGGCTTCCAAGGTAGTAATTCCCAATCAAACTAAATATAAGGTCAATACTAACAAGCGGTAACAGAATTGTTAGTGCTTTAGTCCGGAACCTCATTTTTCTCCTGAATAACCTTTTCAAATCAGCAAAGTGCAAGATATGGCTGATTTTTGTCCAAACCCATGTGTGAGCATTATACATGAGTGTGTTACTAAGCATATAAAAAGTTACCTACCTATGCACCTTAGTGGAGTCAAGTGCATAGGCAGGAAAATTTAATTATGACTGTTAGTGAGTATTTACAAGCCACTTTTCAAGCTTGCCACCATAAAACGATCTAAATCGCCATCTAATACCGCTTGTGTGTTGGTGTTTTCAATATTAGTTCTAAGGTCTTTAATGCGAGATTGATCTAAAACATAGGAACGAATTTGACTCCCCCAACCAATATCGCTTTTAGAATCTTCGAGAACTTGTTGTGCTTCAGTGCGCTTCAACATTTCGAGTTCATAAAGCTTAGACTTAAGCTGTTTCATGGCATTGTCTCTGTTTTTGTGTTGTGAACGATCACTTTGACATTGTGCCACGGTATTGGTTGGAATGTGTGTAATTCTTACCGCAGAGTCTGTTTTATTGATATGTTGCCCACCTGCACCTGATGCGCGATAAGTATCAGTGCGTAAATCAGCTGGATTAATGTCTATTTCAATATCATCATCAATTTCCGGTGAGACGAAAACAGAGGCAAAAGAGGTATGGCGGCGATTACCAGAATCAAAGGGAGACTTACGGACTAAACGGTGTACGCCAGTTTCAGTACGCAGCCATCCAAAGGCATATTCACCACTAAAATGGATGGTACATCCTTTGATACCTGCCACTTCCCCATCGGATACTTCAACAAGCTCGACTTTAAAACCATGTGCTTCACCCCAGCGTAAATACATACGCATAATCATCGAAGCCCAATCCTGTGCTTCGGTGCCACCAGAACCAGATTGCACATCTAAGAAGGCATTGTTAGGATCCATTTCATTGGAGAACATGCGTCTAAATTCAAGTTTTGCCAGTTCACTTTCTAAACCTTCAAGGTCACAGATAACTTCTTGAAAGGTTTCTTCATCATTTTCATCTTCTGCCATTTCAAGCAGCTCTTGTGCATCAGTAATCCCTCGATTGATTTCAGCTAGCCCATTTACCACGATTTCAAGTGAAGATTTTTCTTTTCCCAATTCTTGCGCTTTATCAGGGATATTCCAGATACTAGATTCAGCAAGTTCTGCAGTCACTTCATCGAGGCGTTCTTTTTTTAGATCGTAGTCAAAGATACCCCCTGAGACTGCTGATACGAGACTCCATTTCTTTAAGTTGGCTACGTTGTTGATTAACTTCTAACATCTTTAGATTTCTTATAAAATTCGATTTTGAGGTTATGATACAGTATACTATAGGCTACTTCAAACTAGCCTTCTGCCTTATGAACGCCACTTCACATATTACTCAAATTAAAAAAGCATTGCCCTTATTAAAACTTGAGGCAAGTGATGCGAAAACTACATTGTGGTTGGAATACCTGTCATTGCTTAAAAAGTGGAATAAAACTTATAATATGACGGCCATTACAGATTTTGATGAAATGCTTGTCTTACATTTATATGATAGTTTGAGTGTGGCGCCTTACTTAGTTGGAAAGCGTACGGTAGATGTGGGAACGGGTGGAGGTTTACCTGGGGTTGTATTAGCTATCCTATATCCTGAACATGAATTTATACTGATTGATAGTATTGGTAAAAAAATAAAATTTTTGAACCACGTTAAATATAGTTTGAAACTTAAGAATATCTTCCCAATGCAAACAAGAGTAGAGGCATTTCAGCCAGAAGAGAAGTTTGATAATGTTATTTCTCGCGCTTTTACCTCATTAGATAATTTCTATGATCTCTGTAAACATTTACCCAATGAGAATGGCCAATTCTTAGCGATGAAAGGACAATTATTGGCACAAGAGTTAGAAAGCTTTAAAATAAAAGAAGTGGAAAGTATTCCATTGAAGGTACCTTTTTTAGAAGCAGAGCGCCATTTGGTTCGTTTTTATTCACCTATCTAACAGAATTTATGGATATTTCCGTAAAGCAAAAGCACTCCAACAGGCCAATGCAAAAACCACAGGAAGTACCCAGAGTGCAAAATTAAAATCACTGACCGTTAATGCTTGAACTGCACCATTCACAGCGATGCTATGCCAATCAAGTAGCCAGCCAATCAGTGGTTGTAAAATGATATTTCCAGAGACGATGACAAGGTTAGTGATGGCGATAGCCAAGGCCTCATTTCCAGGGCGAGCATATTTTTGCGCAATAGAGAATGACAAGATATAAGCAGAACAAGTCATCCCAATCAAGAAAAAAAGCAGGGCGATGGTAAGCTTTGTTTCAATCATTATAAGGATCATATATATCATAATTGCCAAAGTGATAATGCCACATATCAGCATAATATTTGCCAGTTTGAATCGGGTTGACAACCACCCAATCAGAACGCTTCCCACACCAATACCAATTAAAATCATTTGTGCAATACTCGCAGCAGTGGCGGCTGGGTTTGTTGTGTTGTAGACGAAAGGATAAGCTGATTTTAATAGTGGCACAGCCCATAGTGTAGCCAAGCCACTGGAGATAGCAAAAATTCCAAAACCGAAAATACAGGCTAAGAGAATTGGTTTGTTAGATAATACTTGGCGAATTTTTGTAAAGATTGAAGTTTTGCTCTCTTCGATATAATGACTTTGATGGCGCAGTTTGGCAAATAAGAAATAATAACAAAGACCTAAGAGAAGCATAATTATGCTTGAAAAAACAAGTGTGTGGCGCCAACCGTAGTCATGGATTAAGATGGCAAAGCCATTTTCCATAATGCCCGCACCTGAGATAGATAAAAATTCGGATAGCCCAAGTAAGAAGGGAAAATATTTGGCAGGAAATAGTTGGTTAATGACGACCAGTAACCCAACATAAGCAAAGGCGCAGCCTGCACCCATCATGATACGCCCAAGATAGGCAATTTGTATTGATTCAGCTTGTGCAAAAACAAAGCACCCAAGTGCTGTGAGTAGGGATGATATGGTTAAGATATAGCGCAGTGGGTAGCGAATAAAAAGAAGTCCAGCTGGGATTTGCAAAGCCAAGTAAGCATAAAAGAAAGCAGAAGATAAATTTGCGATGCCCACATGATTTAAATTGAACTCTTGTGAAAGCTCTGAAGTAAAAAAGCCTTGAATCATTTGCAGATCAAACTGCATTAAGGCAAAGAGGAGTGCCATAAACCAACAAATAATGGCATAAGGTGTAATTTGATTCTTTTGCATAAGTATGTCCTCCTCATTGCTGATATTAGCAGAAGGTGAGAAGCATACCTATAAATATGATGTTAGAGTAAGGCTTTTTTATGCTGAAGCAGTGGCTGCCTTTGCATCTGCACCATGCGAAGCATTATTAATCTGTTGTGACTTTTGCACAAAGCGATTGCTGGTTGCATAGAAGAAGAAAATAAGAGAAAGTGCGATCACTGCCAAGCTGTAAGGTGCCGCAAACATTAAGATCCATAGATAAGCTACAAATGCTAGGCTTCGAACATTAAACTGCTTACCATTTTTTATTTGGATAACAGCATAAACTAACATCATGACGGTGATTGCAGCATTGCTTAGAATAAAGTCTGTGATGCTAAGCGTACTCAACAGTAGCCCTAGCATGACAAAAACTATGGCATAAAGCATACGTCTTTTTCTATCTAGTACAGCCAGTGCAAGCGGTGCACCAATATAACCTAGAATATTAAAAGCAGTCGTCAGTACCATCAATGCTGCCCAGTTTGAGCTATTAAAAAGAATGATCCCTGAGATAATGAAGTTAATAACTAATGAACGTTTGCTAAGGTTGTGTGTTGGGCAAATTTTTGCAATCCAACGCGGCATTTGACGTTGCTCAGCCATGGCATATAGCATACGAGAACATGCACCTAAATAAGTCATCCCTGTGACAGATGGACTCATGATAGAGTCCGCAATTAAGGCTATAACGATCAAGTTAAGACCTAACAGCATCGCAAGATTTACCAGTGGGCTATTAAAGTTTAAGTTTGCCCAACCATTAGCAGCCATATCACCAGGAATAGCACCCATAAAGGCAAGTTGCAATAACATGTAGATGCCGAGCGTAAACAAAATAGAGATAACAATCGCAAGTGGTACGTTACGTTTTGGATTTTTAATTTCGCTGGCAAAAGCGGCAACCACTTGGAAACCGTTAAATGCATAGATCAAACCTGCTCCAATCAGAGCAGTTTTGATCGTGCCAAGGCTATATTCATTGGCATCCACTGCAAAGTTTGTAGAATCAAAATGTGCAGCCAGTAAAACAATGATAAGGAGTACCGGGATGGCGACTTTAAAGACCGTTGTAATATTATTCACTTTTGATAAAAGCTTAATGCCGAAATAATTCATAGCAAAATAAATCACCAGAATCAAGAGAGCAAATATTTTTCCAGCAATGGTGAGGGAGCCATTGTCATAAAGAGAGACAACATGAACAAAAGGACTTAGATATTGTGTAGTTGCCTGTGCTTCTGTTGGAATCATGGCAAGTAGTCCGAACCAAATCGCAAACGCAAAAATCATCCCAAAATCTTTACCATGACTCATGGAGGTGCATTTTGCATTAATACCGCGTTCTGGAAAAAGTGCACAAAGTCTGGAGAAACAAAGTCCAATAGTAATAGCAATTACGGCCGCTATCATCCATGCGATAAACGCATAGTTTCCTGCAAGTTGTGCGTTAAGTTGTGCTGAAAACAGCCACCCTGATCCAATCATTGATGTGACAGCAATCATAATAACAGAGAATAATCCAATTTTATTCTGGTCCATAAAGTCATCCTTACTTTAGTTAATATGCAATATTTCGATATGAAAAATTTAATTTTTTCATAAAGTGAGGTCTATATAAACACAATATATGCTAGGCATGCAACACAAAATGTAAACAATTTATTTCTAACTGTGTCAGTTTGTGTCAAATAATGTCTTATTTGTGCAGAGTATGTTTGGCTATCTGAGCGGGGAAAGTACGGGTAGAATAAGGGTTGGGTTATAGACAGGTAGTGGATCTCGGTGACAAGATGAAAATAATGAAAGTGGCTCTTTCTGGACCTTTTGATGGTGGATTAGATTACCTTTTCATTGCTGAAATGTGTCTTTCTCCTGAGTGTTATATTGGGTGTCGGGTTGCGGTAAAGTTACGAAATCGTCGTGCTATTGGTATTGTCGTGGCGGTGGCAGATCATTCTGACCTTTCTATTGATAAGCTAAAATCTGTTGACGGCCTAATAGATGAAAAACCTGTCATTTCACAAATACTGCTAAATTTATTAGCGTGGGTGGCCAAGTATTACCATTGTCGTTTGTATGTAGCCTTAAATACAGGGCTCCCCACTTTATTTATGCAGGGCAAGCATTATGAAGCAGAGATGATCAAAACCTATCTCCCTTCACAATCAGTGTCAGATGTTCAGATAGAGGGGCTTCCTAAAAATGCGACGAAGCAGAGAGTTTTACTGCAGTTGTTGCAGCAATATCCCAATGGTCTATCAGCAGCTGAACTAAAGCATAGCAATATTCAAAAGGTGACTATCGACAGCGCAATAACAAAAGGATGGCTGTCGGTAGATGAGTTTGAGATAAGCCTTGAAAAAAATTTGAAACCTCAATGCGTTAATTTTAAATTGGCAGAAGCTCAGAAAAATGCTATTGCGCAAATTATTCATTATTTGAATACTTTTCAGGTCTTGCTTTGTCATGGCGTAACAGGAAGTGGTAAGACGGAAGTTTATATTCAGGCCATACAATCTGTATTGGCACAAGGTCAGCAAGCTTTGGTTTTGGTGCCGGAAATTAGCCTAACGCCACAGATATTGAGTCGCTTTAAGGCGCGATTTGAAATACCTGTGGCATGTATGCATTCAAAAATGACGGATAAAGAAAGATTGCAAAATTGGCAATGGGTTGCTGAAGGAAAAGCAGGAGTGATGATTTCAACGCGCTCAGGGGTATTTTCTCAGTTTAAAAATTTGGGGATCATTATTTTAGATGAGGAGCATGATGCATCCTTTAAGCAACAAAGTGGGGTGCGTTATCACGCCAGAGACGTGGCCATTATGCGGGCAAAAATGGAAAATATCCCCATTGTTTTAGGGAGTGCCACCCCTGCTCTTGAGACCTTACAACATGCACAATCAGGACGCTATCAATGGTTACGCCTAACGGAGAGAGCAGGGCAATCTAAGCCTTGCCACCATTACCTGATTGATATGCGACAAGGGGCAATACATGCGGGATTATCTCAACAACTGTTAGATAAGATGAAGGTACATTTAGAGGCAGGGAGTCAGGTGCTTATTTTTATTAACCGCCGTGGCTATGCGCCGACTTTAATGTGTCATGATTGTGGTTGGGTCAGTATGTGCCAACGTTGTGATGCACCTTACACCTTGCATCATTCACCACAGCGATTATGTTGTCATCATTGTGGAGCATCGGTGCCGATCGTGACGCACTGTGAGGCATGTGGCAGCGAAGAAGTATCGCCTGTTGGCGTGGGCACGGAAAGAATAGAGGATTATCTGAAAAATCATTTTAAGTCGAAGAGCATTGTGAGATTAGATCGTAGCAACACATCCAAGAAAGGAGAGCTGGAATCTGCCTTATCACAAATTCACCGTGGGCATGCGGATATTATCATCGGTACGCAAATGATCGCAAAAGGACATCATTTTTCAAATGTTACTATGGTGGGCATTGTGAATGTGGACGGTGGTTTATTTAGTGGTGATTTTAGAGCGATTGAAAAAATGGCGCAGTTAATTATACAGGTATCAGGGCGTGCGGGACGTGAAGATAAGCAAGGGGAGGTGTATTTGCAAACCTATCACCCTGAACATTACCTTTTGGATAAGTTATTGAAAGAGGGTTATATCACTTTTTCACAAGCGGTGCTGGAGGAGCGTGCGATAGCGCACTGGCCACCTTTTGGTTATTTGGTTGTGTTACGAGCAGAATCCCAAGCGTTGCAAGAAGCTATCAATTTACTGGAAACCATGAAAATCTTGATGCCTGAAACATTAAAAAATCAGATCAGTTGTTATGGGCCATTGCCTGGGTTACGCTCGAAAACGGCAGGGTTTTACCGTCAAATGCTGTTATTTAAATCCGTTACACGCCAGCCTTTGCACCAATTGGTAGACCTTATTCAGTATGAGGTGTCTAAGCATAAATTGAAGGCAGCGCGTTGGACGATAGATGTTGATCCTCAGGAAATGATGTGACAGATTCCTTATATTTATTGTACAAATAAATAGATTGAACTATGATGAGCCCTGTATGGTCTACATGGAAAAAAGAGATATGTTACGACGAATTATTAAAGCGGTGATCCCCAGTCGAGGGGAGATTTTTT
Source organism: Gammaproteobacteria bacterium (assembly GCA_963582935.1). Lineage (GTDB taxonomy): Bacteria > Pseudomonadota > Gammaproteobacteria > Francisellales > Francisellaceae > CAUZSH01. The sequence continues at coordinate 7,659 of CAUZSH010000018.1, forward strand.
TTGATCTATTTATTCAAGCCGCTGAGAATGTGGACCGTGCTGCTGATCTGTTGGCTGATATTATTAATACGGTTGATAAAAAGCAATCAGAGAAGTTATCTAAGGAGCTTCGAGGACTAAGGCAAAAAGCCGTTGATTTTCATAGCGAAATATTACATGAGTTAAATAGTCAGTTTATTACGCCCATTGATCGAGGGGATATTCATCAAATTTCTACTCTGCAAGTTAAATTAGTGAAACGGATCATCAAAATTAACAAGAAGTTAAAAATTTATGCGATTGATGCACAAGTGGATGATTGTTTGATTCAAGGGGTGAATACGTTACAAAGCATTACGACTTGTCTGATGCATGTGATGGCAGCATTGAAAGCCAGTGATCATGGTGCGATTAAAGTGGAAAGCTGCCGAGTGAATGAGTTTGATGAAAAAGTGATTGATGACTTGGGGGATGCAATGAAAAAAATTAAGGCAGCCCAGTATGACCATTTAACGATAATTAAATTAAAAGAGATTTATAAGGCACTGGAAGGGGTGATTGATACCAGCGAAACCTTATGTGATGTTACGATGATGGTTTCCATCAAGGCGATATAGCGATGACCATTTTAATTGCCATTATCGTGGTTGCGTTGCTATTTGAGTTTATCAATGGATTTCATGATGCGGCAAATGTGGTGGCAACACCGATTGCGACAAGATCACTCACACCCTATCAAGCGCTCGGCTTAGCGGCTATTTTTAACTTTTTGGGTGCCTTTATTGGAACTAGTGTGGCAGCAACGATTAGTACAGGATTGGTAGATGCAAATGCTGTGTCTCATTTGGTGCTTATTTCTGCCTTATTAGCGGCAATCAGTTGGAATTTGATTACATGGATATTTGGTATTCCATCTAGTTCTTCTCACGCCTTGATCGGCTCCTTAGTAGGTGCGGTGATTGCACTCAGTAGCATGAATGATGTGAATATAGGTACCTTGGTGGTAAAAGTGGTTATTCCCATGTTTCTATCTCCCGTGATGGCTTTCTTTCTCGCAATGATTTTTATGGTGATCATGATCAGAATATTACATCGTAATCGACAGCCACGAAAGGCAAATAATTTTGTGCGAGAAATGCAGGTGGTTTCCAGTAGTTTGTTAGCACTGGCCCATGGGTCAAATGATGCCCAGAAGACCATGTCTATTATTACCTTGGCGCTATTTAGTTTTCAGGTAGTGCCAGATGCGAAACATATCCCTTTTTGGGTGATTGGATTATGCGCCATCACCATGGGTCTGGGTACGTTATCTGGTGGCATGAGAATTATTAAAACATTGAGTACGCGGGTTGCAAAATTAGGGCCAGCTAATGGGTTTGCGGCTGAAATGAGCTCTGGATTACTTATTTTAGGCGCCACGCAAGTAGGTTTACCAGTGAGTACCACTCAGGCGGCATCAGGCTCTATTATGGGTTCAGGCTACACCACAAATGGCACAATTAACTGGAATGTGGTACGTAAGATGGCGACCGCATGGTTACTTACTTTGCCTTGTTGTATGTTTTTTAGCGCAATGATTTTCTTGTTGTTGTCTTCTATCTTTGGAAATTTTTAGGTTGTACCCAGAAAATTGCTAAAAATTATAAACTAAGCTCAATTTTGTTAAGGTATTAACAGAGTATTTATCGGCTGCCACTTTTGAGTCATAAGACCATTGAAAGGAAGTTTGTAGGGCAAGCTGTTTATAGAGTGTTGTGGTGATAGCTGAGACAAGCAAGCTGCTGGTATTCGTGCTTGAAAGGGTATTCTGAGCTGTTTGAGTAAAAGTGGTGTCGGGTGTGATATTCCAGCTATAGGTGAACAGGGTTAGCCAAGAAGGTGCATTTTTAAATTCATTGGTCGCAGCAGATCTTGTTTGCAAGAAACCAGGACCGGCATTTAAAACAAGCTTCATTGTATCGTTGTCATTTTTATAGAGTAGACGTGTATAACCGATGTTTTCTTGGGTTTGGTATTTAAATGTATCAAATTTATCATTGGTATAGATAGCGTTGGCAAAAACACCATTATATTCATTAAACATATAATTGGTTTTTTGCGTCAGCACAAATTTATTTGCCGTGCTGCCATTTTCATTTGTTTGAGAATATTGATAAGTATTGTTAAGTGTGAATAGCCAACCATACTCTTTAGTAGGTGTTGGACTATAAGAAAGAAATAAACCACTGTTAAAGTTTCGACCACCAGAATTCCCTGTGTTATTCGTGCCCCCTGCAGAGGCATTGGTGCCTGCCCATGGATTATAAGCGGGCGGTGTTGGAACGGTGGCGACGGCAGCGCTATTAGCTGGTTGGGTGTCTTTAGGCTTACTGGGTGCTTTCTCAGAGCTCTCGTCTTTTTTATCCTCATCCCTTGCCAGTGTTGTGGGAATAGGGATGGACTTGGCACGGTATTCATTTGCCATATTTTGATATTTATCCGCAAGTGCTTGGTATTGCTTAGCCATGGCTTGTGCCTCAACTTGTGCAGGGGTCAAATCTGCAGAATAAGCGGTTCCTAAGCAGATTCCTGAAATGATGCTAAGAGAAAGAAGATTTTTTATCATAGTGCATGTCTCGACTTAAATACTTTTTTTACTGTAAAGTGTTAGATGCTTGGTGAATATGTACATCACGCTGTTGATAAGGGATATTAATGCCTGCTCGATCAAAAGCAAGCTTTGTGTACTCTATTAACATCCAATTTGCTTCGGTGAAATCACTGCGTTTTGTCCAGTAGCGTACCAGAAGATTGACGCTGTCTGTACCCAATTCATTGGTGCGAATAATGGCTTGTTTGCCATCAATATCTTTTAGAATACGCTCATCTGAATCAATGAGGTTTTGTAGAATGTCTTTCGCCTGTTGTAAGTCATTGTGATAGCCAATCCCCACAATAAAGTCATTACGCCGATACTCGTTGTTGGTAAAATTACCAATTTCTCGAGACATGAAAAGGTTATTGGGTATGGAGACTTCTCGACCGTCTGAGGTGCGAAGCTTGCTAAAGAAGAGCTGAATACCTTCAACGGTACCACTGACTGCACTTGACCCCGTCCCTACGGTAATAAATTCTCCCACCTGAAAAGGCTTAAACATGGCAATGACAATACCTGAACTCAAGTTCCCCACGGAGCTTTTGAGCGACATGGAAACCCCCACTAAGATTCCTGCAAGCATGGAGGAAATTGGGGTAATGGGAATGCCCATTTGGGATAATGAGGTTAAGACAATGACAATCATGATGCCGACGTAAGAGAGGTGTGCTAAGAATATCGCCGCCGTCTCACTGCTTGGAGATTTTCTGCCTATTCGAATAATGCTTCTTTTGATAATGCTTGCGGCAATCCAGCCAATTAAAAATATCGCGATGCCAATGAGGATGCTGGGCACGTGTTTAATTGCCATTTCTGAGAATATTAAAATATCGTGCTTGGAGGGTTCCATTTTCATAAAGCTAAACTACCCCAATCTGTCAAACAACGCAAAAACAAATCCAAAGAAAAAAGGTAATAAAACCATTATTTGATCTCCACCATTTTCACTTCAGCTTTTAGTGTTTCATCCCCGCCACCTTTAAATATCGTGCCATTGGTTGGGGTTGCATCCACATAGTGGCGGCCACAAGCAATACGAATATGATCTTTGGAGACCATGCAACCATTGGTGGGATCAAATCCACGCCAACCTAGGTAGGGGAAATAGACTTCTACCCAAGCGTGGGAGGCATCGGACTGAATTTTATTGGCGTAATTAACACCCGTATAAATATAGCCCATACAATATCGTGCAGGAATATTAAGCAATCGAGCAAGGCAAATGAGAAGGTTGGCAAAGTCTTGGCAGACCCCTTCCCTTTGACTGTAAACTTCAAAAACATTGGTATCTAATGTTGTAGATCCTGGTACATAGGCATATTCATTATAAATGGTTGAATTGATGTCTTTGATCGTATTAATGGGATGTCCATCATTACGATTCACAAAGCTCATGGCATATTCGGTGAGCTCACGAAGCTGAGTTTCAGGTAGTTCAATAGGTTGGCGGTAGGGGAGTAGCATTTGGCGTTGCCACGGCATCCATACCAGAGGGATTTTTCCTTTTCTGAGTGAGAGACTGAGATCATCTGGGGGAGTTTCATAGATTTTTACCCGTGAGATAGACTGGATTTTTAAATCGGTGTAGGGGGTGTCAATGGTGTAGTGAAGCGTATTGTTGCCAAAGACATCCTCAAAACGAATGGCCTCTCCTTGAACAGAAATGTTAATATTAGAGTGCACCACTTCTTGAATGGAATCTTCACGAGGTTGGAGTCTAAAGGTGTGCGTGCTATGCTCAACGGGTTTATCGTAATGGTAATGTGTGATATGTGAGACATCAAACATCCGATAAGTTAAAGGTTTTCCTCGAGTGGTATGGGTGATGGAGCGTGCATTGACAACGGATTGGAAAGTCTGCTGGGTTTGCTGTGAACTCATAGGAGAGAGATTGGTGGCACTATATATCAGTGGGGGTGGTACAGGCACTATTTTCTCTTTTTGAGGCGTGCTGGTGCCCATATTATCCCAGATAATATTGCCATAGCGTGTGATCAGGAGCTGTCCGGGGATCATCTTTGACCAAGCGCCTCCTTTAAAAGCTTCTGAGCTAATCATAAAGGTGGTGCGATAAGTATCCCGAGGATCATTGAGGGACAAACGGAAATGAGTAGAATCAAAATTTGTGGGGTGTCCAGGTGGAGAGATGCGAGTGTAAAAAAAAGATTTTGGTGAATTTTTCCCATGGTAGGTGAGCATCGTCATGCCATCGGTGAGCGATATATCGGCATTACCTAAAGGGTCAAGCTGTCGAAACCAGTTGAGGATCGTCTTGTTTGGTACTTCAATCAGTTTCCGGGCATCTGTGACCATCATTTTTTCAAGTAGAAAGCAAAAGGCAAGCTCGGAATCTGTTTTCCCAAGCGGCTCCAGAAATTTTGAATTTTCCCCCACAATATCTTGAAGTTTATTTCGGTCTAAATCGCCGTTATGCACAAAAACCCAGTCACGACCGGCATAGCTTCTTGAAAAAGGCTGCGCTTCATGATGGCTATAGCCATTCGATGAAGGGATGACCTTGCTATAGAAGACTGTGGAGCGAAAACTTGACCAGTCAGATAGGGCATCAGAAACAACATCATTAGTATGAGATGCAGGATCTTTAGCGATCATGGCAGCTTGATTGTCATTGGGATACCAGCCAAATCCCCAGCTGAATTGACGATGGGATTGCAGGTGAGGGGGCTTTAATTTAATAGATGGCGAGGTGAGCGCATCTGAATTTAAAAGTAGTAGCATTGCCGCGTATTGTCCTCAAATTTAAATATTGCTTTTCAAAAGATGAAAAAATTTTGTTAATAGATTACTATTAGTTACTAGCTATCATATTTTATAAGTCAAATCTATATGAGTATCCTAACAAACTTAAATCACCTAACACGTTATTGTTATGAGCGTCCCATTTCTTTGGGTATGCAAACTATCCGTTTGCGCCCTGCGCCACATACACGTTCCCGCATTCAGTCCTATTCCCTTAATATTACACCGAAAGAGCATTTTATCAATTGGCAACAGGATCCCTTTGGTAATTATCTGGCAAAAGTTGTGTTCCCTGATAAAGTGACGGAGTTTGCGGTTGAAGTGAATATGGTGAGTGAAACACGCGTATTTAACCCATTTGATTTCTTTCTTGAGGATTCAGCCAAACACTTCCCTTTTAAGTATGAAGAAGGGCTAAAAGAAGAGCTTTCTCCTTATCTCGAAGTGAAAGAAGATGGTCCGCTGATGGAAGCGTGGATCAAGAAAAATGTGGATATTAAGACAAAACAAGAAATGATTGATTTCCTAGTGGACTTAAACCATAAACTACATCACACCTTAAACTATACTTTGCGAATGGAGCCAGGCGTTCAGGGTTGTGAAGAAACCTTGAAGTTGGGCAGTGGCTCCTGTCGTGATATGTCTTGGTTGCTTTGTCAAATATTACGATCTCTGGGCTTTGCGACACGCTTTGCTTCAGGTTATTTGATTCAGTTAACCGCTGACCTTAAGGCATTAGATGGCCCTTCTGGAACCACTGAAGATTTCACCGATTTACATGCTTGGACCGAGATTTATTTACCGGGTGCGGGTTGGGTAGGCTTAGATGCCACTTCAGGATTATTTACAGGTGAAGGGCATATCCCTTTATGTTGTACACCGAATCCTTCGAGTGCTGCACCAATTAGTGGTTCTTTAGAAGCATGTGAATCAACCTTAGAGCATGAAATGACCATTACGCGCGTGAGGGAAGAGGCGCGTGTGACAAAACCCTATACCGATGCGCAGTGGAAAGAGATTGATGCATTAGGTCAACAAGTGGATGTAGACCTTGTCAGCAACGATGTGCGTTTAACCATGGGGGGTGAGCCGACCTTCGTCTCTTTGGATGATAAAATTGGTGAAGAGTGGCATTATACGGCACTTAGTGACAATAAGAAAAAATTAGGCAATGACTTATTTTTGCGCCTTAAAGAACGCTTTGCCGTGGGGAGTCTATTACAATATTGCCAAGGAAAATGGTACCCAGGTGAGATTTTGCCACGCTGGGCAATGAACTGTTATTGGCGTAAGGATGATTTACCTATTTGGTTGAATTCAGATTTATTGGCAAATCCTGAAAAAGATTTAGGGCATGACATTAATACAGCTAAGACTTTTATGCGCGAGCTTTCTCTTGCCATGGGGATCCCTAAAAAATATGTTTTAGAAGCCAAAGAAGATACACCTTATTATCTCTGGAAAGAGCAATCTTTGCCATTAGAGGGGGATATTTTAAAAGGTGATTTATATGAGAAAAGAGAGCGTAAACGATTACAGAAAATCTTAGAAGAAACCTTAAATGATCCTGTAGGCTATGTTTTACCATTAAACTACTCGGTGACGAGAAAACAATGGGTCAGTAATCCTTGGAAATTCCGTACGAAAAGTTTGATTCTCGCCATTGGAGATTCACCGGTTGGGTTGCGTTTACCTATGGACAGCATTCCTTTCTGTGATGACTCTAATGAAGAAATTGCACCTGAGCGTGTGGCACTTGAGCAGGTGGGCAAATTACCAACAAGAGGGCATTTTGTTGCAGAGGTTGAAAGCCGTCGAGCTGAAGCAAAAAAAGCGCCTGTTTTTGCTAAGGATGAAAATGGCTTAATCCGAACAGCATTATGTGCCGAAGTTCGTAATGGCGTATTGCATCTCTTTTTACCACCACTTTCTTTGATTGAGCAGTACTTTGATTTAATGACCAGTATCGAATTGGTTGCAGAAAAGCTCAAGGTTCCTGTAGTGCTGGAGGGGTATACGCCACCAAGAGATTTGCGCACAAACAGCTTTAGTGTGACGCCAGATCCAGGGGTGATTGAGGTGAATATTCAGCCCGCTGAAAATTGGGATGAGTTGAAGCATATTATCAATACGGTTTATGAAGAAGCGCGCCTAACACGTTTATCCACAGATAAGTTTTTGTTAGATGGTCGTCGCGTAGGTACAGGAGGTGGTAACCATATTGTGATGGGAGCATTAACGCCCGAAGACAGTCCATTTTTACGCCGCCCTGACGTATTAAAAAGCATGGTGTTGTTTTGGCAAAATCATCCATCTTTATCTTATTTATTTTCGTCTATGTATATTGGACCAACTAGCCAGTCGCCTCGCATTGATGAAGCACGCCATGATTCGTTGTATGAGCTTGAAATTGCCTTTGATCAACTTGATCAACTTGATAGTGTACAGCCTTGGACGGTGGATCGTTTGTTCAGAAATATGTTGATTGATTTAACAGGAAATACACATCGAGCTGAGTTTTGTATTGATAAGCTTTATAGTCCTGATAGTGATCGTGGGCGTTTAGGGTTGTTAGAGATGCGAGCATTTGAGATGACGCCACATGCTCAGATGAATCTTGTACAGTCACTATTAATTCGTGCTTGTGTAGCGCACTTTTGGAGACACCCTTACCATCAAAAATTGATCCGTTGGGGTACACGTCTACACGATGACTTTATGCTGCCTCATTTTGTTCGTGAAGATGTACGAGATGTGTTAAATATTTTAAATGGTGCAGGGTATAACTTTAAATTAGAATGGTTTGAACCTTTCTTTGCCTTCCGTTTCCCTGAATATGGTGAAATGCAAGTGGGCGATATGACTATTGAGGTTAAAATGGCGCTTGAGCCGTGGCCCGTTATGGGTGAAGAAATGGGCGGCAGTGGCACCAGTCGTGCCGTGGATTCTTCCGTTGAACGATTGGAAATTAAAGTAAGAGGTCTGACCGAAGATCGCTATGTTGTGACTTGTAATGGACGTCGTTTGCCTTTGAAGGCAACCAATGAGCCCGGTATTTTTGTCGCAGGGGTACGTTATAAAGCGTGGTCTCCTTATTCAAGTATGCATCCAACTATTGGGGCTCATGCGCCCTTGGTCTTTGATGTGCTGGATACATTGAGTGAACATTCTATTGGTGGCTGTACTTATACGGTAGCGCACCCAGGCGGTCGAAATTATGATGAGGATGATATTCCGGTCAATGATAATGCTGCAGAAGGTCGTCGTTTGTCACGATTCTTGCCAATGGGGCACACGCCGGGACATTGTCCAATACCACCGAGGGAATACAACCCAAATTTCCCGAATACGTTGGATCTACGTTATAAGCAGGGGTGATTGACTGTAAATGATTCTATATCTTCCCATAAAAAATGGGTATAATTTCGACATCTGCTTTCCAAGTTGAGAAGTATCATGTCGAAAGTTTCCGTTATCCAAATGAATTCCTGCGCTGCCATTGGACCTAACCTTATGGCGGTAAAGCGCCTATTAAGCCAAGCAGCCAGTGAAGGCGCAAAGCTTGCTGTGCTGCCTGAAAACTTTGCTTTTTTTGCCGCAAACCCACAGGAGTATCTAGTACATCAAGAGTGTATTGGAGAGGGTAGAATTCAAAACTTGATTAAAGAGACTGCGCGAGCTAAAAAAATGTGGATTTTGGCGGGAAGCATCCCATTGGTGTGTCCTGAAAAAACAGATCGTGTCTATACTGCCTCGGTGTTGTTTGATGATCAGGGCGAGGTTGTTGAGGTGTACAATAAACTGCACTTATTTGATGTCACCGTATCAGAGAAAGAAAGTTATCGAGAATCGGATTCATTTTATCCTGGCAATGCGGTGAAAGTGGTTGAGACTCCTGTTGGTAAATTAGGCTTATCTATTTGTTACGACGTAAGATTCCCAGAGCTTTATCGTAAAATGCGTGAAGAAGGGGCAGAGATTTTTAGTCTGCCTGCGGCATTTACCTCCACTACTGGAATGGTGCATTGGATGCCATTGATCAAAGCGCGTGCTATTGAAAACCTATGCTATGTACTTGCAGCAAATCAATCTGGTTTCCATCAGGATAATGGAAAAATGACGCATGGCCATAGTGTTATTGTAGACCCTTGGGGCGAGGTGCTTGGCATACAGGAGATTGGAGAGGGTGTGGTGACGACTGACATTGATCTTCAGAAACTAGAACGAACGCGACAACATTTTCCTTGCTTTGAGCATCGAAAATTAAAAACAAACTATAAAATTTAATTTTTTAAGAAAGAGATATTATTTCATGACAACACATCATCATTATGTACCAAAGGTTGGCTTTGTCAGTTTAGGCTGCCCGAAAAATTTAGTGGACTCCGAAAGGATTTTAACCAAACTTCGCTCTGATGGTTACGAGGTTGTACCGAATTATGAGGGTGCAGATATTGTCGTGGTCAATACCTGTGGGTTTATTAATGCGGCAGTCACAGAATCTTTGGAAACCATTGGTGAAGCCTTGGTTGAAAATGGCAAGGTTCTAGTCACCGGTTGTTTGGGAAAGCAAAAAGAACTGATTATGGAAGAACACCCAAATGTACTGGGGATTTCAGGCGCACATGAATATGAGGCGGTGGTTGAGGCCGTACATAAACATGTCCCTATTGCGCATGATGCTTATAGTGCGCTTGTGCCAGAACAAGGCATTAAATTGACGCCAAGACATTTTGCCTATTTAAAAATATCCGAAGGATGTAACAATACCTGTACTTTTTGCATTATTCCCTCATTCCGAGGTAAGTTAGTCAGTCGTCCAATTGAGAAGGTTTTGCGAGAGGCAGAGCGTCTTGCGCAAGCAGGAGTGAAAGAGTTGCTGATTATCTCTCAAGATACCAGCGCTTATGGTGTAGATTTAAAATACCAAGCGGGGTCTTGGCAGGGAGAAATTTATCAAACACGCTTATTTGATTTGGCGACCGCGCTTTCAAGGCTTGGCATTTGGGTGCGCTTTCACTATGTGTACCCTTACCCTCATGTGGATAAAATTATTCCATTGATGGCAGAAGGCAAAATTCTTCCTTATTTAGATATTCCATTTCAACATGCCAGCCCACGTATTCTGAAGTTGATGAAACGTCCTGCCAAGTCAGCCAATACTTTAGAAAGTATTAAGAGATGGCGTAAAATGTGCCCTGAGTTGATCATTCGAAGCACTTTTATAGTGGGGTTTCCTGGTGAGACGGAGGCAGAATTTGAAGCGCTATTAGATTTCTTGGAAGAGGCAAAGCTAAATAGAGTCGGCTGTTTTATGTATTCAGATGTCGATGGTGCGCGCGCTAATGATTTGCCTGATGCGGTTCCTGAAGAGGTAAAGCAAGAGCGCTTAGAGAAATTTATGGCGGTTCAAGAACAGATTAGTGCCGAGCTATTGCAGCAACGTATTGGACTGGTTCAAAAGGTGTTGATTGATATGGTAGATATTGAAGAAGATATTGCTATTGCACGTTCACAGTATGATGCCCCTGAAGTAGATGGTATTGTTGCCATTGAAAATATTAAGGACAAAGGCTTAAAGGCAGGTCAATTTGTTGAAGTCAGGATCATAGATGCTGATGGACATGATTGTGTGGGGGAATTGGTTTAAACCATTTGTGTTATTTTTGACGAGAACTCCCTAAAAATGCCAAAGATCCTGTAATGAGGAGCATGGCAATATAAATAATATATGGCCAACAAAAGAGAGTGATAGCCGTTACAGGAGACCACCCAAATGCCTCTATTGCTCCCATTATTCCTACAATTGTTCCTACAATTGGAATATATGCTACGGGGAAGGCAATAAAAATCGCAACCCACCAAGGAAACCCCCACCAATCTTCAATGCCGCCCATAATGGCTGCAAGTTGTAAGAGACCCATAAGAAAATAAATAATTTGAACAAGGCACCCAAGAAAAGCACTAGATGTTTCTTTCATTACTGATGACCTTTTTTTTCATATACCATATAAAGTTAGTAGAGAAAATTGTTTAAATCAGTACCAAGCTAACTTGTGTAACTTTACATTTTATTTATTGTAAGTAATGATTTCTAGTCAGGTGTTTTCTTACAAATAAACTCAGCGCATTTTTCAACTGCCACCAATGCTTCATCAAAAAAACCAACTAATCCCACATATCCATGAAACATAGTTTCATCATAATAGGTTTCAACATTCACTCCATCACGTTTTAAATCTTTCTCAAAAGCAACAATACCATCAACCAAAATGTCATGGGTTGCAGCAAGGATAAGGGTGTCTGGCAAGCCCTTATGTGAGGGGTATAAGATAGGTGAAATCATTGGATGTTGTGCATCTGATTCATTGTTTAAATAGGAATCTTTAAACATTTTATACCAAGGTGTAGTCAGGTGATATTTGGGGTGATTAAACTTTGTCTCGGAAGGATAAGTTTTGCTGTGATCAACGGCAGGGTAAATAAGAACGTGCGCGATGGGCATGATTTTGCCTGCACTTGCGCGCTCATGACAAACAACGGTTGCTAAATTCCCACCGGCACTATCGCCCATAATCGTTAAGTTATTCGGATCAAAGGCAAAATTTTCAGCATTATTTATCAGCCAGTCACAGGCAAATAAAGCATCCTTATGCGCTGCAGGAAAAGGATTCTCGGGTGCTAAACGATAGCCCAAAGAAAATATTTGAGCATTGGTTTTCTCACATAGGTGGCGGCAGATGTGATCATAGGACTCTGGAGAGCCCAGACACCATCCACCGCCGTGAATATATAATATAGCCGTTTGTGTTTTGATTTGGGGCTTGTAATGTAGAAAGCGAATATTGCCCACTTTTATTTCCGAGACATTGACTTTAGGCCACTCTTGGCTTTTTAGGTAAGCTTCAGATTGTGCTGCAAAATATTCCCGTTGTTTAACCATAGGCTTTTCTTTGATTTCACGGAGAGTGGGTATATCAAACAGGGGTGCAATTCGAGGGTCATATGTCATAGGTTAGATACTCTTTCCAATTAAAAATCCAATAAAGACAAATCCTAAGGTGAGAATCAAACTTAAGAGAATATAGATTCCAGCTTTGATATATTCCCCGGCATTGATGAGATTGAGAGTATCTATACTAAAACTTGAAAATGTCGTAAATCCACCTAAAAACCCTGTAAGAAGAGCGGCTTTCCAGACATCACCAATATGTAGTTTATAGATAAATAAAGCCGTCAATATGCCCATAATCAAAGAACCGATAACATTGCAAGCAAGAATACCGTAAGGGAAAGCGCGTCCCCAAAGGTTGTAGATGCTTTCAGAAAACAAGAATCGGCACACCGCACCCAAACCACCACCAAAGAGTATTACAATGAGTTTAATCGTCATGTTTTTGTTATATTAATTATTATTAACATAAGGCTAAATATACATGATCTTAACCAAAATTGTGGAAAATTTTGGATGGGAGTTTGCATACTACCTTCTCAGGTAAATTTTTTACCTGAGAAGGTAGTATGCAAAATTTATTCTGCTAGAATAAGTAAGAGGTTTTTTGCCAATCTAATTTCAACCAAGGAGAACATTATCCCATGAAGCAAACAGGTCCAAGGAATATAGGATTAGGGTCGATTCGACACTACCGATTCCCCATTACTGCAATAAGCTCAATTTTGCATCGTCTTTCAGGTGTATTGTTGTTTGTATTAATCCCCTTTATTATCTGGGTGCTTGATGTTTCTTTGCGTGATGCAGCAGGGTTTGCCTCAGTAAAGGAAACTTTGACCAGTGGCTTTGTTGGGTTCGTAGTATGGTTCTTTCTAACAGGGATCACTTATCATATGTTTGCGGGAATTCGCCATTTATTTATGGATATCGGCACTGGTGAATCTATGTGTGTTGCTAAAGCAACCTCTGCATTAGTGATTATCTTAGGGGTTATAGCCGCAGTATTATGGGGAGTATGGATATGGTAAGTAACATGATTACATCACTGGGTAAAAATGGTTTAAATGATTGGTTTATCCAACGTGTCAGCGCCATTATATTATTAGTATATATATTGTTTGTTATGGGTTTCATCCTGTGCAGCAATGGTGTGACTTTTGAAGTATGGCAGTCATTATTTTCTTGTGGCTGGATGAAAGTCTTTACAGTGCTAGCGGTATTGTCGTTATTAGCGCATACATGGATAGGGATTTGGACCATATTAACGGACTATATTCATTGCGCCATGATTCGTGGAACTATTCAAACACTTGCAATTCTAGGCTATGTTGCCTGTTTTGCTTGGGTCATTCAAATATTATGGGCTTAAGGAAAGATTATTATGACGCAGATAGCTATAAAGGAATTTGATGCCTTAGTCGTAGGCGCCGGTGGCGCAGGAATGCGCGCCTCTTATCAATTATCACAGTCTGGATTAAACGTTGCTGTGATTTCAAAAGTTTTTCCAACACGTTCACATACAGTTTCTGCCCAAGGTGGAATTGCTGCTTCATTAGGCAATGTGGATGATGAAACGGATGATTTGCCTGCCGATGACTGGCGCTGGCATATGTATGATACGATTAAAGGATCAGATTATATTGGTGATCAAGATTCTATTGAATATATGTGCATGAATGCCCCGAAGGCAATTATTGAGCTTGAACATATGGGATTGCCATTTTCTCGATTAAAAGATGGTAAAATCTATCAACGCCCATTCGGTGGTATGTCACGAAATTACGATGTGAAAAAACAAGCAAGCCGTACTTGTGCAGCGGCAGATAGAACAGGGCATGCTTTGTTGCATGCGTTGTATCAAGGCAATTTAAAGCATGATACCAATTTCTTTAATGAATGGTATGCCGTTGACATTGTGAAGTCAGGCGAAGACAAAGTTGCCGGCGTAATTGCCATGAATATGGAAACAGGCGAACTGGTTTTCTTCAAAGCAAAAGCAACGATTTTAGCCACTGGTGGTTGTGGTCGTATGTTTGAATCTAGCACTAATGCACATATTAATACGGGTGATGGCATGGGCATGGTATTACGTGCAGGCTTCCCATTACAAGATATGGAATTTTTCCAGTTCCATCCAACAGGCATTGCCGGTGCGGGTGTTTTAGTAACTGAAGGCTGTCGTGGCGAAGGTGGTATATTACGTAATAAAGATGGCGAGCGTTACATGGAACGTTATGCGCCAAACGCAAAAGACTTAGCTTGCCGTGATGTGGTTTCTCGAGCGTCACAGCAAGAAATTCGTGAAGGGCGTGGTGGTAAGTTTGGCGGTGTAGATTGTGTCTACTTAGATTTGACGCATTTAGACCCTGCCATTATTAAAGAACGTCTCCCAGGTATTTCAGAACTTGCAAAAACCTTTGCAGGTGTGGATCCAGAAAAAGAATCTATCCCCGTGGTGCCAACCGCACATTATATTATGGGTGGAATTCCAACCAATATGCATGGCCAAGTGCTAACGATGAGTGCTGATAATGAAGACGTGACGGTTGAAGGTTTGTACGCCGTTGGTGAATGCGCTTCTGTTTCAGTGCATGGCGCGAACCGTTTGGGTAGTAACTCATTGCTTGACTTGGTTATTTTTGGCCGAGCAGCAGGGATTCATGTGCAAGAAGCTATTCAGGGTGGATTACCGACGCATGAAGCGACCGATGCAGATATTGAAAAAGCAATGGAGCGTCTAAAGCGTTGGGATACCAACAAAGGCGGTGAAAAAGTGTCAGATCTTCGTAAAGCGTTGCAAAAAGCCATGCAAAATGACTTTGGTGTTTTCAGAAAAGAAGAAACTATGGCAGAAGGTTTAGAAACATTAAAAGATTTGCGTGAGCGCATTAGCAAGGCAACCTTAGAAGATCATAGTAATGTCTTTAATATGGCACGCTTTGAAGCGCTTGAGCTAGATAATTTAATGGCATGTGCCATGGCGGAAGCAAAACTTGGTTTGACTCGAAAAGAAAGCCGAGGGGCGCATTCTCGTGAAGACTTTACGGAACGTGATGATGAAAACTGGCAAAAGCACAGTGTTTATTTCCTAAATGGGGATCGTGCTGAGAAGCGTGAGGTTAATATGACGCCTCATCATATAGAAGCTTTCCAGCCGAAAGTAAGATCATACTAGGAGTATTGATGATGAAGGTTAATTTTAAAGTATATCGCTATAACCCTGAAGTAGATAAAAAACCTTACATGAAGGACTATGAATTAGAAGTTGATGGGCCAAGTACCAAAGTGCTTGCATGTCTTGAAATGATTAAAGATGAAGATCCAACGCTTGCCATTCGTCGCTCTTGTGGTGAAGGAGTTTGTGGGTCAGATGGAATGAATATTAATGGTAAAAACCGTTTAGCCTGTATTACGCCGCTTAGTGAGCTTGGCTCTACGGTGACTTTACGTCCGCTTCCTGGTCTTCCTGTGATTCGGGATTTGATTGTAGACATGAATCAATTCTATGATAATTATAAAAAAGTAAAACCGTATTTAATCACTGACGAAGCGCAAGCACCTGCAAAAGAAAGACTACAGTCTCCGGAAGATCGTGCGAAGCTTGATGGCTTATATGAATGTATTCTTTGTGCCTGCTGTACAACAGCTTGTCCTTCTTTTTGGTGGAATCCTGATAAGTTTATTGGACCTTCTGGTTTGCTTCAAGCATATCGCTTTGTGGCAGATAGCCGTGACACAGCGAAAGCTGAACGCTTAAAGGATTTAGAAGACCCTTTCAGTTTGTTTAGATGCAGAGGCATTATGAATTGTGTGAGTGTTTGCCCTAAAGGTTTAAACCCAACCAAAGCAATTGGAAAACTTAGATCCGAAATGTTAAAAAATTCAGTATAAAAGGTTATCGATTATGAGTAAACACGATGAAGCCTCAATGGAAGAACTTTGGCAGTCCTCTCAAATTTCAGGGGGAAGTGCTGCCTACCTAGATGATATTTATGAACAATATTTAGAGGACCCAAATAGTATTGATGAGGGTTGGAAAAACTATTTTGATAGTATTAGGGGCAGTGAACATGAAGTCTCACACGCTCAAGTTAGACAAGATTTTATAGAGCTTGCAAAACACCCTCGCGTTGCAAGAATGGCAGCAGCGGCAGACATGGGTGGTAATTTTCCTGATGGTGGAAACAAAGTTTCAGCGGTGATGGATCTTGTATATGCTTATCGCTATGTTGGTCATAAGATGGCAAAAATTGATCCGCTAGGGTTGATTCATACTGAAAAAGCAACAGAACTTGAACCAGAGTTTCATGGGTTACAGTCCTCAGATCAAAATGAATCCTTTAATGTGGGCGTTTTTTCTGAGAATAAACCTGCAAAATTAAAAGATATTATTAGTAAGCTACAAAGTGTCTATTGTGCCTCCATCGGTGTGGAATATATGCATTTGACCGATATGGCTGAAAAAATGTGGATCCGTGAGCGCTTTGAGTCTAAGAACAAACCTGTCCCTTCAGTGCAAAAAAGGTGGTTGTTAGATCGCTTAAGTGCGGCTGAAAGTTTGGAAAAATATTTAGGCATGAAGTATGTAGGGCAGAAGCGTTTTTCTGTAGAAGGTGCCGAAAGTTTGATTGTTTCATTAAATGGAATCATTGAAAAATCAGGTGGTTATAAAGTTAAAGAAATCATTATTGGGATGGCGCATCGTGGTCGATTAAATGTGCTTGTGAATATCATGGGCAAGTCACCTGAGAGTCTCTTTAGAGAGTTTGAAGGGAGCCAAGATAAATTGTTACTGTCGGGTGATGTGAAATATCACATGGGTTTTTCTTCCTATCATAAAACCACCACAGATGATGTACATTTGTCGCTTGCCTTTAATCCTTCTCATTTGGAAACCGTGGATGCGGTTATTGAAGGCTCTGCGCGGGCGCGCCAAGATCGCCGAGGTGAACAGGGTTATCAACAAGTACTGCCGATTCAAATTCATGGAGATTCCGCATTTTGTGGACAAGGCATTGTGATGGAAACACTGGCATTGTCTCAGACACGCTATTATGGCACGGGTGGTACATTACATATTGTGATCAACAACCAAGTTGGTTTCACCACCAATAAGCGTGAAGATAATCGTAGTAGCTTGTATTGTACTGATATTGCAAAAATGATTGAATGCCCGATCTTTCATGTAAATGCAGACGATCCTGAGGCTGTCTTGAGAGTCACTGAAATTGCGATGGATTATCGTATGACCTTTAACAAAGATGTGGTCATTGATTTGGTTTGTTATCGTCGTCATGGACATCAAGAAGTAGATGAGCCAACAGGCACACAGCCTATGATGTACAGCATCATTAAAAAATTGGCGACAACGCGTGGTATCTATGCAGATAAATTGGTTGCTGAGCAAGTGATTACCGCAGCAGATGCAAAGGGTATTCTCGGCATGTATCGTGAAAAGTTAGATAAAGGTGAAGTCGTTGCAGGGATTTCTGATACAGAACACCCAAGGCAAGATAAGCTGTTAATGGACTGGTCACCATACTTCGGTCATCTATGGGATGAAAAAGTTTCTACAAAATACAATAAAAAGAAATTAATTGCATTGGCGCATCGTTTAGGTGAGTTACCTGAGGGATTAACCTTACAACCTCAAGTTCGCAAGGCTTACGATGATCGTAAAAAAATGGCGGATGGTGAGATTGAAGGAAATTGGGGTTTTGCTGAGCTATTGGCTTATGCGACTTTATTAGAGGAAGGTTATAATCTACGTTTATCCGGTGAGGATACTGGACGGGGTACTTTTTCACATCGTCATGCGGTATTACATAATTATGATGTTACCAATACTGAATTGCGTGAAACCATTCCACTACAACATATAAATGAAAATGCACAGTGTCATATTATTGATTCTGTGCTATCAGAGTATGGTGTGCTTGGCTTTGAATATGGCTATAGCTGTTCTGCGCCTGAATCATTAGTGATTTGGGAGGCTCAGTTTGGAGATTTTGCCAATACGGCACAAGTAGTCATTGATCAATTTATTGCTTCTGCTGAAGAAAAGTGGGGACGTTTATGTGGTTTGGTGATGTATTTACCACACGGGCAAGAAGGCGCGGGTGCTGAGCATTCTTCTGCACGTTTAGAGCGTTATTTGCAATTATGCGCCAATGATAATATGCAGGTTTGTAATGTCACAACACCCGCACAGTTGTTTCACATGATTCGTCGCCAAATGGTGCGACCACTTCGTAAACCATTAATTGTCATGTCACCAAAAAGTTTATTGCGTCACCCAATGGTGCATTCAACTATAGATGAGCTTGCCAGTGGACAGTTTTATAATGTTTTGCCAGAGCCTGCAAGTGAAAAAATTGACGCTAAAAAAGTCACCCGTGTACTGCTTTGTTCTGGTAAGGTGTATTACGATTTATTGACAAGGCGCCATGAGAAAAATATCAAAGACATTGCCATTATCAGACTCGAGCAGCTTTATCCATTCCCAGTGAAAGATATTAAAGCTATTTTAAAGCCGTATGCGCATGTGAGTGATATTGTTTGGACGCAAGAAGAGCCTGAAAATCAAGGTGCTTGGCGTATGATTCAACATGAGATCAGGAAAATACTTGTGAAAGATCAGACGCTTAGCTATGCAGGACGCAAAGCATCTTCGGCACCTGCTGTTGGCTATCCATCATTATTCCATGCCCAGCAAGCAGAGCTTGTGAATGATGCATTAAAATTATCAAAAAAATAAAATAAGGAAATATACATATGTCTCAACAAATAAAAGTCCCTACTTTTCCTGAGTCTATCTCGGAAGGTACGATTGCCACATGGCATAAAAAAGAGGGCGATACGGTTGCTCAAGATGAAGTGATTCTTGAAATTGAAACAGACAAAGTGGTCATGGAAGTGCCTTCTCCTGCTGATGGTATTATCGACGGGATTACTAAAAATGAAGGAGATACAGTTTTATCTGAGGAAGTAATTGGGAAAATTACTGATGGTGCTCCAGTTGAAGCCGCTGCAGCACCTGCGACAGTATCTGCACCTGGACCAGCTCAAGGTGGTGAGGTTTCTGAATTAAAGGCACCTTCTTTTCCTGAGTCTATCTCGGAAGGTACGATCGCAACTTGGCATAAACAGCCAGGTGATGCGATTGCTGAAGGCGAAACCATTGTTGAAATTGAAACAGATAAAGTGATGATGGAAGTGCCAGCATCTGTAGCAGGCACACTGATTGAATGTGTGAAAGCCGAAGGCGATACGGTTCTCTCGAATGAAGTGATCGGCAAAGTAACAACAGGAGCGGCAGCACCTGCGACAGCTGATGACTCTCCTGCACCTGAGGCGGATGCAGTACTTGGGCATGCAGCGCTTTCACCAGCGGTAAGAAGAGCCGTTAAAGCCAATGATGTGGATGCTTCACAAATTTCAGGCACTGGAAAAGGTGGACGTGTGACTAAACAAGATGTGGCACAACATGTTGCAACTCCTGTGGCAAAACCTGCCGTTGAATCAAAAGCTCCTGCGGCTGTTGCTACACAACCAGAATATACCGGTGATAGACCAGAGAAACGCGTTAAAATGACACGTTTGCGCCAAACTATTGCGCGTCGTTTAGTTGAAGTGCAACAAACCAATGCAATCTTAACCACTTTTAATGAAGTGGATATGAAGCCTGTTATGGATATGCGTAAGCAATATAAAGACCTTTTCTTAAAGACACATGATGCGAAGCTAGGATTTATGTCTTTCTTCCTCAAAGCGACGACGGAAGCTTTAAAGCGTTTCCCAGAAGTAAATGCATCTATTGATGGTACGGATGTGGTATATCACGGTTACTTTGATATTGGGGTCGCAGTTGGCTCTGAGCGTGGTCTTGTTGTTCCTGTGATTCGTAATACAGATCAATTATCTTTTGCAGAAATTGAAAGTACCGTGGTTGAGAAAGCGATTAAAGCACGTGATGGCAAACTTTCATTAGAAGAAATGCAAGGCGGCACCTTTACCATTACAAACGGTGGAACTTACGGTTCTATGTTGTCCACTCCGATTATCAATGCGCCACAAAGTGCCATTTTGGGGATGCATAACATTGTTGAACGTCCTGTCGTTCAAAACGGTGAGATTGTGATTCGTCCTATTATGTACATTGCATTGTCTTATGATCATCGCATCATTGATGGTGGCACTTCAGTTCGCTTCTTGAAAACGATTAAAGAATTGATTGAAGATCCAGCTAGAATGCTATTACAAGTATAGTTTCGCGATACATTCTTGCTTACTATAATCTTAACCAGCCATACATTTATATGTCCGGCTGGTTTTTTATTGTTTAGAACTTGAGGGAGACCATGTCTTTTTTAACAGTAGATGAAATTAGCGCTTTAATTGCCAAGGTGCCTGACTTTCCTAAGAAAGGGATCTTATTTCAAGATATTACGCCATTGCTAGCCCATCCGAAGGGGATTCCTTCAGTAGTGGAATGCTTCTATCAAATGATCATAGCGAAGGGCATAAAAGTAGATGTTATTATCGGGATTGAGAGCCGTGGCTTTTTATTTGGTGTCCCTTTATCCGAAAGGCTAGGTGTGGGATTTGTGCCAATCCGAAAGTCAGGAAAATTACCTAGAGCCGTTTATTTTGAAGAGTATTCGTTAGAATATGGCTCAGATAGACTAGAAATACATAAGGATGCGGTAAAGCCAGGCGATAATGTAGTGATCGTTGACGATTTACTGGCAACAGGTGGCACGGCTTTAGCTTCAACTTCGTTGATTGAGAAAACGGGTGCTAACCTTCAAGCAATAACCTTTTTAATTGAGTTAGTCGGATTGTCTGGTGGTGATAGGTTGTCTGGATATGCCAATGAATCGCTTCTGAAGTACTAGACTTTCTAGCCTATACGGTCGAAGACAGAGAACCACGGGAAAGAGGGTTCAGGTCAGATCGAATTAGATCTGTAATTGGGCATAACGTAGTTATGCAGCGGCTACGCCACCAAGCACCACGGACCAGGTCCGTGGGAATCTATATTGTGATATTCATTTCATATATATAAGACATAAAAACTATGAATTATTTTTATTTGTTAAAATTGGCTATACTTGTGCCAATTTTACAAAGAACTATTAATAAACTATGGACATATTAAATAAGAATTCTAATAAAATGCTGAATGGCGTGTTGATGGTCGTCCTTTTTTCTGTCGCTGCCATGTGGATTTCAGAGGTTGACTTCGTCAGCGGGCTGGGATTAAGCCCACTTATTATCGGTATTGTCTTGGGAATGGTATATGCCAATACTTTAAGAGGACATTTACCAAAAGATTGGGGGCCTGGTGTTCAACTTTGTGCGAAAAAAATATTGCGTCTTGCCATCATTCTTTTTGGCTTTAGAATCACCTTTCAAGATATTGCAGCCGTTGGTTTAGATGGTTTTTTAGTTTCGGCTATGATTGTGATTTCCACCTTTACCCTAGGCACTTATTTGGGCCAAAAATTCTTTGGGTTAGATAAAGATACGTCTATTTTGGTGTCAGCAGGCAGTGCAATTTGTGGTGCGGCAGCGGTGCTTGCGACAGAGTCTGTATTGAATGCTAAACCATATAAGAGTGCCGTTGCCGTGGGTACGGTGGTAGTTTTTGGTACTTTGGCAATGTTCTTATACCCCATTTTATATAAGTCTGGAATTTTGAATATGACGCCAGAAATCTATGGTGTTTATGCCGGTGGTACGATTCATGAAGTGGCACAAGTGGTGGGTGCAGGCAGTGCAGTGAGTGCTCAGGCTGCTGACACAGCGGTGATCGTTAAAGTGACGCGTGTAATGATGTTAGCACCTATGATGATTATGATTGGGTTGCTCTTTGTGGGTAGAAAAAATGGCGACTCGAATGGAAAACTAAAAGTGGTAATTCCTTGGTTTGCAGTGCTATTTATTGTGATGGCAGGTATTAATTCTTTGGATATTTTACCGACTATGCTGGTTTCAGGAATTACGCAAATCGACACTTTTCTTCTGACCATGGCGATGACGGCATTAGGGATGGAGTCGGGTATTGATAAGTTTAAGCAGGCAGGTATTAAGCCGATTTTACTCGCAACGGTTTTATTTGTTTGGTTGTTAGTGGGTGGATATTTTATTACGTCACTTTTGATGCATTATGTATAAAAATTTATTAAAAATAAAAGTGTGGCAAGTATTATATCTTTACCCCGTGTGCAACTTTATCCAATAATTCCATCCAATTGATTTAATTCCCGACCGAGGTAAATATTTGCATGCATGGCTATTGTGTGCGATAGAATTTTTCGATTTATCCGATTATTAAAATGCCACAAATCCCTTG
>CAUZSH010000019.1:0-28176 GCA_963582935.1 Gammaproteobacteria bacterium
CATGTCGAAACATATCTAAAGAATTGAAGTCGTCCGGTGCCACCATAATAGATGGTATTGATCTTACTCAAACAAGCAGTGCTGAAAAACTTCAAAAAAACATAGGGAACACCAAAATAGATATTCTCATTAATAATGCCGGTGCATGGTGTAATGACAGTATCAACCAGATGAATTTTGAGGGAATGATCAGAAACTTTGAAATTAATACTATCGGCACATTACGAGTCGTCGATGCTCTTCGATCAAATCTTAGAAACCCATCTAAAATAGCCATCATTACAAGTAAGATGGGATCAATCTCTGATAATAGTGGTGGAGGGCGATATGGATACAGAATGTCAAAAGCAGCACTCAATGTTGCTGGAAAGAGTTTATCGATTGATTTAAAGCCTAACAACATTTCTGTTGCTATGATTCACCCTGGTTGGGTTCAAACGGATATGGGTGGTGAAAATGCACTTATCTCTGCTAATGAGAGTGTGACTGGGACAATGAAAGTAATTAGTAAAATGGATTTAACTGCTCGGTTACTACCGCGCCACAAATTTACCAATGATTGATTCCAGAACACCCGAATGGGAGCTTTTTGAATTTATGCCAGACTTTGATGTGGAATCATTGAACATCTCTGTGCCAACACTTGTGATCTGGGGAGAGCAAGATCGAGCTTTAAATATAGACTGCTTATCTGGGTTAGATGGTTATGTTGACGATCTATCCATAGAGAGGATTCCAAATTGTGGTCACTTTTTGGTGCAAGAACAGCCTGAAAGAATCAATATTATTATTGAGGAATTCCTATGAATGCTAAAAGAAAACAAATAATTTGTATTGTAAGTGTAATAGGGTGGTAGGGTTCGTTAGCGTGGCAAATATAGCCTTTAATTGAACCGGTTTCTTTACGTTTCTTATTCATCGCCATTATCGTTATCTGGTTTCCATTCTCTCAACTTCATTTTAATCAATGAATCATAGCTTTTCTGTGTCTTAATCGATTCAAGAGCAGACTCAATCGCAATAGCTGATCCTTTGCCTTGGTCTTCGCTCTCATAGTTTTTTGGAAGTTGTACGGTCATTACCTCATAGCATGTATTGCCATCACGCATGAACTCGCAATCGAATGTTAATGTAAAAGTATCATTTACCATATCAAGCAGCCACCCATTTTTTTAGCAACGAAATTTCCTCAATCTTCTCAATCTCGACTTTTGTGTTTTTTCTTTGTGCGATTGTCATTCATATTCCTTATTATTTGATATAGGCGTTGGCTCTCTATCACTAGATATTTTTACAAAGACTAGCTCTGCTGTTGCTACCAATTCATTTTTTACATTATCATCAGTCATGAAAACATGAACATCTAATGTGACAGAGGTACGACCAAATTTATTAGGACGTGTGTATATATCAACTAAGCTGCTGGCATGTATAGGTCTTATGAATTCGACATCTTTTACGCTCCTAGTTACAACTCTACCTTGGCAATGATAAATAGCTGAGATACTTGCACCTACATCTATTTGACTTAATAGCCATCCACCAAATACAGTTCCACCGTGATTACAGTCTGATGGCATTGGTACAGTTCTAATAACCAGATCACCGTAGCCATCCAATGTCTTTAAAAAAAATTCTGTGCTTTTTTTATTCATCTTTAGCTTATCCAATATCTATTTCCTTTTTTCTTCTAATCAAAACACCCATATCCCCAACAACACCAAGCACCTTTTCAGCGACCAACTCCCTCACTTCGTACCTTGCACCGTCTGAGACGGTTTCCTTGATCTCTAAACTTGGAATGGAACAGGTCACTTGCCACTGGCTATTTTCCTGTTCGGTGAATTCGTAAGAGGGCAGGGGCGTGTCATGACGTACCATTAGGTTGTCTAGTTTGGTTATTGGTGAGGGTGATTTCGTCAGTTTCAATTTTCTATTTTATTATCGTTTTTATATAAATATTATACCACTAAACCACCCACCTACGAGATAAATAATTGTTGGGGATTGTTATGATGGTGTGTGATTGTATTTTTTCGTGAGGAAGTGTCCGAAGATGCTAAATTTGTTATTCTGGTGCTGGTATACCAATACTATGATAACCCGAGTCAACATGTATAATTTCTCCCGTAATGCCACCAGCTAAGTCGGAACATAAAAAAGCAGCAGTATTGCCTACATCCATAATTGTCACAAATCAATCAAGCGAGAGTGTTATTGACACCAAAGAATACGATCAAAAGTACCTCGATGCACAAGGTAAATTTGATATTCGTCTCTATGGAAAAGACGTAGCAAGAGATTTAGCGCCATTGGCAAAAGAGGTTGCAGACCATGCTTGCTGTTATTAAGCCTCCGATTATCAATGCCAATAGCGGAATTAATAACTTTCTTGTTGCGGATTTTATGATCTGTAACGCGCCGCTGACCAATGACAGCAACGGTTTGAGAGTGGTACATTTGTTGCGGTAGAGCCAAAAGTTTTAATGCGACAGAACCGTTCTATTCTAGCGAGGGCTATTATGGATTAATCCTAGAGCTTTGGCGTGATGTTTGATATGTGACTTTATAAAACTAGCGATAAAATAATAGCTGTGATCATAACCCATTTGCATTCTAAACTTTAGCGGGTATCCTGCTTTTTCAGCGGCGGTTATCAATGCTTGAGGCTTTAATTCAAGGGATAAGAAATCATCATTATCCCCTTGGTCAATCAGCAGAGGTAAATGTTCTGTTGTAGAAGCAATTAAATGACAAGCATCATATTCAAGCCATTTATCTTTATTGTCACCCAAATAACCGCTAAATGCTTTAATTCCCCAAGGGCACTCCGCAGGGTTCACAATTGGCGCAAAAGCCGAAATAGACTGATAGTGCCCTAGGTTTTTAAAAGCACAAACTAAGGCACCATGTCCACCCATTGAATGCCCAGAAATAGATTTTTTATCTGAGACATTGAATTGGGATTCAACCAATTTGGGTAGCTCTGAAGTCACATAAGAATACATATTATAGTGCTTAGACCAGGGTGCTTGTGTGGCATCTACATAGAACCCAGCACCCGACCCAAAGTCATAGGCATCTTCTTGTCCAGCAAGATCTATTCCTCTAGGACTTGTGTCAGGGCATACTATGGCTAAGCCATAGTATGCCGCGTGTTTTAAAGCGCCTGATTTTTGGCAAAAATTTTCATCATTGCAGGTTAAGCCAGACAGCCAATATAATACTGGCACAGCTTTATGTTTGGCTTGTGGTGGTAAATAAATCGCAAACGTCATGTCGCAATTTGTGGCGGTTGACCTGTGTTTGATGCGTTTTAAAACACCTTCAAAAACTTTATTTTCAGATAAAATTTCCATGTTCACCTCTGGCATATAAGCTTAATTAAAATAGGATAACAGAGCGAATGCTTTCACCAGAATGCATTAAATCAAACGCCTTGTTAATATCTTCTAAGCCCATCGTGTGTGTCACCATAGGGTCAATGATGATATCGCCTTTCATATATTTTTCTACATAATCTGGTAATTCAGTGCGTCCTTTTACGCCACCAAATGCTGTTCCACGCCAGACCCTTCCTGTCACTAATTGAAATGGACGCGTTGAAATTTCTTGTCCTGCCCCTGCAACGCCAACGATCACAGACTCACCCCAGCCTTTATGACAGCATTCCAAAGCACTGCGCATGAGGTCAACATTACCAATACATTCAAAGGAATAGTCCACACCACCATCCGTTAAATCAACAATAACATCTTGAATTGAGGCGTCGTAGTTTTTAGGGTTTATAAAATCTGTCGCACCGAGCATCTTTGCCATTTCGAATTTATCTTCATTAATGTCAATCACGATAATACGTTCAGCTTTTGCCATAACCGCACCTTGAACCGCAGAAAGGCCAATACCACCAAGTCCAAAGATTGCCACACTTGCGCCAGCCTCGACTTTGGCAGTATTTAATACTGCACCAATACCTGTTGTAATCCCGCACCCCAATAAGCAGACTTTATCGAGTGGGGCCGCTTTATTTATTTTTGCTAAGGCAATTTCAGGTACCACTGTATATTCTGAGAATGTAGAGCATCCCATATAATGATAAAGTGTTTGATTGCCGAATTTGAAGCGGCTGCTGCCATCAGGCATTAACCCTTTGCCTTGTGTGGCGCGTATAGCTTGACACAAATTAGTTTTACCCGATAAGCAAAATTTACATTGACGACATTCAGCAGTGTATAGGGGAATAACGTGGTCGCCCGGTTTCAAAGTTGTTACACCAGCGCCAATTTCTTCTACAATAGCGCCACCTTCATGCCCTAAAATTGATGGGAAAATTCCCTCAGGATCCGCACCTGAAAGGGTGAAAGCATCGGTGTGACAAACGCCTGTTGCGATCATTCTAATGAGTACTTCACCAGCTTTAGGACCTTCAACAGTAACCTCATCAATCACCAGAGGTTTCCCTGGAGAAAGTGCAATTGCAGCTCGTGATTTCATATATTTATAACCATTAATTTTTAGCACATTGGTCATGAATGTTACGCTATATAGTTGATGGAGTGTATGCTTTTATAGTAAAAAGTCTTCAAATGGGACGCAGGTAAAGTACTAGAATGAACGTAAACGCTCAGACCCCTCTCTTATTTTGTTGCAACTTGTATGGTATTAGAAATAGGTGGATCAGAGCCGAGTCACGTGCATCCCTTGGCGCTGAAGGTGATGAATGAAGTAGGTATTGCTTAATTAAGAGTATTACTTTAGCTTGCTTGGAAAATTGAAAGATTAAGTTTTGTGCTTTCACCTAACCAAGATGCATAGACTGTATGATCTTCAAGATTATTCCCAGTAAGTGGATGTACGAGAATATTAAGGGAACTTCGATGGGCATCAAGCCATGATATAAGCTCCTCAAACACATCGCTTGTGAAAAATATTTGACAGCTCCAGCATGGATGTGGCCCAACCAATTTTTCATGAATTTGTCCTACTGTAACTTCAAAAATCTCGCCTGCATTTTCACACAGGGCAATGGCTTGATTCAGTGTGCTTTCGTTAAAATAAATGTGTGCATGATAGTGTGTATATTTGTTGATAGGTCGTTGTGGCATTTCATCCTTCCTTGATTTTATAAATATCAGATGTCAATAGTACTCGATAAGTTCTGCTGGAAGTAAGACATATATTGAGATATGTTGTACAGTAATTTACTTGAATTTAAAATAATCTTGACGGGACATTGCCGTAAGTGGATCTGACAGTTTTACATATTTTCAATAAGTCTATTTCTGTTCCGGATACTCAAAATTTCATATATTTTTACCTAATTGTTGTGTAATAATTGCACCATTAATCAATGCTGTAATAGAGTTTTAAGTTTTTATCATTAATTTTAATAGGTCAAAACTTAAAATAAGAATATTTGGAGACGTAATCGTCATGGAAGCAATTTTACATAACCCTACTAAAACCCTAGAGTATTCAAGTACTTAATGACATTTAATGCAGCCACTGGATTTTCTTATAGTTTAATAACTTCTTTACTAGCTCTTTTTTTAGTGCAATCTTTTAACATGAGTCCTAATAATGCAGTAGAAATAAATTCTTCTTTTATAGGTCTTTTATTTATCACACCGATCTTAACAGGTTATTTGGCAGGCGTGTTTGGTTTTATATATATTAGGGTATTAAACTTATGAAGTTAAAATTACTATCAGTATTGTTATTCTGATTTAAGCTAAATCGTGTCAGGTATTTGGTATTGAGGATTGCCGCTAGGTATTCAATCGTTTTGCGAATAATGATAATAGAGGAAACAATTGCTACAAGAAATAATAAAATACGAAAATAAAGATCTTTGGTTACTTCCCTATTTCGTAAAATTTCAAAATCAATAAAGAGGATTAAAATGGTGAGAACGCCAAAAAAGGGCGTACCAAGCAACAGCCCCCAACGTACGAGACTATTTGTTTCATGAATATCTTTTTTAGGTGCGTTCATTGGATGTTGTGATGATTCATTGTGTAGTAATTATAATATTTAGCACAGAGTGATTCAATTTGCGAGATTTGAGATGAAAAATCTGTCTATATTGGCTTGCCATAACTCTTTAAAGTTTTACACTTGTTTTCTAGAGACATAAACTTTATAAGCACCTGAAATGATAGATAAAACACAATATTTAATGGACACCTATAATCCTGAAAATATTTCATTCGTCAAAGGCGAGGGCGTTTGGTTGTGGGATGATAAAGGCAATAAATACCTAGACACTTTAGCAGGGATTGCTGTGATGAACCTTGGACATTCTCACCCAGAAGTGATTCAAGCATTAAAAGAGCAGGCGGTTAAGCTCATGCATGTTTCAAATGCTGTCATAAACCCACTTCAAATTGCACTGGCCCGTGCGTTGGCTAAAGCAACAGGCATGGAGAAATCCTTTTTTTGCAACTCAGGGACGGAGTCTGTTGAAGTAGCATTGAAAATCGCGAGGAGGTTTGGTCGTTCAAAAGGATATGTAAACCCAAAAATAGTGACCATGAAAGGCGCCTTTCATGGGCGAACAATGAATAGCCTTTCGGCAGCAAATAATCCTGCGCAAAAAAAGTTGTTTAGTCCAATGATGCCCGGATTTATACAGTGTGAATTCGATGATATAAACGTGTTGGAAACGCTTTTGAAAAGAACGACTGAGGTGACAGCAGTATTGCTTGAGCCAGTTCAAGGTGAAGGCGGAGTGCGCCCACATTCAGAGGGGTACTTAAAAGCCGTGCGTGCGTTGTGTGATCAGTATGATGTGTTGATGATGTTGGATGAGGTGCAGACAGGGTTTGGACGTACGGGCGCTTTGTATGCCTTTCAACATGAAGGGGTTTTGCCGGATGTGGTGGCAAGTGCCAAAGGATTAGGCAATGGTTTCCCTATTGGGGTTTGCATGGCGAAAGGTGTGGCTGCCAATATTTTTAAAGTGGGCGATCATGGTTCTACATATGGTGGAAATCCCTTGGCATGTACGGTGAGCCTAAAGGTATTAGAAATTATGCAACGTTCAGGATTTCATGAACACACAAAGGAAATGGCGCTGTATTTGACAGAAGAATTAAGGACACGTTTAAAAAACCTAAGCTGCGTAAAAGACATTCGCGGTAAGGGGCTTTTGATTGGTATTGAATTGGATCGCCCTTGTGGTGAGCTAAAGAAAGAAGCATTACGTAATGGCATGGTGATAAACGTTACCTGTCAGAATGTTATTAGATTGGTGCCACCACTGATTTTAGATAAATCTCATTGTGACTTAACACTGGAAGTCCTATGTAAGCTAATAAAGGTGTTCTCTAGAAGATTATAAATTAATCACCCTGTTGTTCTTAAATAATAGTTTAAATATCAAAAATTTAGAAAAGGCGGCAGATAAACATACTTCTTCTAGTGATTGAGTTTTATTGTCAATGGGATAACTTTTTCTCAATAGCATCCATTAGTAATAGCGCGGCATTCACGCCAGTTTCAGTGTGAATTTCACGTAAACATGTGGGGCAGGTGATATTGATCTCTGTGATTTTGTCACCGATAATATCAACACCAGCAAAAAGAATCCCCATTTTTTTAAGTGTGGGTGAAAGCGTTTCTGCAATCTTACGTTCAATCTCATTGAGTTTTCTGACTTCACCACGTCCACCTGCAGCAAGGTTGGCGCGAGTCTCACCTTTGGCAGCAAGACGGGCTAGACAATAATCAATGGGGATACCATTAATGATAATAACCCGTTTATCCCCATCTGTGATTTCAGGCATAAATTTTTGAATCATCGCAAATTGTTGTTCATGATTAGTCAAGGTTTCAAAAATCACATTGAAGTTTGGATCATTGAGTTTTACTCGAAAGATGGACGCGCCACCCATCCCATCAAGAGGTTTTAAAATAATGTCTTTGTGTTCATTCAAGAATGCCTTCACATCTGATTTTCTGCGTGTAATTAAAGTTTTGGGTGTTAATTCTGGAAAGTTTGTAATGAAGAATTTTTCATTGGCATCACGTAATGCTTGGGGGCTGTTGACAACCAGTGATCCTTTCTTTTCAGCTAATTCTAAGGCGTAAGTACCATAGATATATTCAAGGTCAAAAGGTGGTTCTTTGCGCATAAAAATGACTTTAAAGTGCTCTAAAGAATACCGCTCGTTATGCAAAACAGTATAATCATTTTGTTGGGTTGAATGAACCTCAACTTGAGTGGCAAGGGCAAAGGCTGTGCCATCTAGTACGGATATGTCATCTAACGTTGCGTAAAAAACATGCCATTTTTTCTCTTGAGCTGCTTGCATCATCATGATGGAGCTATCTTTATAAAAGTTGAGGGTTTCAATGGGGTCGATAATAAATAAGGTTTTTATTGGCAAGGCTTTCATTAGCAAAGTGTTCATCAGTTATATTCCTTAGAGCTTTAAATTCTGGGGTGTTAGTTTTTGCCCGACTAAATGGTGGAGATCTTTACCATTTAAAATATCTCGCACATGCATGGTTTTTTTGCCTGGAAATTGTAGTGTGGTCAAACAAAGTGTTTTTGTTGCTGTGGCCACTTCAATGCCTTCTTTGGACACCGTGAGAATGGTGCCGGCTTCTGCGAGGCATTCACCTTTAATACTTGCTGCCCATACCTTTACGGTTTGCCCCTCTATCGTCGTGTGTGCCACAGGCCATGGATTATAGCCTCTTATATTACGTTCAATGGTCTCAGCTGTTTGATGCCAATCAATTTTGGCCTCTTCTTTGGTGAGCTTCTTAGCATAAGTAGATTCATTGCTTTGTTTTTTTGGATGTAAAGTGCCAAGACAGATGTCATCCAATATTTTAATTACCGCTTCACCAGACATATCTGCAAGGGCATCATGGAGCGATTCAGATGTGTCGTTATCTTCAATGTCATAAGAGACGGTATGTAGGATATCACCTGTATCAAGTCCTTTATCCATTTGCATAATAGTGATACCCGTTACTTTGTCACCAGCCAATAGCGCACGCTGAATGGGAGCGGCTCCTCGGTGCTTAGGCAGTAGCGAAACATGGATATTCAAACAACCTTGTTTGGGAATATCGAGGACGGTTTGAGGGAGAATAATGCCATAAGCCACTACCACCATAATATCGGCGTTAAGCGCTTCTAATTGCGTAATTATTTCAGGGTTTTGTTTAAATGAAATTGGTTGTAATACAGGGATATGTTTTTTTTCAGCGAGTAATTTAACGGGAGAAAGTTTTAATTTCTTGCCTCTTCCTGATGGCCTATCCGGTTGCGTTAAAGCCGCAATCACATGATGCCGAGAATCAATGAGATCCTGTAAAACCTTTTCGGAAATTTCAGGCGTCCCTGCAAAAATAATGTTCAATTTTTTAGAGGTCATGACGATTTTTTAAATATTAAGCGGTGACTGTACGGATTGCGATGGGGGAAACCATTACACCATCAAGAGGTCCTACACTGCCAACAGACTTACTACACCAGCCATTTTGAAAAACGATTGCATTGGCGCCAGCTTTACCTGCTAATTGTCGGGCATATTTTGTACTGATAAGACAGTCCTTATTAAATGCTTCTTGAGAAGTATCAGAAAAGTGGAGGGTGGTTCGGATGTTTCCGATTTTAGTATAAGCCGCGGGCAATGATGATAACACGGCAACATTGCTGGCATTAATTGCTGGATATTGAACATCAGTGGTGGGTAGAAAAATACCATGTACTTCATCTTTTGGAGCAGGGTTTGCCCAAAGGGCAACGATCACTACCGCAATAATAATGACTAGATGAATCAGGTTTTGCTTCAATGCATTCATAAGAATCTCTTAAACAGTTTGCCAGTTAACGAGGCTAATCATAGCATGTTTTTGGTATCGATGGTGTGAAATAATAGTGTGAATTAAAGGCTACTGTCAGAATTAGAAGCTACCAATTAGGCCGAGGCTGTTACAAATCACGAGAGTCGGAGAGAGTAATGCGGGAGCGATCATCAAGGTTTCGGGATTCTCCTTCGCTTTGCCGCGGGAGCTTTCACGCCGACCAAGTTTCAAGCTTCCTTTTTTCGTAGTGTTGACCCAAGGATGTTTCGCACTCAAGCAAAACTAGTAGCTTACTTATAAGCATATAGTTTATTTTGCCGAAAATCTAATTTCCAGAGAAAATTTGGAAGAATTCGCAAAGATAGGTTGATGTTTTTTTTGTATCTATGTACCGTTACACTATTACAATTTATTCTTATCGGAGGCATGGTGATAGATAATGTTAGTTGGCGAAAATTAATTACGATTTTATCAGAAGCCAAAAGCAAAAGTGAAATGAGTGCCCTGTGTGATTTTTTGTTTACGGCAGAAGAAAGACAGAGACTAGAAAAACGTGTCTTATTAACAAGCGCACTCATTGATACCAATATGTCTCAGCGAGATGTAGCAAAATCCATTGGGGTAAGTATTAGTACCGTTACACGATGCTCAAATGCATTAAAACGTGTTGACGGTAATTTAAAGGGTAAGTTTAAATGAAGAATATAATTGAAAGCCAGGAGTTTGTGAGTAAAAGTGGCGTTGAGATTTCCTGTACCAAAAGTAGCTGTGAATCGAAGATATTAGAAACTATTTTGAATGATGTGGATTATCAAAAAGGCATGGTTCTGTCTTCAGGCATCGAATATCCTGGGCGATATAACCGCTGGGAAGTGGGCTTTGTGAATCCTCCACTTGAAATTATTGCCACAAAGGGAAAAGTGAATTTTACGGCTCTAAATTCAAAAGGTGAAGTTATTCTTTCTATTTTAAAACCTATTATTTTAGAAAATACTGCCATTGCCCTTATTTCTGAAACGGAGAAAAAATTAGAAGTTTCGATCATTTATAGCGATGAAGTTTTTTCAGAAGAGCAAAGAAGCAAACAGCCTTCGGTGGTGACCCCACTTAGAGCCATCATTGATGATTTTAAAGAAATAAATGAGAATATGTTGGGTTTCTTTGGTGCTTTAGGGTATGAATTAATTTTTGAATTTGAGTCTTGTAATCTTCAACATGTCAGAACGGATGAAGATAAACTTTATCATCTTTATTTTGTAGATGAGCTGTATGCGATAGATAAACAAAGGGACCAATCTTATAAATTTGAAATGATTTTATCTAAGAATGGTATGACAACTAAGGATGTAGATGTCACGCCTTTTGTCTCTCTAGACAAAAATTACACGTCTTCGGAATTTAAAGCCACGACAAAAATTCAAGCGCATCAAGATGATGCAGAGTTTTCACAAATGGTGGATGATGCACGCGAGCAAATGCGTTTGGGGAATGTCTTC
The DNA here is from genome assembly GCA_963582935.1 of Gammaproteobacteria bacterium. Taxonomy (GTDB): domain Bacteria; phylum Pseudomonadota; class Gammaproteobacteria; order Francisellales; family Francisellaceae; genus CAUZSH01. The sequence goes on from CAUZSH010000019.1 coordinate 11,322, forward strand.
GAAGTGGTCTATAGCCGTAAATTAAGCGCTGAAGTGGAAGGCAATCCCTCCACGCTATATAAAAATATGCGCGAATTAAATCCAAGCCCTTATGAATTTATCTGTCAGTTTGGTGAGGAGCAATTAGTGGGGACGTCGCCTGAGATGTTTGTGCGGATTGAAGGGCAGAGGATAGAGTCTTGCCCAATTTCAGGTACGATTCGCCGAGGTGAAAACGCCTTAGAAGATGAAAAGCGTATTCGTGAGTTGCTGAACTCTTATAAAGATGAAGTCGAATTGACTATGTGTACTGATGTGGATCGTAACGATAAATCTCGTCTATGTGAAGCAGGTTCTGTTAACTTGCTTGCGCGTCGAACCATTGAACGTTATGTGGGGTTATTTCATACCGTCGATCATGTTGAGGGTAAATTGCGAAAAGAGTTTAATGGGTTAGATGGATTTTTAAGCCATATGTGGGCAGTGACGTTAACGGGTGCGCCAAAGAAAAAAGCGGTGCAGTTAATTGAAAATGCTGAAGCTGGGACGCGTGGTTGGTATGGCGGCTCGGTAGGGTGTTTGGCATTTAATGGTGATGTGAATTCAACGATTACCATTCGTACGCTTCATTTGAAAGATAATAAGGCGATATATCAAGTGGGCGCAACCTTGGTATGGGATTCTGAAGGGCAAGCAGAGTCGGATGAGACCATGACAAAAGCAACGCCTTTTTATAAGGTGCTTGGACAATTTAAGCCAAAGGAAGTCCAAAATATCTCTGTGCAGATGGATATGAATATCGGAAAAGGTTTGAAGGCGCTCATGATTGATCATGAAGATTCATTTGTGCATACGCTTGCGAGTTATTTCAGAGCGTTTGGTATGGAGGTTGAAACTTATCGTTCTGGCATAACGGCAGATGAGATCTTTGCAAAAAACCCCGATCTTGTGATTTATTCTCCAGGACCTGGAATGCCAGATGATTTTGGTTTGCCTGAATTGATTAAAGAAGTATCCAAACAGCAAGTGCCTCAATTCGGCGTGTGTTTGGGTCTTCAGGGGATCGTAGAAGCATTTGGTGGTAAATTAACCTTATTGAATGAGCCGAAGCATGGCAAAATTTGGAATTTAGATCATGCGCAGAATGATTTATTTGAAGGTATTGAAAAGCATTGTGAAGTGGCGGCTTATCATTCTGTTATTGCGGAATCTAGGTCTTTTCCAGATGTGTTGAAGGTTACGGCGAAGAATGAGCAAGGAGATGTCATGGCAGTTCAACACGAGCAACTTCCAGTCATGGCAGTACAATTTCATCCAGAGTCAATATTGACCATGACAAATAATAATGGGATGAGGATGATTCATAATGTGATTAAGGATCTTTGTAAATAGCCCCTATTAACATTGTTCTACAGAGGAAGTATCATTACACTCGTAACCAATGGTTTAAAGGTAAACTAACAAAACAGATTTATTTATGACAAAAATGAAAAAAGTATTAACCATCGGTGGTGCAACATTAGATACCATTATTAAATATGAATGTATGGAAACTATGCAAATCCATAAGCCACATGCATTACTCTCTTATGCCCTGCTTGAAGAGGGAGCCAAAATTGAAGTGACTGATCAAACACGATTTAGCGGGGGTGGTGCGACGAATGCGGCCGTTTCCTTTAAGAAGCAGGGCTACGATGTGTCATTTTTTGGCAAGGTCGGCGATGACCAAGCAGGAAAAGACATTTTGGCAGAGCTTGAAAGATATGGCGTGGATGTCTCAAATTCCACAGTATCTCAGGTGCATGGCACGGCAAGTTCATTTGTGATTCCTTCTTTGAAAGGAGATAGAATGGTCTTTGCCTATCGTGGTGCAAACACCAACGTGTTGGAAAATGATCTACCTAAAGAGGCTATTCAGTCTTGTGATTTCGTATATGTCACTTCATTGAGTAAAGCCTCTGCTGCGCGATTGCCCGAAATTGCCGCCATTGCAAAAGCACATAAAGTAAAAGTGGCGATCAATCCAGGTATCAGTCAATTAGTGGTGGGGAGTGGCTTTGTTCGGGATGCTCTACACGGCATTGATATTTTGATTTTGAATTACGATGAAGCAAAACAGCTTATGGCTTCGTTGGTGAGTGTGGATGAAAATATTCGTTATGCGATTGAGTCGGCGAGTTATGAGCACGGGGAAGCATTGCTGGATAGTCGTGTTGAATTTGAGGAGATGGGGTTTAGCTTGCGTCACTTTATTCGTGAAGTGTTGAAAATTGGTCCTGAGATTGTGGTGGTAACGGATGGCGGTGAGGGGCTGTATGTTGGTACTAATGACGCCTTGTATTTCCATGAAGCCTTAAAAGTTCCAGTGGTCAATACGCTTGGTGCGGGGGATTCATTTGGCTCGAGCTTTGTGGGGGCTATTTATTCTGGAAAATCAATTGAAGAATCCATCAAATATGGTCTTGTTAATAGCGCGTCGGTCATTGCTTACCCTGACGCAAAGACGGGTTTGATGGATAAAGTAGCCCTTGAGTTAGCCGTGGATGAAGTTCCGCAGGGTTTGTGTCGGAAAACGCATTGGTGATTTTTGGCGTGACCTTTACTTCTTTATTGTCGCCACCTAGGTCAGCATAAACATCCAATTCTTAATTTTAACGCATTTTCTGACAGAACATTTAAATACACCGCCATTGGTAGCTTTCTATTTCGTTTAACGGCACAAACTATCCCTTTTTTAATTCCATTGATGCTTCAAGCAACCTACGGTTTCAGTGCGGTTCACTCTGGCGCGTATACACTACCAGCATTAGTTGGTGCATTGCTGAGCCGAAAAATTATTTCAAAGATTTCACTCAAATTTGGCTATAAAAAAGTTTTGCTTTTAAATATCTCCTTTATTCTGGTTTGTTACACTAGTTATTCGATTGACGCATTTATCCTAATTCCGTCTCTGCTTGTTATTCCGCTGCGAGACAGGGAGAGGCGAAGCCGAGGTCGAGTAGTCCTCAGAAGGGCTGCCTTTCGGCTCCATTGAGAGATTGTGCGTAGCGCTTCGACCTTAGGAAGCTGGAAGGTATTTCCCAGCCCGTAGAGCCATATACACAGTACTAGCTTTCAAAAACGAGACTGTAGGCTTGTTTTTTGGAAGATCGGTACGGAGGTGGGCGTCTGAGGCAAAACCATCTATGATGGTGCTTTTGGAAATAATTCAGCAGTACAGATGGTAACAAGGTGTGGACTACATATAATCTCCAAACTACGACATGATTCTGCTCTGTATCTTAAATGGGATGGTGGATACTCAGGCAAAGGTAGACCAAAAAAATAGATTATAACGACCTTCCAGATAAATATAGAATTTCAAAAAAAACTGAAGATAATGTAGAAGCATCAATACATCAATACATCAATACATCAATACATCAATACATCAATACATCAATTTATCAATTTATCAATTCAAAGCAATCCATAAGAAAAATTTAGACACAGGAGCTGTCAGCCATGTGATCTTATACAGCAGTGACTTAGAGATCGAGTGGAGCAAAGTGATTGAGTATTACAGTTTGAGGTTTCAAATTGAGTTCAACTTTAGAGACGCAAAACAATACTGGGGATTGGAGGATTTCATGGTCACTCAAAAGGATGGGGTTCATAATTCAGCTAATATGGCATTCTGGATGGTTAACTATTCACAAAGCTTATTACCAAATTCAAATGCCAGAAGCATTCTTGATCTTAAAGCCCACTATCACGGGCTTCGCTATGCCAATGAGGCATTAAAATTACTTCCAAAAAACACGCAGGAGATTAATAATGATGCTCTGATAGAGCAACTGTCATCAATAGGTCGGATTCATGAGATGAAAATAGCCTCATAATGGCGAAGGTATTGTTACTTGAATTGTAATTAAATCTTTGCCAAGGACTCGGCTAATCCAATGTAGCTTGCAGGTGTCAGCTTTAACAGTTCGGCTTTGGCAAATTCAGGAATTTCAAGTTTTCCAATAAACACACGCATTTCGTCTAAAGAAACGCGTTTACCACGAGTTAACTCTTTCAGTTTCTCATAAGGCTTTTCAATGCCATGACGGCGCATAACGGTTTGCACCGCTTCACCCAAAACTTCTACATTCGCAGCTAGATCGGCAAGCATCGGTTCAACGTTAATTTCAAGTTTTGATATGCCTTTAAGGGTCGCTTGATAGGCAATCATACTATAAGCCATTCCCATGCCAATATTACGCAAGACGGTAGAATCTGTGAGATCGCGCTGCCAGCGAGAGATCGGTAGTTTACTCGCAAGATGATCCATAATGGCATTGGCAAGCCCTAAGTTCCCTTCTGAATTCTCAAAATCTATTGGGTTGACTTTATGAGGCATTGTAGATGAGCCAATTTCACCCGCAATGGTTTTTTGTTTGAAGTAGCCTAAGGAGATATATCCCCAAATATCGCGATTAAAATCAATCATGATGGTATTGATTCGGCAAAGATTATGGAAGAACTCTGCGATATAATCATGCGGTTCAATTTGTGTGGTGTATGGGTTAAATTCAAGTCCAAGTTTTTGGCTTACAAAGTCCTCGGCAATGGAGACCCAATCCAATTCAGGATAGGCGCAGACATGCGCGTTATAGTTGCCAACCGCGCCGTTAATTTTTCCTAAGATCTCAATATTATTCAGTTGCTTTAGTTGACGTTGAAGGCGTGCCACTACGTTGGCAAATTCTTTACCAACCGTGGTTGGAGAGGCTGCTTGCCCATGTGTTCTGGAAAGTAATGGTGCGTCATAGTGTTCGTGTGCCAAAGCTTGTAATGCCTGAGTGACTTCTTGCAATGCTGGGATTAAAACATCATCCCGCGCATCTTTTAGCATTAGTGCATAGGATAGGTTATTAATGTCTTCCGAGGTGCAAGCAAAATGAATGAATTCACTGATCGCTTTAAGTTCTTCGCATTCTGATATTTTGTCTTTTATAAAGTATTCAACTGCTTTGACATCATGATTGGTGGTGCGTTCAATTTTTTTTACATGTAAGGCGTCGGCTTCAGAAAAGTTTGTCAAAATGTCTTCAAGCACTTTGTTGGCACTGGCTGAAAAAGCAGGAACTTCGGTAATGCCTTTTTGGTCCGCAAGATGTTGTATCCATTTAACTTCTACCAATACACGATAATAGATCAGGCCGTATTCACTAAGAATTTTTCGTAGGCTGTTTGCTTTACTGGCATAACGTCCATCAACGGGGGAAAGGGCAAAGACTTCTTGCATAAGTGGCTCCATTACTAAGGTGGTTAGTCGGTTTTTGCTGAATAAAGTTTACCTGAGATTATACATAAATTAGTTGGGAATGTCGGGATTATTTTTTCATGAAATATGGGTCAAGTTGGTGTAAGATAGAGGTGATTACATTAACCTATAAACGGTCCGGCCCAAACTTACCTAACTGGGTAAAAAAATGCAGGGAAAGACAATGAACTTAAAAGACTTTAAAGCAGGCACATTTAAACGAGAGTACAAATACAAAAGTTTTTTGCCAAATAAAATTAACCAAACATTTACATGGTGTGATCCACAAATAAATGTGTTACTTGAAGATGCTACTAGGGCCTTGGGTGAACTAAATGCTTACACCATGATCGTGCCGAATGTCGATATATTTATCCAAATGCATATCACCAAAGAAGCGAATAATTCCAGTAGAATTGAAGGCACACAAACTGAAATGAATTAAGTTTTAGTGGCGAAAGATCAAATTGCATTAGAAAAAAGAGATGATTGGCAGGAAGTTAGAAATTATGTTGATGTCATGAATTATGCGATTCCAGAATTGGAAAGCGTGTTGCTCGGTCGTTCATAATAGATTTTGGCTCCTGCCAAAATCGAATCACTACCCTCGCAGATGGTTCTGCCTCAGACGCCCACCTTCCTGGTGAATTTAGAAAATCACAAAATTGGATAGGTGGCTCAAGTCTAATCAGTGCTTATTTTATACCGCCAAATTTTAATGAAGTTGCTGATTTAATGAGTGACTTGGAAAAATTTTTGCATAATGAGGAAATATTTGTACCGCATTTGATCAAAATAGCCATTGCTCATTACCAGTTTGAAACGATACATCCATTTTTAGATGGCAATGGTCGTATTGGTCGCTTGCTTATTCCTTTGTATCTCGTTAGTAATGGTTTGCTTACGAAACCGTCACTATACCTCTCTGATTTTATTGAGAAAAATAAAATTGCATATTATGATCCATTAACTTTGGTTAGAACTTCAGATGACATTATCCATTGGATAAAATTCTTTTTAGAAGCGATGATAAAAACTGCCAAAAATGGTGCAAAAACATTTGTTGATATCTTGACACTTAAAAAAGACATGGATCAATTGGTCATTGAGTTTGGGAAAAAGGCACATAATGCTGGTAAGCTTATAGAGTTTTTGTATCAAAATCCTGTTATATCCGTTTCTGATGTCGTGGAGCCTTTGAGTGTTAGTAAGCAGACAGCTAATTTACTAATAAAAGATTTTGAGAAGCGCGGTATATTAAAAGAGATAACGGGACACGAGAGAAATAAGTTGTTTATATTTGAAAGGTATTTAGATGCCTATAGTTAAGCTTAAGGCTTTAAACGTTACTAAGGAAATCCATAGTCAAGCTTAAGGGTCTAACTTGAACTAAGAAAATTTATAGTTCAGTTTAAGGCTTTAAGTCGAACTATGGGGTGAATGTCGGATTTTATTGATAATGAATCTTAGGCAGTTCTATACGTTTAAAGATCGCCAATATCCTCAAAACAAAGCCTATGACCAGAATAAGGATTGCCCAGATAAAGGAATCCATATCGAGCTTAATGGTGATGACATTCAAAATACCAACGATCAAAGCAATCGCGGCATAAAGCTCACTTTTAAACACAAGGGGAATGTCATTACAAAGAATGTCGCGCATCATACCGCCAGAAATTCCGGTTAAAATGCCCATGATAACAGCAATGACCGCACTTCCTGTTGCCTGGTAGCCAATGGAGCTTCCTAGGTAGGAAAATGTGACGAGACCCAAGGCATCCAAGATTAAAAATAGCTTGCGCTTGCGAGTAATAAAGTTCGCCATAAAAATGGCAATGACTGCGGCGCATAAAGTGATGATAATGTAGGAAGGTTCTGCAATCCATGTGAGTGGGTAGACACCTAAAAGAATATCTCGAACACTGCCGCCACCTAATGCGGTGATGGTGGCGATCGTAATCACGCCAAAGACATCCATATTCTTGCGACCCGCAGCAATGGCGCCGGTCATACTTTCAGCGACGATTCCCACAACATACAGTGTGTGTAATAAGAAAAATGCATCTAGATGTAAAGAGTACATTATTTTCCTCCACCGTTTCAATTTCGCACATAATAGACATTTAGCCTTCAATTGCAATGGTTATTTTTTAATATTTTCCTTTAGCTGTAAAAGTCCATATTGGACATCACCTGCTTTTTTAATTTTAAGGATTTTCCAGTCATTTGAAATGGTGTTGAGATTAAAATTTGATTCTACTTCAATATAGATCAAGCTCTCTTGGTGAATACAGTTTCCTTCTATGAGTGAGGTTAAAATTTTAGGCAAAAAGTTTTGACCAAATGGTGGATCTAAAAAGATTAAATGATAGGATTTTTTGTTGAGTGCTAGGAACTTAAAGGCGTCCGTCTTAACGAGACTTCCCTGAGTAATATCCAGTTCCTTTAATAGCTTTTGTATTGCAGTTTGTGCTTTTGGGTGACTTTCTACAAAGGTACATGATCTAGCACCTCGAGAGAGTGCTTCAAAACCTAGAGCACCACTGCCTGCAAAGAGATCCAAGCAGGTCGTCTGTTGGATCTTGCTTTGAAGCCAGTTGAATAAATTTTCACGAATACGGTCTGAGGTGGGTCTGAGGTGGGGAATGTTCGCAGGGAAGGTGATTTTTCGGCTGCGCCATTTTCCTGAAATAATGCGTAAAGTTTGGTTCTTCAATGTCGTGAGTCTATGGTTGTGTTTTTGCTTTTGGCACATTAATGTCGGTTAGTGTGTTTGCCTCTGGTGGTGTAGCACCTACCGTGATTGTTAGCATGTCATTTGTGTGAACGACTTGTTTGAAGGCGGCTTGAATATCTTTGGCGGTTACTGCATCAATATTTTTGATATACTCATTCAGATAGTTTTCAGGCAGATGATAGAATGTAATCATATTCAACAGGTTTAGCTTGCTGCTATTGTTTGCAAAGCTAAGGGGAAAACTACCGATCAAATATTTTTTTGCGGCATCGAGTTGTTCTTGAGTGGGACCAGTTTCAATATAATCATCTAAGGTTTTGTTGATGACCTGAATGGTTTCGTTGGTTTTTTCGGATCTTGTCTTCGTGTTAATGATAAATGAGCCAGTTTCAGCGCGTGTTGAGAAGCCGCTGTTCGCGCCATAGGCAAGTCCTCTTTCTTTTCTGACCTCGGTGAAAAGCAATGAGGTTAAGCCTGATCCGCCTAATATTTGGTTTCCGACCAGTAGTGGAAAAAATAAAGGGTCTTCTTTCTTAATGCCTAGAGACCCAATAAGTATGGTGGTCTGTTGAGAGTCAAAAGGGATGTGAATGGTTTGTGGTTTATCTAGCGCTGTAGGTGGCGCAATTGCGGGAGCGGCTTCTCCTTGCGGAAGCCCTTGTGCAACTCTTTGGCTAATGGCACGAGCGTCATTACTAGAAAGATCCCCCACGATGGTAATGGTGGCGTTCTTCGCGACATAATATTTTTTATAGAATGATTTAACATCATCTATATTTAGATCTTTAACTGTTTTCTCAGTTCCAGAAGTGGTGTGCCCGTAAGGGTTATTGCCATACAGTGCTTTGGTGAATGCCTTGTTTGCGACAGCGCCCGCAGATTGTTTGTCAAGCTCTAGGCCAGCCAACACTTGTTTCTGGATTCGAGTGAAAGCTGATTGTGGGAAAGTGGGTTTTGTTAATATTTTGGAAAAAAGTGCGATTGCGGGATTAAGATAATCAGATTTTGACATGGATCGGATGCTCACAATTGTCATATCGCTGTTTGTATAGGCATTAATAGAGGCACCCGTATCGCTAATGCTATTTAATAATTCGTTTTCATCCATGCCTTCAATACCAGTGGTTAGCATGTGTGCGGTCATGGATGCTAGACCATATAGTGTACCATCACGTGTAGAGCCTGCGTCAAAGGTCACATCTAAATCAATCAATGGAATTTCTTTTGCTTGCACAAAGTAAACCTCTGTGCCTTGAGGGGTGCGCCATTTTTCAAAATTAAGGTAATGAGTGTCGGTGCTTGATTTTGCACTAGATTCCATAGTTTTTTTCTCAGTCGTTGTTGTTTTATTTTGGTCAGATTTAGGGTTGGCAGCAAATGCAAAACTTAAAAAGCCAGACAGTAGTAGGGAAAGTGTGGTTTTGCCGAAGGATTTTGTCATTTTTCTGCTCCCTCAAGTGTTGGATCTGCCGTGATGGCCTGTTCAGAGTTGCTTCCTGGGTGGCTTTTGGGTTCAGCTTCTAACATGGCAACAGTTAAGTTGCTAGTTTGCAGATATTTTTGGGCGACTGCTTTTACTTGGTCGGCAGTGACTTTTAGAATGTTGTCTAGCAAGGTTTGGGTGTAGTCTACAGGTAACCCAATACTGGCAAAGGAACCAATTGCGAGTGCTTGAGAGGGAAGAGAGTCCATGGTATATATTTTATCTGCCAATACGTTCGTTTTAACACGCTCCAGTTCTTTTTTTGTAATACCATTGTCCGCAATATTTTTAATTTCAGCTAATATTGCAGCTTGAATATCTTTTAAGCTCTGCCCTTTGCTGGGTAGTGCGAGCACACTAAACAGCACCCCATCTAAGGCAAAGCCCTCATAATCGGTATGAATGGTGGTGGCAATCTGGGTGTCGCGCACCAATTTTTCTTGGAGTCTGGAGGTTTCATCTCCACCTAGGATCATTTCAAGAACGATTAGTGGGTAAACATCTTTTTTGCTTTCTGAATTAATGGAGGGGGTATTGAATCCCATGAGTAGGGTCGGAACAGTGACATTTGGGTGATGTACCGTGATGTTTTTCTCACCTGCGGCTGGAATCTCTGCATGCTTTTTAAGGGTGGGGAGGTTGCTTTTTTTGATATGTCCAAAATACTTTTCTACCTGCTGGTAAACCTCTTCTGGTTGAATATCTCCAATGACAACAATGATTGCATTATTTGGTGCATACCATTGATTATACCAGGTTTGAAGGTCGGCAATAGTGTATTGTTGAATATCATCCATCCAACCAATAACAGGATGATGTCGAGGGTTTGCCGTATAGGCAGTTGCTAAAAAACGTTCCTGTGCAAAGGCAATAGGGTTGTCCTCTGTGCGCATACGGCGTTCTTCCATCACCACTTCTCGCTCTTTTTCAAAAAGAGTTTTGTCTAGTACTAAGTTACTCATTCGACTAGACTCTATTTCAAAACTTAAAGGCAGTTTGTCTTTGCTCCAAAACTGGTAGTAAGCTGTAAAATCATAATAGGTAAACGCATTTTGAGAGCCACCATTGGTTTCGACAAGGGTGTCAATGTCCCCAGGCTGAAATTCTTTTGTGCCTTTAAACATCATGTGTTCTAGCATGTGAGAAATGCCCGTTATGCCATCAGGTTCATAGACAGACCCCACTTTATACCAGATTTGCGCTAATACAACAGGGGCGCGGCGATCTGGCTTAACCAGAATGCGAAGCCCATTATCCAGTGTATATTCACGTATGGTGTTGCTTGTCGTGTCATTACTCTCTGTAGCTTGTGCGGTGGAATTACCCAAGATTGAACCGCCGGCAATCATGGATGCACAGGCAATTTTTTTGAAGGCTTTTTGGTAAGATTTCATTGGTTTCTCCAGAAGACAAAAAAGAGGGTTATTCTCGCATTCGCCAAAATAGCAAGACAAGGGCGATGACAAATAGCATAAAGGGTAGTGCAGCGCCTAAAAATGGGGGTAAGTTATAAACAAGGGTTAGGGGGCCAAAAAACTGGTTGATGATAAAAAACACAAATCCTAGCATTAGACCAAGAATAAATTTAAATCCCATTGCTGAAGATCGCATGGGTCCGAAGACAAAAGGAACGGCGACCATCATTAGGACGATGACTGTTAGGGGTTGGAAGATGATTTGCCAAAGACTTAGCTCGGTACTTTGTGTGTCTTGATGGTTTGATTTGCTATATTGAATGTACGCTATTAAAGAGCCGATGGTGAGGTATCTAGTATTGACACCAATAACTTTGAGTAGTTTTGGTGGTACGAGGGAGTCCCATATAGCGACAGAAGTGTGTTGATTTGTGATTTTTGTTTTGCTAAGAGTCGTGGAGGTGACATCCTCCATTTTCCACTGACTGTCTTTATAGTCAGCCGTTTTGGCAGTGGTGACATTGGTGAGTTGCCCATCTTTGAAGTTATAACGCACAATATTGCTTAGATCTCCTGTTAGCGTATTTTTATTGACATGAATAAAGTCATTTCTATCTTTTAGCCATAGCTCTTCGGAGGTATTTGCAATAATGGTGCTGCTGTCATCCGTAGCGACGGTGCGGTTAAACTCAGCCTGTTTTGAGGCCAGTGGCGCAATATATGCGCCCAGTATAAAAGCGAAGATGGCAATAATGGCACCCGCTAACAGAACCCCTCTTGATATTTGAAAGATAGAATATCCCGCAGCTCGCATCACAATGAGCTCGCTGTTATTTGCAAGGAGCCCTAGCCCCATTAAACAACCGATTAATGCGGACATGGGGAGGATTAAATAAAGATTTCCTGGCACCTGATAGATGACATAAAGGAATGCGTCAAGCGTGCTGTAGTTACCTTTTCCAATGTCGCCTGCTTGTGTTAAAAGGGTAATGATAATGAATATGGACATGAGCGCCACAGCAACAATGATGGTGGTTACCAGAACGGTTTTAGCAACATATATCGTGAGTTTATTCATTCGCTTCTCTTGATTAAGTAGTTATTAAAAATGGGGCCATTCATGCGGCGAATAAAGAATAATGCAAGACCTGCAAATAATAGGTGAACCCACCATATTCCAATCCAGCTAGGAATATCACCATTGCCTAACCAGCCACGAGCCATAGAAATTAGGTTAAAGTAGGCAATAAAAATGAGTACAGCGGGGATGATTTTGCCATATCGCCCTTGTCTTGGGCTAATTCGACAAACAGCAATAGCGATCAACATGGTGACAAAGACAGCGAGAGGGAAGCTAAATCGCCACTGAAACTCTGCGGAGGCTTCGGCGCTATTTTGCTCTAAAAGTTGAAATAGAGGCATACTTTCAAGGTCAAGTTGTGCCGGTCTGATGTAATTCCCTTTTATATATTGAGTCGCTTCTTCAAAGGAGCCAGTTTGGTAAGCTAAGCTACCAGGGTCGCCCTGATAATAGTGCCCATTTTTAAGCACAAGATATTGGCTACCATTGGGTTTATGTTCAGGGTAACCAGTGGGTGCTGTAATGATGATAGGCTTGGCATCAGGTTTGTTTTGATTCTGGCTGTAAATAAAAATATTTTTCATTTGGTTTGTTTTGTTATTTACAGACTCAACATATATCATTTGGTTTTTAAAAGCCATGATTTTGCCGGGTTGTAAAAACTCGATGGGGGAGCTTTGACCCGCAGTTTGTTTTAAGATGTTAAAGTTTTGTACCATGTAAGGTACAACGGTTAAGGTTAGAAAACATTCGATCACAAAAATAACGATAGCAGGTAGTAAGGTGATCCGTAATAAGCGCATCCAGCTGGAGCCACAGGAAAAGACAACCATCAATTCATTGTTGGCAAACATTTTTCCATACACCATTAAAATGGAAAAAAAGAAGCTAATAGGTAACAGGTATGCGATGTACTTAGGTAATAAAACACCAATAAATTTAAAGACGGTCATGCCTGCAAAACTGCCGCCTGCCGCCATACTTAGATAGCGAACAAACATGTTGCTCATCACAATTAGAAGCAAGATGATCACCACTGCAAGCATGGTATGAATGACTTCACGGTTCAAGTACTTTAGTAGTAGCAAGAAGTTTTCCTCAATAAACGAATATTCATACTTTTGTTAATTTTACACAATAAATTGAAGTTTAGCACAGTCAAACGCAATAGTTTCTTGATAAAAAGTTATTTAGTTTGCAAAAGATAATAAAATGATGGTTTATTTTGATCTTTCACAAAAATGGTGCTATTTTACCATATTAATATTTCATTTTAGAGAAGGAATCGCTATGGAATTTATTGTAAAAAGTGGACACCCAGAGAAACAAAGAACGGCTTGTATTGCCGTTGGGGTATTTGAGGGGCGCAAATTATCAAAATCTGGGATAGAGATTGATGACGCTTCAGACGGCTATTTAAGTAAAATATTACGCCGTGGCGATATTGAAGGGAAGCTTGGGCAGTCTCTGATCCTTTTTGATGTTGAAGGCACGTTATCTGACCGTGTGCTATTAATCGGATGCGGTAAAGAAAAAGATTTTTGTGACAAGCAATATCAAAAACTTATCGCTAAAATCGTCAATATGTTAGATGAAACCGGCTCCATGGATGTGGTGAACTATTTGTGTCAGCTAAATGTGAAAGGACGCAGTAACTACGAGAAAATTCGTTTAGCTGTTGAAGCAACTTATGCCGCACACTATCATTTTGAAGATTACAAGTCTGAAAAGACATCTCATCGACGCCCATTGCGCAAAATGACTTTTGTGGTGCCATCTCGTTCAGACCTAAATGAATCTGAATTGGCAGTAAAACATGCCGTTGCGATCTCACATGGTCGTGATTTTGCACGTGACATGAAAAACACCCCACCTAATGTGGCAACTCCTGAATATATTCGTGATCAAGCAAAAGCCATTGCGGATTCTTGCCCTAAAATGAGTTTTAACTGTTTAGATACGGCGGAAATGGAAAAGCTTGGTATGGGCTGTTTGCTTGCGGTTGGGAGTGGCAGCCGATTTGGTGATTACCTGATTAATATGGAATATAACGGTGGCAAGAAAAATGAAAAGCCGATCGTGTTAGTTGGCAAAGGTGTTAGCTTTGATACCGGTGGAATTTGTATTAAACCTGCACCAGGTATGCATACTATGAAAATGGACATGGGTGGTGCGGCAGGCGTGTTAGGGATTATGAAAGCGATTGTTGAGCTGAAGCTACCCATTAATGTGGTGGGAACCATTGCGACCGTTGAGAACTCTGTTGATGCAAACTCCTATCGCCCGGGTGATGTTTTGAGGAGTATGTCTGGTCAGACCGTAGAGGTGTTGAATACCGATGCCGAAGGGCGTCTGATTTTGTGTGATGCGCTGACCTATATTGAAAAGTATGATCCTGAGTATGTGATTGATATGGCAACTTTAACGGGTGCGATTATTATTTCTCTGGGCGACGAGTTTACGGGTGTTTTTGGAAATCATAGTCCTCTAGTCAATGATTTGCTCGGTGCCGGCAAAAAAGCAGGTGACCTGGGTTGGCATCTCCCGATGACGGATGCTTACAATAAAAAACTTAAGAGTGATGTGGCAGATCTTGCGAACGTTGGTGATCGTTCGGCAGGCTCTATTGTTGCGGCAATGTTTTTAGCGAAATTCACTAAAAAATACAAATGGGTGCATTTGGATGTTGCAGGATCTGCAATGGGTGATTTTAGCAAGGCCTACGCAACGGGGCGCCCGGTGCCGATGATGGTTCAGTATTTCTTGGATTATTGTGCGCAAAAATAATTTTGTGTCATAATTCTAATGGCATGCTGCTAATAACTCTGCTATAATCTCGCCGTAATTTACTAACTTATCTAGTTACATGGCGAGAGGTTTTTATGTTACGTATAGTTGAAGATGCCGTCACATTCGATGATGTGCTTTTACTCCCCGGATATTCAAATATCCTTCCAAAAGATGTTTCCTTAAATACAAAGTTAACCAAGGGTATTGCGTTAAATATGCCTTTGATTTCTTCTGCGATGGATACTGTGACGGAATCCCGTCTTGCGATTTCTATGGCACAAGAGGGTGGTCTTGGTATTATCCACAAAAATATGAGTGTTAAGTCTCAAGCAACAGAAGTTCGAAAGGTCAAGAAGTTTGAAAGTGGCATGGTAAAAGATCCCATCACCGCAACGCCGGATACCAGTATTCGTGATCTGATGGGGATTACTCAACACCATCATTTTTCAGGGGTGCCTGTTGTTGTTGGAAAACAGTTAGTTGGGCTTGTGACCAGTCGAGATGTTCGTTTTGCCAAAGATTTAAATGAGTCAGTTTCATCCATTATGACCCATAAAGATAAATTGGTCACAGTTTTAGAAGGAACGTGTAAGACAGAAATTGAAAAGTTGTTACATGAGTATCGTATTGAAAAAATATTGGTGGTGAATAAAGCTTTTGAGCTGGTTGGTTTAGTCACAGTTAAAGATATTCAAAAAGCGATTGAGAAGCCAAATGCCTGTAAAGATGATCAAGGTCGCTTACGAGTCGGTGCAGCAGTTGGAACTGGTGGCGATTCTGAAGAGAGAATTAACGCACTAGTCGATGCGGGTGTGGATGTGATTGTGGTGGATACTGCACATGGTCATTCTCAAGGTGTTTTAGATCGGGTTGCGTGGATTAAAAAACAATATCCTGAAATTCAAGTAATTGGCGGCAATATTGCCACCGCTGCCGCAGCTAAGGCCTTAGTCGAAGCCGGTGCTGATGGCGTAAAAGTAGGGATTGGACCGGGATCGATCTGCACGACGAGAGTGGTTGCAGGTGTCGGTGTGCCACAGTTAACGGCGATTTCTAATGTTGTTGAGGCGTTGAAGGGTACAGGTGTTTCTATTATTGCAGATGGCGGTATTCGTTATTCGGGTGATATTTGTAAGGCCATTGCTGCAGGAGCTTCTGTGATTATGGTGGGTAGTTTATTTGCAGGAACAGAAGAGTCTCCAGGTGAGGTAGAGCTTTATCAGGGTCGCTCTTATAAATCTTACCGGGGTATGGGCTCTTTGGGTGCAATGTCTAAGGGTTCTTCGGATCGCTATTTCCAAGAAGGTACGGAGTCCAGTGAATTTGTGCCAGAAGGCGTTGAAGGGCGTGTGCCTTATAAAGGAACCTTAACAGCAGTGATTCATCAGTTAATTGGCGGCTTGCGGGCAGGAATGGGCTATACTGGCAGCAAGGATATTTCGACAATGAATACACGTGCTGAGTTTGTAAGAATATCCAGTGCAGGCATGAATGAGTCTCATGTTCATAATGTGATGATTACCAAGGAGCCACCAAACTATCAAGTGCGCTAATTTTAATTGTGTATTCTATTTCTTTTCCAGAGTCTCTGTGTTGTTTGAAAGACTGCTGTGCTCATTTGCAGAAAAGCAAACTGCGCGCATCGCTTTTCAAACGCCTTGATCTTCAGAAAAATAAACTATCTCAAATAAAAAAACTGTATTTTGGACTGAATGATGGTTAAACGCTGCCAATGGGCTGAAAATGATAGCCAACTTGAAATGGATTACCATGATCATGTGTGGGGTGTCCCTGTTTATGATGATACGGTTTTATTTGAATTCTTGACCTTGGAAGGTGCGCAGGCTGGGTTAAGTTGGGCATTAATTTTACAAAAAAGAGAATGCTATCGAGCCGCATTCGATGCTTTCGACGTGCATAAAATTGTGCTTTATACGCCTAAAAAATTAGAATCCCTCTATCAAAATAAGGCGATTATTCGCAACAAGCTGAAAATTAATTCTGTAGTTTCAAACGCCAAAGCTTTTATAAAAATTCAAA
Organism: Gammaproteobacteria bacterium; assembly: GCA_963582935.1. Lineage (GTDB taxonomy): Bacteria > Pseudomonadota > Gammaproteobacteria > Francisellales > Francisellaceae > CAUZSH01. Next base: position 28,137 of record CAUZSH010000019.1, read on the forward strand.
ATGAATTTGGCTCATTTAGCGATTACATCTGGGAGTTTTT
>CAUZSH010000020.1:0-27518 GCA_963582935.1 Gammaproteobacteria bacterium
ACCCATGGGAATGCTCGCAATCACTGCTGTAGTAGCACTTGGAATCGTTGCTTGTAGCGATAATAACACAGGAAAACAAAGCGCTAAATCTACTGGCGAAGTACAACGGGTTATGGGTGCGGGCTCCAGCTTTATTTACCCTGTCATGTCTCGCTGGATTAACCAATACTATAACCAAACGAAAGTTCAAGTAAATTTTCAACCTATTGGCTCAGGTGGCGGTCAACGCCAAATTTTTAATGGCACCGTAAACTTTGCGGCTTCAGACCAACCTTTAACACCCGCTGAATTAAAAGAACATCACTTAATCCAGTTCCCTGCTATCGTCGGTGGCATTGTCCCTGTGGTCAACATCAAAGGTGTTGAAAGTGATCAGCTTACCTTATCAGGACAAGTATTAGCTGAAATTTATCTTGGGCAAATCACACATTGGGATGACATTCAAATCCAAACGCTTAACCCAGGTTTAAAACTACCCGATGGGATGATTATTACCATTCATCGCGCAGATGGCTCAGGCACCACCTATAATTTTGCCGATTACTTGGCAAAAATGAGTCCTGAATGGAAAAATGATGTGGGTGTTAACACAACCCTAAGATGGCCTGGAAATGGCGTTGGTGCAAAAGGAAATGCCGGTGTTGCCGCACAAGTACAACATTTACCGAACAGTATCGGTTATGTTGAATATGCTTATGCAACCGAAGGCAAAATGACCACGATTAAATTGGTCAATGCCAATGGTCTTGCTGTCGCCCCTTCCCTTGAATCAATTGCCGCTGCTGCAGAATATGCCAAATGGAATCCAAAAGATGACTATGGGCTTTTTTTAACCAACCAGCCTGGTGATAACAGCTGGCCCATCAATGCTTCAACTTTTATTCTCTTGCCTAAAAATAACCCTGAGAATATGAACAAAGCCATCCTCAAGTTTTTTACTTGGAGCTTTACTGATTCTGCTTCCAAAATTGCGACACAGCTCGACTATATCCCGATGCCTAAAAATGTTGTTACGGGGATTAAGGCTTATTGGCAGGAAAACTTAGGGTATAGCTCATAATCCACTCGACCCATACCCGCATATCTCATAGACTAAAATACCCTCAAACAAACCGCATAGACAAATCAACTGCCTGAATATGTTTGGTCAACGCACCTGAAGAAATATAATCTACGCCCGTCTCAGCAATCGCCGCAATGGTGTCAAGTTCAACATTACCTGAAGCCTCTAATTTGGCGCGTCCTGCTGTTATTTGAACCGCTTTCACTTTGTCTTCATTACTAAAGTTATCCAGCATGATGACATAGGCACCTGCTGCAAGTGCCTGATTAAGTTCATCAAAGTTTTCCACCTCAACTTCCACCATTTTATCGGCTGCAATCGCGCGCGCCTTTGCCACGGCATTTGCAATGGAACCTGCCGCTTCAATATGATTTTCTTTAATCAAGAAAGCATCAAATAAGCCGATGCGGTGATTCTCACCTCCACCACAACGTACGGCATACTTTTGCGCTAAGCGAAAGCCAGGAATGGTTTTGCGTGTATCTAATACCTTGGTTTTTGTATGGGAAATTAAATCTACATATAGACGTGTCGTTGTGGCAGTTCCAGAGAGCATTTGTACAAAATTCAATGCAGTTCTTTCTGCCGTTAAAATACCCCGTGCCGAACCTTTTGCTTCAAATAGCGTAGCATTTGCTTCTACCAGATCACCATCTTGAACATGCCAAGACAATAAAACTGTTGGATCAAGCTGCTTAAACGTTTCTTCAACCCAAGCACGCCCCACCATCACCATTTTTTCTCGAGTAATCACCCGCACTAAAAAGCATTGCTCAATAGGAATCAGGCTCGCCGTAATATCGCCATCCTGAACATCCTCTTCTAAGGCATTCGCAACCATTTTCTGAATCACAGATGATGGCACGACTTCAATCATTTCAACCCCAAGGTGATTTAAAGGCATGAAGCACTCCTCTACTGTGATTTTTGAAAATTAACCATGCGATTAAGTGGCACTAAAGCTTTCAAGCGTGTTTTTTCTGGAACTAAGATTTCATGATTGGGCATATTATTCATATCACCTTCCAAAATCGCTAAGAGATTTTTTAGCCCATTCATCGCCATCCAAGGACAATGCGCACAACTCTTACAAGTTGCCCCATTACCGGACGTGGGTGCTTCAATAAAAATTTTATCAGGACACGCCTGTTGCATCTTATAAAAAATACCTTTATCTGTCGCCACAATAAAATGCTTATTTGGCATGGTTTTAGCCGCATTTAAAAGCTGAGATGTGGAACCTGCTACATCCGCAAGCGCCACGACTTCTTCAGGTGACTCAGGATGCACCAAGATGGCAGCATCTTTATACTCATTTTTAAGATCATAAAGTGCCTTTGCTTTAAATTCTTCATGTACAATACAAGCGCCATTCCAGTGAATCATATCCGCACTCGTCTCTTTTTCAATATAACGTCCAAGATACTTATCAGGCGCCCAAAGGATTTTTTCACCTTCACTATCCAAATGGCTCACCACATCTAAGGCAATGGATGACGTCACCACCCAATCAGAACAGGCTTTAATGGCTGCTGAAGTATTGGCATATACCACTACTTTACGATCAGGATGCTCCGCAATAAACGCTTTAAATTCCTCTTCTTGGCAACTTACATCTAGAGAACATTCTGCTTCCAGTGATGGCATAAGCACTGTTTTCTCAGGGCTGAGTATTTTTGCCGTTTCACCCATGAATCGAACACCCAAAACAATGAGTGTTTTGGCGAGATGTTCTGTGCCAAATCGCGCCATTTCTAAAGAATCCGCAACGCGACCACCTGTGGCTTCCGCCAAGGCTTGAAGATCAGGGTCCACATAATAATGCGCAATCAAACAGACATCTTTTTCTTTGACTAACTGGGTGATTTTATCAACATAGACTTGCTTATCAGCCTCTTCTGGATGCATATCCCATGCTTTCGGCCAAACTTTATCGATTCTCGAATCAAATTCTTTTGCGGTAATCATTCCTTTATTCCTTCTCAATGCTCGTTGCTATAAGCTTATCCAGCTGTGCGGCAAGTTTTTCTTTCTTATCTTTTAACTCGGTACATTTATCTTTTTCTTTCTGAACCACCGCCTCTGGCGCATTGGCAACAAATCGCTCATTCGACAGTTTTTTCAAAATACGATCTAATTCTTTATCTAACTTTCCGCTCTCTTTGCCTAAACGATTTTTTTCAGCTGCCACATCAATCAACCCTGCCAAGGGGATATGTAACTCCAAACGTCCAATAACACTAACGGAAGAGGCTGGAACCTTATCATTGTCTGACAGTAACTCGATGGATTTCACTTTGGTCATGGATTGTATCATTGATTGCATGCTTTTTAAACAGTTTAAATCCTTTTCACCCGCATTCTTAATCAATAAGGGAATTTGAATACTTGGCTTCACATTCATCTCAGAACGAATCGTTCGAATACCTACAATCACCGCTTGCAACCACTGCACATCAGCAGAAGCTTCACGATCCTCAAGACTCACATCAACAGATGGATATGCCTGAAGCATAATAGATTCAACCTCGCTACCCGTATAAACTTTCACCTGCTGGTATATTTCTTCAGTAATGAAAGGAATAATCGGATGCGCTATTTTCAAAATACCTTCTAGCACTGAAATCAACGTATATTGAATGCCTTGTTTTTGTGCCTCATTTGCATGAATCAGCGCACTTTTTGCGAACTCAACATACCAACCACAGTAGGTATTCCATACAAAGTCATAAATATTTTGTGCCACCAAATCAAAACGATAAAGGGTCATCTGTTTATGAATACTTGCCACGGTGGTATTGAACTCGGACCAAATCCAACGCTCTGCCACCCCAAATTCTTTTTGAATAGACGCATGTGGATTATACCCTTCCAGATTCATCATCACAAATCGTGAGGCATTCCAAAGCTTATTACAAAAGTTCCGATACCCTTCCATACGGCTCACATCAAAACAAATATCTCGACTGGTTGAAGCCAATGCCGCAAAAGTAAAACGCAAAGCATCCGCACCATAAGCCTCAATACCATTGGGGAACTCTTTACGCGTTTGTTTTTCAACTTTGGGTTTCATCTGAGGTTGCATCAAACTTACCGTGCGTTTTTCTAACAACGCCTCCAAACTGATACCATCAATCAAATCTACAGGGTCAAGCACATTCCCTTTCGACTTTGACATCTTTTGCCCTTCAGCATCCCGAATCAAACCTGTCATATACACTTCTTTAAAAGGCACTTCACCCATAAATTTAAGTCCCATGACCATCATTCTCGCCACCCAGAAGAAAATAATATCAAACCCGGTCACCAATACTGAACTTGGGTAATATTTGCTTAGCTCAGGCGTTTTTTCGGGCCAACCCAAGGTTGAGAATGGCCATAGGGCAGAAGAAAACCATGTATCAAAAACATCTTCATCTTGGCGAAGTTTCAGATCATCTGATAAATCATGCTTTGCACGAACCTCTGTCTCATCTCGGCCCACATAAATATTGCCCTCAGCATCATACCAAGCGGGAATTCGATGCCCCCACCAAAGCTGACGTGAAATACACCAATCTTGAATATCACGCATCCAACTATAATAGGTGTTTTTCCAATTATCAGGAATAAATCGCACTTTTCCCGATTCCACCGCCTCAATGGCAGGCTTGGCAAGCTCTTCCATTTTCATAAACCATTGTTCCGTTAAAAATGGTTCAATCACCGTTCCCGTTCTGTCACCATGTGGCACTTTCAATAAATGCGGCTCAACCTTGTCCAGCAAACCCAAAGCATCCATGTCTTTCACAATTTTCTTACGGGCATCAAAACGATCTAAACCATGATAAGCTTCCGGTGCTATATCATTAATTTTTGCATCTTTGGTTAAAATATTAATCATAGGCAATTGATGACGCTGCCCAATCTCATAATCGTTAAAATCATGAGCTGGCGTAATTTTAACACAGCCTGTGCCAAAACCCTGATCTACATAATCATCTGCAATAATGGGAATTCCACGGTCACACAAAGGCAACGCAATCATCTTTCCAATTAAATGCTGGTAACGACTATCCTCAGGATGTACCGCCACTGCACTATCACCCAACATCGTCTCAGGACGAGTCGTCGCAATGGTTAAATGCCCAGAGCCATCTGCCAAGGGATAGCGAAAGTGCCACATAAAGCCTTTTTCTTCCTCCGAGATCACTTCAATATCTGAAACTGCCGTATGTAAAACAGGGTCCCAATTCACCAAACGTTTACCCCGATAAATCAACCCTTCATTGTACAACTGCACAAACTGCTCTCTCACGGCATCCGTTAATCCATCATCCATGGTAAAACGTTCACGCTCCCAGTCTACAGAAGTGCCCAAACGGCGCATTTGCCCTGAGATCGTACCACCTGATTTTTCCTTCCAATCCCAAATTTTTTCAACAAACTTCTCACGTCCTAGGTCATGGCGTGTCACCCCTTCACTCTTTAACTGGCGCTCCACAACCATTTGCGTTGCAATACCTGCATGATCCGTACCTGGTTGCCATAAAGTATCATCTCCCATCATTCGATGGTAACGTGTCAATATATCCATTAATGTATGCTGGAATCCATGCCCCATGTGCAGAGTACCCGTCACATTTGGTGGCGGTAACATAATCGTGTAAGGCGACCCCGCACTATTACCACAACGAAAATAACCCTTCGCTTCCCATTCTTGATACCAATGCTGCTCAATTGCCTTGGGGGAATAATTTTTTTGTATGTCGGACATGCTTTACCTTTAACTATATTTAATAAAATGAGGGAATAAAATTATTGTGGGATTTTAGCATAGAATGCCCATCAAGCACAATTTCCACGCTAATGAGATTCTACGCTATACTTAAATGATCCCGTGACATTGATGAATAAAAAAACTACAATCTCACGCTTAAAAATCTAAACGCTTACCCTGAACGATAAAAAGAAACAATTATGGAAAAAATCAAACGTTATTTCATTCCCTCAGATGGAAGAGTGCACACCGACGCCTTATCTGGCTTGACCGTTGCCTTCGCACTTATTCCGGAAGCCATTGCCTTTGCATTGGTTGCCAATGTGAACCCATTAGTGGGATTATATGCGGCATTCTTCATGTGCTTAATCACCGCCGTATTAGGGGGGCGTCCAGGCATGATTTCAGGTGCCACAGGGTCCATGGCAGTTGTCATGGTAGCTTTGGTGAGCCAACATGGCGTGGAGTATCTATTTGCTGCGGTAGTATTTACGGGAATATTGCAAATTATTGTTGGTCTACTTAAGCTTGGAAAACTAATCCGAATGCTGCCAAAATCTGTCATGGTTGGATTCGTCAATGGTCTTGCTATCGTAATTTTTCTAGCTCAACTGCACCAATTTAAAGTTATCAACCCCGATGGAAGCACCAGTTGGCTACAAGGAAGCACCTTATATGTCATGATCGGCCTTGTGGTTTTAGCCATGGCAATCACCCATTATTTACCAAAATTCACCAAAGCGGTGCCTTCCGCACTCACCGCTATTATTGTGGTCTCCCTCATTGTCATATTCGGACACATTGATACACGCGTTGTCAGTGATATGATGGGTGGTGCAGCTATGACGGCAGGATTCCCTAGCTTTTCAATTCCCTCTGTACCCTTTGACCTAAATACATTTATAATCATTACCCCTTATGCGGTTATCCTCACCATTATCGGGCTATCCGAGTCACTAATGACCTTATCTCTCATTGATGAGCGTACCCAAACGCATGGAAAAGGTAATCGGGAATGTGTTGCCCAAGGCATTGGAAATATCGTTTCTGGTTTCTTCAAAAGCATGGGTGGTTGCGCTATGATTGGTCAAAGTATGATTAATATTTCTTCTGGTGGACGAGGACGCTTATCTGGAATCGTTGCGGGTATATTTTTACTGCTTTTCATTCTCTTTCTCTGGCCACTGATTGAAATCATTCCTCTTGCCGCGCTTGTTGGCGTGATGTTTATGGTCGTATTTGAAACCTTTGAATGGGCGACCTTTAAGTTCATTCGCAAGATTCCTTTTCACGATGCCTTGATCATCATTACGGTAACAGGCGTTACCGTTGCAACGGATTTGGCCGTCGCTGTTTTGGTCGGTGTGGTAATGGCTTCCTTAGTCTTCGCATGGGAAACGGCTAAGAATATTTATGTTGATGAAAAAATAAGTAATGTTGGATCAAAAGAATATTTAGTTCATGGTCCCCTCTTCTTTGGCTCAAGCACTAAATTTAAATCTTTATTCTCTCCTAAAACAGATCCTAAAGATGTGATTATTGATTTCAAAGGTTCACGTGTGGCAGATCATTCTGCGATTGACGCCATTAAATATATTGCCGATCAATATACTGCGCTTGGGAAAAAGCTGCACCTTCGCCATTTAAGCTTAGAATGCAAATCACTCTTAGGTCGAGCAAGCAGCATGGTTGAAGTGAATATGCTGGAAGATCCTGATTACCATGTGGCAACAGATAAACTTGATTAAAACACATAAAAAAGCCCAGACTTGCTGGGCTTAAAAGTAAACTGATCCAAATAACCTATTTAGACAAATACTTATTCATTAGCTTCACAAAAGATGCTGGATCTTCCAGTTGTGCGCCTTCAGCAAGCATAGCTTGCTGAAATAACAGCTCAGACCAGTCTGCAAAACGTGCATCATCCCGCTCTTCTTGAAGATGTTTCACAAGATCGTGAGATGGGTTAATTTCAAGAATAGGTTTACCACCACCCATGCCCATCATATTCATTTGACCTGCTTCTGCCATGAGCTTTTGCATATGCATGCTCATACCATAGTCATTGGTGACGATGCAGCTCGGAGAATCCGTCAGACGCTTAGAAATTTTAACATCTTCTATCTTATCTTTTAGTGCTTCTTTGATCTGTGTAATCACGGACTCAAAATCTTTCTCTGTTTTCTCAACGGCTTTCTTTTCTTCTTCAGAATCCATATCACCAAGATCTAAATCACCTTTAGCAATAGACTTTAGGGTTTTACCATCAAATTCTGTGAAGTTTGAAGTCAACCACTCATCTACACGATCAGAAAGCAATAACACTTCAATTCCCTTCTTACGGAAGATTTCTAATTGCGGATTATTCTTAGCTGCCGCAAAAGTTTCAGCGGTGACATAATAAATATATTTCTGCTCTTCTTTCATGCGTGCAATATATTCTTCAAATGATACTTCTTGCTTAGATGTATCTGAATGTGTTGAGGCAAAGCGTAGCAATTTTGCAATTTTATCTTTGTTATCAGAATCTTCAACAGGGCCTTCTTTGATCACTTGACCAAAAGCACTCCAAAACTGCTCATATTTTGCAGGGTCACTTTTAGCCATTTTAGCGAGTAGGTCTAAAACCTTTTTCACCGTCGCTTTCTTGATCTTTTCAAGCACACGGTTATGTTGTAGAAGTTCACGAGAAACATTTAACGGCAAGTCATTAGAATCAATCACCCCTTTCACGAAACGTAGATATGATGGCAATAAATCTGCATTTTCCATAATGAAAATACGTTGAACAAAAAGCTGTAATCCAGATTTACGCTCACGATCCCAAAGATCAAATGGTGCGCGTTCTGGAATAAAGAACAGGCTGCTATATTCTTGATTGCCTTCAACCTTATTATGTGACCATGCAAGCGGATCACTAAAGTCATGAGAAATATGCTTGTAAAATTCTTTATATTCTTCATCTGTTATTTCAGATTTAGGACGCAACCATAAAGCCTTTGCCTTATTAACTGTTTCCCATTCCTTTTTAACTTCAGCCTTGTCTTCATCATCCTTTTTATCTTCGTCACTTTCAGGGGTCACCTCTTGCAACATCTGAATTGGCAAAGCGATATGGTCTGAATATTTTGTAATCAAACCCTTAAGTTTGTATTCATCTAAAAACTCAATCTCATCATCTTTAATATGCAAAATGATCTCTGTACCACGTTGAGCTTTGGTAATGGGTTCAATGGTAAATTCGCCATCACCTGTAGACTCCCAACGCACACCATCTGTCGCATCGGCGCCTGCACAACGTGTATTCACGGTGACTTTATCAGCCACAATATAGGCGGAATAAAAGCCCACACCAAATTGCCCGATTAACTGGGAATCCTTTGACTTATCGCCGGTTAGATGCTCAAAAAATTCCTTTGTGCCAGACTTGGCAATCGTACCGAGATTTTCGATAACTTCTTCACGTGTCATCCCAACACCATTATCACTAATCGTAATCGTTTTGGCATCTTTATCAAAATCAATTTTTATCGCAAGCTCAGAACCATCCTTCAATAAATTAGGCTTGTCTAAGGCTTCAAAGCGTAGCTTCTCAGCTGCATCGGAAGCATTTGAAATAAGTTCTCTTAAAAAAATTTCTTTATTAGAATATAAAGAATGAATTACAAGGTGTAATAATTGTTTTACTTCAGTTTGGAAACCAAAGGTTTGCTTATCTGCTGTCATTGTCATAGGTTCTCCCAGAACATATTTTATTGTTACAATAAGATAAATGGAGATCAAATAAGCAATTTCAAGCAAGAAATCAAAGAAAATTAAAAATGATAGCCAATACCTACGGTAAGGGCATTTGCATTCACGGTTGTACTTGAGTCAAATAGCCTAGAAAGCTGGAGATTAAAGCCTACTCCAGACTCTGTTTGGTATCCCATGCCAATAGCTAATTTAGGGACAATTTTTTTCTCTTGATCAGGAACCGTCACACCTGAAGAAGCATCCACGGCTTTATCAATCGTATAGGCAAGACCCGCTTTTCCAAAAATGGTAATCCCATTAAAAAATAAATAGGTTGCTCGCGTCATTAATTCGATATCAAAAGAGCGAATTTTATACGTAATAGAAGATGAGCCTTGCTGATTGGATTTTCCATTATAAGTCGCACCAAATCCCAGACCAAATAACCAATGCTGCGTCAAATCAGCATCATAACCGATAGAGCCACTAAAAACAGGGTTTTTAAATTTTTGATTCTCAACACCACCCACACCCAAATCAAACTCAACAAACACACCAGCAAGTTGCTTAGCAGTAAGTTTTGGTGCTGGTGCAATATAAGGCATTGCGCTATTTTTTAAGCTCAACGTATAGACAACTTTTCCAGATCGAGGATCCACAATTTGAGCCGAGCTTATTGGCATATTTACCACAACATAAGGCGCTTCCCATTTCCACTGCGGAATGCCATGATGATCCGATTTCAAGTAAAGGTCAGGCAAATCCTGCATACTATGAACATTTGCATATTTAATATAAGTTTTACCGCCAGAGGTAAAAACCTCAATGGGTTTCCAAGGAGGGTTGCCTTTACCTGTAACCTGATAATTAAAGTTTAATGTCTGTAAGTCTGTTGAAACCGCATAAGCGGCCGTGAATGAAGTTGCCACAACGATGCTAAATGCAAACACTATCTTCTTGATATTTAAAACACGCATAAATAAAAAAGCCCATTACAATGAATGGGCTTAGTATAGAACCAAATTTTATTAATTGGCAAGAGGTGATCGATAGTTATTCTTCGTCAGTTTCTTCAACTTGAGGTCTGTCTAAAAGTTCGATAAATGCCATCGGTGCAGCATCGCCAAAACGATTGCCACATTTAAGGACACGTGTATAACCACCTGCGCGGTTTTCATAGCGTGGGCCCATTTCTTCAAATAGCTTTTTGACGGCTGATTTATTGCAAATACGACTAAATGCTTGACGTCTCAATGCAACAACTTGTGCCTTTAATTCTGCTTCAGGAAGACCTTCTTGCTTACGCAATACCGCTTCTCTTTTTGCTAGGGTAATTAATGGCTCAATGATTGTTCTAAGCTCTTTTGCTTTAGGAACAGTCGTTTTAATTATTTCATGGTTTAGTAATGAACAAGTCATATTTCTAAACATCGCGCGACGATGACTACTTGTCATATTAAGTTTACGCCCAGTTTTACGATGGTTCATTTTTATGCTTCCTTATTGTTAATATTATTATTTGACGACCAGCTGCTCGGGCGGCCAGTTTTCAATGCGCAATCCTAAGGATAATCCGCGTTCAGCCAAAATAGTTTTAATCTCATTTAAAGATTTACGACCAAGGTTTGGCACTTTTAGTAAGTCAGATTCTGCATATTGCACCAGGTCTCCCAAATGTAGAACGTTTTGAGCTTTCAAACAATTCGCAGAACGAACTGTTAGCTCTAAGTCATCCACAGAGCGCAATAATAGTGGGTCAATATCATGATTCTCAGTAGCGGCTTTTCTGCCAACTGGTGCTTTTAAATCCACAAATACGGATACTTGCTCATAAAAATAGGTAAGCGCCTCAGAGAGCGCTTCGTCTGCCGACAACGTGCCATTTGTATCGATAAGAAACGTGACAGATTCTGTCTTTTCATCCACAGCATTTAACGTGAAAGAAACATTTCTAATCGGATTAAATGATGCGTCAATCGCAACAAAACCAATAGACTTATACTCTCCTTCCGCTTCAGAGTGATAGGTTGCAGGCACAAAGCCACGACCTTTTATCACCCGAAGGCTCATGACAAGTTTCCCACCCTCATTAAGGTTTGCAATCACGTAATCAGGATCTGCAACCGTGGCATTACCTGACAATTCAATATCAGAAGCAAGAACAGGGCCTTTACCTTCTTTATTAACTGTAAGATAGGCTTCTTCCACTTCAGATTCCAATGCTACCGCTAACCATTTAAGATTTAAAAGGATTTCAACAACATCTTCTTGCACGCCTTCAAGCGCGCTATACTCATGTAGAACACCCTCAATTTGAGCTTCAACAACCGACGCACCAGGAATGGATGACAAAAGAATTCTACGCAAAGAATTCCCAAATACATGACCAAAACCTTTAACGATTGGCTCCAGCGAAACCTCAAAAACATTGTTTTTGACTTCTCTCACCGCGCCAATACTTGGCTTATATAAATTTGTAGGACAATTACTCATCAATCCCCTCACAGAATCTCAAGGTTTATTACTTAGAATACAATTCAACAATTAACTGCTCATTAATTTCAGCAGGTAATTCTGCTCTTTCAGGGGCAGCTTTAAATTGACCTTCTAATTTAGTCTCATCAACTTCGATCCAAGAAAGATCCGTTCTTTGCTTAGAAAGTTCTAACGCATTTTGGATTCTCAATTGTTTTTTAGCTTTTTCACGAACAGAAATGACATCTCCCACACCTACATTAAATGATGGGATATTACATGAATTTCCATTAATCAGGATAGACTTATGTCCGACTAGTTGGCGCGCTTCTGCACGTGTACAAGCAAATCCCATACGGTATACAACATTATCTAAACGTTGTTCCAACAAAGCGAGCAAGTTTGTTCCAGTGTTTCCTTTAATACGCGCAGATTCTTTATAGTAGCGCTTGAATTGATTTTCTAAAACACCATAGATGCGACGAACTTTTTGTTTCTCACGCAACTGAACGCCATAGTCAGTCAAACGAGAGCGACGTGCACCGTGTTGTCCTGGAATGGTATTAATTTTACACTTATCTTCAATGGCTCTAATGCCACTTTTCAAATGAAGATCCGTGCCTTCTCTTCTTGAAAGTTTACAAGTTGGTCCAAGATATCTGGCCATTTTATTTACCTCGACTTAATAGGTTATACACGACGTTTCTTAGCTGGGCGACAACCATTATGCGGTAATGGTGTAACATCCGTAATACTAGTTACTTTAAGACCTTTGGAGTTCAATGCTCTAACAGCAGATTCACGCCCAGGTCCAGGTCCCTTCACAAGTACGTCAATATTTTTAACGCCATACTCTGAAACCGCAGCATCGGCTGCGCGTTCTGAAGCGATTTGCGCCGCAAATGGTGTACTTTTACGAGACCCTCTAAAACCACTACCGCCAGATGTTGCCCATGAAAGCGCATTACCTTGTCGATCAGTGATCGTTATAATAGTATTGTTAAAAGAAGCATGGATGTGCGCAATGGCATCAATCACATTTCTTTTAACTTTTTTCTTAGTCGATTTAGCAGCTTTTGCCATAATAATATCCCATTATTATATTGTTATAATTATACTTACTGTCTAATAGGCTTTCTTGGGCCTTTACAAGTTCTTGCATTCGTCTTGGTGCGTTGACCACGAACTGGAAGATTTCTACGATGACGTCTACCACGATAAGTTCCAAGATCAATCAAACGTTTGATGTTCATTGATACTTCTCGGCGTAAATCACCTTCAACAGTAAGTTTTTGAACTTCCTGACGCAATCGCTCTATCTGCTCTTCAGATAAGTCTCTAATGCGTACAGTATGTTCAATACCGATTGCCGCACAAATATCTTGTGCGATGTTTCTTCCAATGCCATATATTGCCGTTAATGCAATATCAGCGTGCTTGTGATCAGGTACGTTTATACCAGCTATACGAGCCATTCATTTACTCCTAAATATTTATAGCTTATTTTATCTAAAATAATAAAGCGGTTAAAGATAGCTTGATTTTAATCAAAAATCAAGCAAATTTTCAATCAACCTTGACGTTGTTTATGTCTTGGGTCGGTACAGATAACACGCACAACACGTTTTCTTTTAATAACTTTACAGTTTCTGCACATTTTTTTGACAGATGCTCTCACTTTCATTTCATTTCCTCTTGTTAGTATTGTATCTATCTACCGTAGCCACTCAAATTCGCTTTCTTTAGCATTGAGTCATACTTCGTAGACATCATATGAGATTGAACTTGTGACATGAAATCCATGATCACTACGACAACAATCAGCAAAGAAGTTCCACCAAAATAGAATGGCACACTCCAGAATTGCATCAAAAACATTGGCAATAAACAAACCGCCGTAATATATAAAGAGCCAATCAGCGTCAAGCGGCTCATCACACCATCAATATATTTAGCTGTCTGCTCACCAGGTCTAATACCAGGAATAAATGCACCTGATTTTTTCAAATTGTCTGCTGTATCTTTGGGGTTAAACACCAACGCTGTATAAAAGAAACAGAAGAAGATGACTGCCACGGCAAAAACAATAATATACAAAGGCTGCCCTGGTGCTAACGCCAAACCTACGTCAGTCAGCCAACTCATGCTGCCAGATGCAGATCCAAACCACTGTGCAATCGTCGCAGGGAAAAGCATAATAGAAGATGCAAAAATGGGTGGAATAACGCCAGCCATATTAATCTTTAACGGTAAATGGCTTGTTTGGGGGGCATACATTTTTCGCCCTTGTTGACGCTTTGCATAGTTTACAGTGATGCGACGTTGCGCACGCTCCATAAATATAACAAAAGCTGTCACTGCCAATACGGTGACGACAATAAACAACAATACAATTAAGCTAATATTACCGTTACGAGTTTGCTCCAAGGTATGTGAAATCGCACTTGGAAGACCTGCTACAATTCCGGAGAATATAAGCATTGATATCCCATTACCAACCCCACGTTCAGTCATCTGCTCACCAATCCACATCAGGAACATCGCCCCTGTTGTAAGACTAACAGCTGCTGATATATAGAATGTTAATAGCGGCATTCCAGGCAAAACCAGCCCTTGAGAGACAAGATATTTCGCAATCCCTATAGATTGAAATAGTGCCAAGAAAAAAGTTGCATATCTGGTGTACTGCGTAATCTTACGCTGCCCAGATTCACCTTCTTTCTTTAGCTCTTCCAATGTTGGGGAAACTGCCGTCATTAACTGGAAAATAATAGATGCGGAGATATATGGCATGACGCCCAATGCAAATATGGTCACACGTGACAATGCGCCACCTGAGAACATATTAAACATACCAAGAATTGTGTTCTCTTGGCTATGGAAAAATCTTGCAATTTCAGCCGTATTAATACCTGGAACAGGTATGTATGAACCCAATCTGAAAATAACAATTCCTAATAGAACAAAAAGAAGGCGGGATCTTAGCTCTGAAAGACCGCCGCCCTTGTTCATTGATGTGCCTTTATTTGCCATATTTCCTTTACTCTACTTTACCGCCAGCAGTTTCAATTGCAGCCTTTGCACCTTTAGTACAATGAAGACCATTGATCGTGACTGCTTTTGCAAGGTCACCCTTAGCAATGATTCTCGCCTCTTTGATATCTTTACGAACCAAGCCTGCTTGCTTCAAGATATCTAGATCGACAACATCAACCGCTAATGTGTTTAACTCTTCAAGTCTAATTTCAGTAACAAATCTAGATTTTCTAGAAGTGAAACCAAACTTCGGTAGTCTTCTTTGAAGTGGCATTTGCCCACCCTCAAAACCAACTTTATGGTATCCGCCAGAACGAGCTTTTTGCCCTTTATGGCCTCTGCCACATGTTTTGCCTAAACCAGAACCAATACCACGACCCACACGTTTCGGGGATGGTTTGGAACCAGCTGCAGGAGAAAGCGTATTCAATCTCATGATATTAGCCCTCAATTTTTACCATATAAGAAATCTTATTTGCCATGCCTCTGGTGCATGGTGTATCTTCGACTTCTACAGTGTGATTAATCTTACGTAAACCTAAACCGCGCGCGCACGCTTTATGTTTTATGAGTCTTCCGTTCAGGCTTTTTACAAGCGTGACCTTCATCGTCTTTTTAGCTGCCATGTCATTACCCCTGAATTTCTTCTACAGTTTTGCCACGTTTTTCAGCAAACTCTTCTGGTGAATTGATTTTAGCAAGACCATTAACGGTCGCTCTAACCACATTCACAGGGTTCGTTGAACCATAAGTTTTCGCTAGTACGTTGTGAATACCAACTACTTCAAAAACAGAACGCATTGCACCACCGGCAATAATCCCTGTACCTTGAGAAGCAGGCTTCATAAATACTTTAGAAGCGCCATGATTCGCAGCAGAGGCATACCAAAGCGTATCACCATTTAAGCTCACTGAAACCATATTGCGGCGAGCATTTTCCATTGCTTTTTGAATAGCAACAGGCACTTCGCGTGATTTACCACGTCCAATTCCAATGCGACCTTTTCCATCACCAACAACCGTTAGTGCGGCAAAGCTCATGATACGTCCACCTTTTACTGTCTTTGCGTGTCTTTTTACGCTGACAAGTTTTTCGATAAGACCATCACCTTTTTGTGTATCTCTAGTCATAATCAATCGCCTTATTAAAATTCTAAACCGTTTTCTCTTGCTGAATCAGCAAGCGCTTTTACGCGGCCGTGATATCTAAAGCCAGAGCGATCAAACGCCACAGCTTTAACACCATTTTCCTGTGCTCTTTGAGCAATATATTTGCCGACAATCACAGAGGATGAAACATTACCAGTATAGGAACATTCATCTTTAATTACAGCCTCAACTGTTGATGCAGAAGCAATTACTTTAGCACCGTCACCAGAAATCACTTGAGCATACATATGCTTAGGTGTTCTATGAATACATAGGCGTACCTGGCTAATTTCTCTCATTTTAATTCTGGTTTTTTTAGCACGACGAAGTCGAGCGGTTTTCTTATCCATAGCTCTAACTCACTTATTTCTTCTTAGCTTCTTTTGTAACGACTCTTTCATCCGCATAGCGGACACCTTTACCTTTATATGGTTCAGGCGGACGATACGCTCTAATTTCAGCAGCCACTTGTCCAACCAACTGTTTATTAATGCTTTTCAGCACAATTTCAGTTTGACTTGGCGTTTCTGCAGAGACACCTTCAGGAAGGGTATGAGAAACAGGATGAGAGAAACCTAATGTTAGGTTAACTGCATTACCCTGCACCTTTGCTCTATAGCCAACACCAATCAGCTTCAGCTTTCTTTCATAACCTTCTGATACACCAATAACCATATTGTTAATCAATGATCTAGCTGTGCCTGATTGGGCAACAGAGTTTTTAGAAGCATTGTTTGCGGTTATCTTAGCTTCTTTATCAGAAACAGTTAATGAAACCAAGTTATGTAACTTATGTGTTAACGTACCTTTAGTGCCTTTTACGACAACTTCACTACCTTTAATTTCCACTGACACGCCAGCAGGAATAATTACAGGCTGTTTTGCAATTCTTGACATTGTAGTCTCCTGTACTATTTACGCAACGTAACAGATGATTTCACCACCAAAACCTTTAGAGCGCGCTTGACGATCACTCATAAGACCTTGTGATGTTGAAACAACTGCGACGCCTAAGCCACCATGAACTTTAGGAAGATCATTCGATGGTTTGTAAACACGTAGCCCTGGGCGACTCACTCGCTTCAAGAACTCAATAACTGGTTTTTCTTGGTAGTACTTTAAAGTCACTTCCAATGAGCCATTGTTATCTGCGCTGACACTGAAGTCTGCAATAAAGCCTTCATCTACCAAAAGCTGTGCAATTGCTTTTTTCTGTTTAGAAAGTGGCATAACAACTTCTTTCTTATTTGCTGTTTGGCCATTTCTAATTCTTGTAAGCATATCTGAAATAGGATCTTGCATACTCATAATTGTTACCTCACTACCAACTGGCTTTTTTCAAGCCAGGGATATCACCAACCATTGCGTGCTCACGCAATTTATGACGACATAGTCCGAACTTACTATAGACACCATGTGGTCTACCTGTAACGCTACAACGATTACGTCGACGAACAGCTGAGGAGTCAACAGGAAGCTTCTGTAGCTTAATCTGTGCATCCCACTTTTCGTCATCTGTAGCATTAGAGCTAGAAATAATCGCCTTCAACTCAGATCTCTTCTGAGCGAAACGCGCCACTAGCCTTTCTCTTTTCTTTTCTCTTTGAACCATGGAAACTTTTGCCACTGCTCTCTCCTTATGATTTCAATGGGAAGCTGAATGCTTTCAATAAAGCACGGGCTTCTTCATCATTTTTTGCAGAAGTTGTGATTGTAATATCAAGACCACGTATTGTGTCAATTTTATCATAATCAATTTCAGCAAAAGAGATTTGCTCACGAACACCCATACTATAGTTACCGCGACCATCAAAAGATTTAGCATTTAAACCCCTGAAGTCACGAATACGAGGAATCGTAATTGCAATTAAGCGATCGAAAAATTCATACATACGATCGCCACGTAGCGTTACTTTACAGCCAATTGGCCAGCCGTCACGAATCTTAAAGCCAGCAATTGACTTTTTACTCATTGTCACGACAGGTTTTTGACCCGCAATCGCTTCGAGATCACGCAACGCAAACTGCATGACTTTTTTATCTTTGGAGGCCTCACCAACACCCATATTTAGGGTGATCTTTTGGATATGAGGAATTTCCATAATATTGCTACTTCCAAGCTCTTTAAGTAGCTTAGGAGCGACTTCTTCTTTGTAAAAAGTTTTAAGCCTTGTCATGATTTATTCACCTATACATCAACAAGTTCGTTATTTGACTTAAAATAACGCACTTTTTTACCATCTTCTAAAAACTTGAAACCAACGCGGTCCGCTTTCTCTGTCGCAGGATTATATAGCGCAACATTAGAGATTTGCAATGGTGCTTCTTTCTCAACGATGCCACCCTCAACCCCTTTTTGCGGGTTAGGCTTCACATGTTTTTTGACAAAGTTAACACCTTCAACAAGAACTCTATTGCTAGAAGTTACCACGCTAAGAACTGTTCCTCGCATGCCTTTACTTCCACCAGCAACAACGATTACTTCGTCGCCTTTTCTTATTTTCTTCATATTAATAACTCCGTTATAGCACTTCTGGAGCAAGAGAAACAATTTTCATAAATTGCTCTGTTCTCAACTCCCGAGTTACCGGACCGAAAATACGCGTACCGATAGGCTGTTTATTTGCGTTAAGAAGAACTGCAGCATTACTGTCAAAACGGATCTTAGATCCATCACGACGGCGTACACCATGCTTTGTTCTCACAACAACTGCATCATAAACAGTACCTTTTTTAACACGTCCTCTTGGGATCGCCTCTTTCACAGTCACTTTTATGATGTCACCAATAAAGGCATATCTTCTGTGAGAACCACCCAAAACTTTAATACACTCAACTCTTCGTGCGCCGCTGTTATCAGCAACTTCAAGCTCAGTTTGCATCTGAATCATTTCAATTCACTCCATCTGTTAATATCTAACGAGAGATCGAAAGACGCCAAATTATATCAACATCTTTCAAAAAAGCAACTATTTGGCTTTACTAACTACTGATACCAAACGCCATTTCTTTGTTTTTGAATATGGGCGAGTTTCAGTAATTGTAACGGTATCACCTTCGTTGCAAGTATTTTCTTCATCATGCACATGATACTTTGTTGATTTTTTCACAACTTTTCCATAAACAGGATGCTTTTCTTTACGTTCAACTAATACTGAAATGGTTTTATCCATTTTATCACTAGTCACTTTACCTTGTAGGGTTCTTAGCTTTGTATCTTCACTCATTTTTGCTCACCTGAACTATCTTTTTGAGTAATAACAGTATTAATGCGAGCAATGTCACGACGAACATTTTTAAGCAAATGATTTTTTGCAAGTTGCCCTGTTCCTTTTTGCATGCGCAAATTAAACTGTTCTTTTAAAAGATCTAACTTAAGATCATTTAACTCTTGAACTGATTTTTCTTTAAGTTCTACCGCATTCATTACATCACCTTCCTTTCAACGAACGTTGTTGATACTGGGAGCTTAGCTGCAGCAAGTCGGAATGATTCACGCGCCAACTCTTCGTCTACGCCTTGGATCTCAAACAACATTCTGCCAGGTTGGATTTGGGCAATCCAATACTCTACGCTTCCCTTACCCTTACCCATACGAACTTCTAGAGGTTTTTTAGTAATTGGCTTATCAGGGAAAATACGAATCCACACTTGTCCACCACGTTTTATGTGACGGGTAATTGCACGACGAGCTGCTTCAATTTGCCTTGCTGTAATTCTACCGCGACCGGTAGATTTTAAACCAAACTCACCAAAGCTAACTTTGTTCGCAACCGTCGCTAATCCACGGTTACGCATTTTATGCTGCTTACGGAATTTAGTACGTTTAGGTTGTAACATTATTTAGCACCTCTTCTGTTTTTGCGAGGTGCGGGTTTTTCTTCCTGTTGAATAGTTTGACCAGGTAAGACTTCGCCTTTAAATATCCAAACCTTAACACCAATGATACCATATGTTGTCAGTGCTTCTGATGTCGCATAGTCTATGTTTGCACGAAAAGTATGCAAAGGTACTCGACCTTCACGATACCACTCTGAACGAGCAATTTCAGCACCACCTAGACGGCCACCAACACTAATCTTAATGCCTTCAGCGCCCATTTTCATTGCAGACTGTACCGCACGTTTCATTGCACGTCTAAACATGACTCTTTTTTCAAGCTGTTGAGCAACACCATCTGCAACAATTTGTGCATCAAGCTCAGGCTTACGAATCTCTTCGATATTAATCTGAACTGGAATACCCATCATCTTGCTAACTTCATTTCTCAATGCATCAACGTCTTCACCTTTCTTACCAATCACAACACCAGGTCTAGCTGTAAAGATAGTGACCTTAGCATTTTGGGCTGGTCTTTCGATTACGATGCGACTCACTGAAGCAGAAGCTAACTTTTTATGAATAAAGCTTCTTACTTTCATGTCGACATTTAATTTATCAGCATACCCTTTTTTATCAGAATACCAAACTGATCTCCACTCTGTGGTGATCCCTAAGCGGATACCGGTTGGATGAACTTTTTGTCCCATTATTCGCCCCTTATCTACTTCTCAGCCACTTTCACAGTGATGTGGCATGTTCTTTTTAATATACGATTTCCGCGACCTTTTGCACGTGCACGAAAGCGCTTCATCGTAGGGCCTACATCAACGTATATTGACGAAATGTATAACTCATCGATGTCTAGACCTTCATTATGGTCAGCATTTGCAATCGCTGAAGATAAAACACCTTTGATTAAGCCTGATGCTTTCTTTGTACTAAAAGTCAGCAAGTTAATTGCTTTTTCAACGGGCAAACCGCGCACTTGGTCAGCAACTAGGCGAGCCTTTTGCGCTGACAGTTTTGCGTGTCTTAGTTGAGCTGGAATTTCCATGACTTAACCTACCTTATTTCTTTTTAGCTTTCTTGTCAGCTGCATGCCCACGATAAGTACGTGTCATAGCAAACTCACCCAATTTATATCCAATCATGTTTTCAGTAACAAATACTGGCACATGCTGGCGACCGTTATGGACTGCAATAGTCAGACCGATCATGTCAGGAATAATCATAGATCTTCTTGACCATGTCTTAATTGGTTTTTTACTGTTGGCTTCTTGAGCGTCTATCACCTTTTTAATCAGGTGATGGTCAACAAATGGGCCTTTTTTTAGTGATCTTGACACAATAATTCCCCTCTATTTTCTCTTACGTCTTGATACAATTAGCTTATCAGAACGCTTGTTCGTACGCGTCTTATAACCCTTCGTTGGCACACCCCAAGGTGAAACTGGGTGACGACCACCAGAAGTGCGTCCTTCACCACCACCATGTGGATGATCCACCGGATTCATTGCGACACCACGAACCGTAGGTCGTACGCCACGCCAGCGACTAGCGCCAGCCTTACCCAATGATCTTAGACTATGTTCAGAGTTCCCAACTTCGCCAATTACGGCTCGACAGTTAAGAAGAATCTTACGAACCTCTCCTGAACGCAGTCTAATAAGGGCATGTGCGTTATCTTTACCCATCAATTGAGCAGATCCTCCAGCAGTTCGCACCATCTGTGCGCCCTTACCAGGTTTCATCTCAATCGCATGGACAACCGTACCAACTGGAATATTCTTCAGTGGAAGGCAATTACCAATCTTGATCGCTGCCTGCTCACCAGAAAGTACTTGCATACCAACTTTAAGGCCTTTTGGTAACAACATATAGCGTCTTTCACCATCAGTATATAACAATAGAGCCAAATGAGCAGTTCTATTCGGATCATATTCCAAGCGCTCTACAGTAGCAGGGATATCATCTTTTCTGCGTTTAAAGTCAACAATACGATAGTGTTGTTTATGTCCACCACCATGATGGCGCACAGTAATTCTACCGTTGTTATTTCTACCAGCAGACTTAGACTTACTAGAAATTAAGCCCGCAAAAGGTTTTCCTTTATGAAGATCTTCATTTCTGATCTGAACGACAAATCGACGTCCCGGCGAGGTTGGTTTAGCTTTTATAATAGTCATAATCAAGTCCCGCCTTATTTTTCTGCGCCAGCAAAGTTGATATCGTGGCCTTCAGCAAGTGTTACATATGCCTTTTTCCAGTCCTTCGTTCTGCCTTCAATTTTGCCAAAACGACGCTTCTTGCCCTTCACATTTACTGTGCTGACAGCGTCTATTTTAACTTCGAACAATTTTTCAACTGCTTTTTTGATCTCCAATTTAGTTGCATCCGTTGCAACTTTAAATACGACTTGGTTATCTTTATCTGCAGCATTATAAGCTTTGTCTGAGACATGAGGGCTCAGCAAAACTTTCAATATTCTTTCTTCATTCATGCTAGACGCTCCTCAATTTGCTTGATTGCATCCTGAGTCATTACAACATTCTCAAAAGCAATCAGACTTACAGGGTCGACCATTTCTGGATCGCAAACACCCACATAAGGTAAATTGCGAGAAGCCAAATACAATGATTCAGTTAGCCCTTCACTACCAGTAACGATTAATACGTCCTTCAAGTTCATTTCTTTCAATTTAGCAGCCAACACCTTTGTTTTAGGCGTTTCTAATTCAAACTTATCAACAACAACCAAACGCTCATCACGTATAAGTTGAGAAAGAATTGAACGAACCGCTGCTCGATACATTTTACGGTTTACTTTTTGCGTGTAATCTCTTGTTTTCGCTGCAAATGTCACGCCACCTTTACGCCAGATTGGGCTACGAATCGTACCCGCTCTTGCTCGGCCTGTGCCTTTTTGCTTCCAAGGTTTAGCACCGCCACCACGCACTTCAGAGCGTGTTTTTTGTGCGCTTGTGCCTTGTCTTGCACCCGCTAAGTATGCGACGACAACTTGATGCACTAAAGCTTCATTATAATCTTTAGCAAAAACATCATCAGAAATTTTAAGTGAGATATCATCTCCGCCAGCAAACGCTTGAACATTTAAATCCATGATCTATCTCCTTAAGCTTTTGCAGTGTTGACTTTAACAGACGGTGTTATCAAAACATCACCATTCTGCGCGCCTGGGATACTTCCACGCACAAGTACAATACTTTTATCAACATCAACTCTCATTATTTCAAGAGTTTGAATTGTACATTTGACATCACCCATGTGACCGGCCATCTTTTTATTTTTAAAGACGCGACCAGGAGTTTGGTTTTGTCCCGTAGAACCATGTGCTCTATGAGATAGGGAGTTACCATGTGTGGCATCCTGCATTGCAAAATTATGGCGTTTCACCACACCTGCAAAGCCTTTACCTTTGGTAATTCCTGAAACATCTACGATTTGACCTGTCTCAAACAAGCTCGCATCAAATGATTGACCCACTTCCACTTCAGCAATTTTCTTTTCATCTACTCGGAATTCCCATAACCCACGACCAGGTTCAGCTTTTGCTTTGGCAAAGTGACCAGCTTCCGCTTTATTTACACGAGAACGTTTTTTATCTCCAGTTGTCACCTGAATAGCTGTATAGCCATCGGCTTTCATAGTTTTTAGTTGGCAAACATAGTTTGGCTCAACATGTACCACAGTAACTGGAATAGATGTTCCGTCTTCAGTAAACAAACGTGTCATGCCGCATTTGCGACCTACTATTCCTAACGCCATTGTTTTTCCTCACTTTATTATTACACCTAATGATTACAATTGACCAAAAGGCAACGATTTAACAATATTCTTATTAAAAGGCAGGGTATTCTAACTTAAACTGATTTGAACGTCTACCCCAGCGGCCAAATCAAGCTTCATGAGCGCATCAACCGTTTTATCTGTTGGCTCCACGATATCAATCAATCTTTTATGTGTTCTAATTTCATACTGATCACGCGCATCTTTATTCACGTGTGGAGAAATTAGGATTGTAAAACGCTCTTTACGTGTTGGTAAAGGAATTGGGCCCCTAACCTGAGCGCCTGTTCTTTTTGCTGTGTCAACAATTTCTTTTGTAGAGCCATCTATAAGCTTATGATCAAAAGATTTTAGTCGAATTCTTATACGTTGATTATTTAACTTAGTCATTGTCTTTTGACCCTCAATTATGAATTACGTTTTTTTATTATTTCTTCAGCGATATTATTTGGTACTTCTGCATACTTTTCAAACTCCATGGAGAAAGAAGCACGCCCTTGGCTTAATGAGCGAACGCTTGTCGCGTAACCAAACATCTCTGACAGAGGAACAGATGCACGTACAATACGCCCACCATGCGCTTCTTCCATACCGGAAATGATGCCACGTCGTCGATTCAAGTCACCAATAACATCCCCCATATAATCTTCAGGCGTCACCACTTCAACTTTCATCATTGGCTCGAGAATGACAGGGTTTGCTGCTTTACAGCCTTCTTTGATCGCCATAGAACCCGCAATTTTAAATGCCATCTCACTAGAATCTACATCATGGTAAGAACCATCGATCAAGGTCACTTTCACGTCAATCATTGGATAGCCAGCAACCACACCATTTTGCAATTGCTCTTTCATTCCTTTATCAACAGCAGGGATATATTCTTTAGGTATAACGCCGCCAACGATTTCGCTAACAAACTCATACCCCTTACCCTTCTCATTAGGCTCGATCTTAATAACCACATGACCATACTGACCACGACCACCAGACTGACGAACAAATTTCTTATCTTGCTCTACTTCAGCGCGAATCGTCTCGCGGTAAGCTACCATTGGTTCACCGATATTTGCCTCTACGCCAAATTCACGACGCATACGATCAACAAGGATATCCAGATGCAATTCACCCATACCTGAAATAATGGTCTGGCCACTTTCTTCATCTGTAGCAACTTTAAAAGATGGGTCTTCTGCAGCAAGTTTACCCAAAGCAATTGACATTTTTTCTTGGTCAGATTTTGTTTTAGGCTCAACCGCAATAGAGATCACAGGTTCTGGAAATTCCATACGTTCAAGCGTAATTATATTGGACTGATCACACAAAGTGTCGCCAGTTGTAACCTGCTTCAAACCGATACATGCAGCAATATCGCCAGAACGCACTTCTTTCAACTCTTCACGAGACTTAGCGTGCATCTGAACCAATCGCCCAATACGCTCACGTTTACCCTTAACAGGGTTATAAACAGAGTCACCAGACTTCAATACGCCTGAGTACACACGAATAAAAGTTAGATTCCCCACAA
Source organism: Gammaproteobacteria bacterium (assembly GCA_963582935.1). Taxonomy (GTDB): domain Bacteria; phylum Pseudomonadota; class Gammaproteobacteria; order Francisellales; family Francisellaceae; genus CAUZSH01. The sequence goes on from CAUZSH010000020.1 coordinate 25,371, forward strand.
ACGGGTCAGTTGCTAGTTTAAAAGCAAGCGCGGAAAATGATTCCTCATCTGAAGCTTCGCGAAAAGACTCAGCGCCATCCTCAAGCTCACCATTCATTGCTTTGACTTCATCTGGGGCAGGCAAATAACGCACAACACCATCCAACACAGCTTGAACACCTTTGTTCTTAAAAGCTGAGCCGCAAAAAGCAAGTACGATTTCATTATTAATCACACGCTGACGCAAACCTGCATGAATTTCATCCTCAGACAATTCGTCGCCTTCAAGATATTTTTCCATGAGATCTTCATTTGCTTCAGCAGCGGCTTCTATCATGAACTCACGCATTTCTTCCGCTTGCTCCAACAATTCAGCTGGAATATCTACAAGATCATAAGTCAACCCTTGGTCTTTCTCATTCCACATAATTGCTTTCATGCGAATAAGATCGACTACACCTTTGAATTCTTCTTCGGCGCCAATATTTAACTGGACTGGCACTACGTTTGCTTTCAATCGATCTTTAATTTGCTCCGTAACGCGAACAAAATCAGCTCCCGCACGATCCATTTTATTAACAAAGACAATACGAGGAACATTATATTTATTTGCCTGACGCCAAACCGTTTCAGATTGAGGCTCCACACCAGAGGATCCACAAAACACAACAACCGCACCATCAAGCACACGTAAAGAACGCTCAACTTCAATGGTGAAATCCACATGCCCTGGGGTGTCAATAATATTTATGCGATGGTCATCAAACTGCTTATCCATGCCTTTCCAAAAAACCGTTGTTGCGGCAGAGGTGATGGTAATCCCACGCTCCTGCTCTTGCTCCATCCAGTCCATTGTTGCTGCACCATCATGCACCTCACCAATTTTGTGAGAAACACCTGTATAAAACAAAACACGCTCAGTCGTTGTGGTCTTGCCTGCATCTACATGCGCAACAATACCAATATTCCTATATTTCTTAATCGGGGTAATACGAGCCACTTTACGTTCTCCTTGAATCTTACCAACGGAAATGAGCAAAAGCTTTATTTGCTTCAGCCATTTTATGAGTGTCTTCACGCTTCTTCACTGCTGAGCCACGCCCCTCTAGTGAATCCATAATTTCAGCACCTAAACGCAAGTCCATTGACTTTTCTTTACGCTTACGTGAAGCATCTATCAACCATCTCATGCCAAGTGAAATTTGACGCTCAGGTCTTACCTCAACTGGAACCTGGTAAGTTGCGCCACCAACACGGCGAGACTTAACCTCGACCAATGGTGCAATATTTTCAAGTGACTTTTCAAAAGACTCTATAACATTAATCGCTGCATCTTTGTTTGTCATATAGTCAAACGCGCCATAAACAATTTTCTCAGCTACAGATTTCTTTCCATCTTTCATAATTTGATTTACAAACTTTGCAATCATTTCATTTTTATACTTTGGATCCGCTAATACTTTACGCTTGGGGACTTCTCTTCTTCTTGGCATATCATTTACCTTCTAATAAAATTGAATATTAAGATTTTGGTTTTTTAGTACCGTACTTTGAACGACCTTGCTTACGATCAGCAACGCCTGAAGTATCGAGTGCACCACGAACTGTATGATAACGAACACCAGGCAAATCCTTGACACGACCGCCACGGATTAAAATAACACTATGTTCTTGAAGATTATGACCTTCACCACCAATATAAGAAGAAACTTCGAAACCACTTGTAAGTCTTACGCGAGCTACTTTTCTTAGGGCCGAGTTTGGTTTCTTAGGTGTGGTTGTATAGACACGAGTACATACGCCTCGTCTTTGCGGGCATGCTTTCAAAGCAGGGACATTAGACTTCACCGCTTTCTTTTTGCGTGGATTGCGAACCAGCTGGTTAATTGTTGGCATTGAGTAACTCCATATTGTTTAAACATCAAATCAAAAACTGATCTATTTACGTCTATATATAACGTGACGCTGGATTATACACAAAAACTGGTATCGACATCAAGCAATAAATCGCAAAATACCTCATAACTTTTATTTAAGGTAGGTCAAAAAATATTAGATTTTACCCTATAACGCAAAAGACCCCAGTCCTTATGGAACTGGGGTCTTTTAAATTAAATGCCTGGCGATGCCCTACTTTCACATGGGGAGACCCCATACTATCATCGGCGC
>CAUZSH010000021.1:0-26149 GCA_963582935.1 Gammaproteobacteria bacterium
CGATTAAATATATGATGCCGGGAGCCGACCATAGAAGTCATAAACGCTTAAACAATCGAGCTGAAAAGTCTCACCAGCCCACTAGGCGAAAGGAGAAGTGCTTGGTGAAATTCAAGTCGCTTCAGGGGGCGCAAAAGATGTTAGTGTTGGTGGGGAGAACTAGAAATATATTTTCAGTTGCCGTAGGTAGATATAGAAATTCGGCTGAGGAAAGACGTTGTCAATTTAACTTGGCAAGAGACATTTGGGATGACGCAGCTCATGAGATCCTTTGCGCCTAAAATTTGCTATAATTGCCCTCTGAGTACTCAAAAAGTTAACTTGACGGTGCCATTTAGACATATGTTTTTGATCAAATAACAATAACTCATCTTGATGAGAAAAAAGACTTCTTCGTGCTATTTGTAAGCATTTACTTACAAATTTGCGATCTGACATTTTCACATGAAATGATGTGTCATCAACATCACCTGCAAAACCAATCGACTCTCTAATGTTTTGTGATGGTCGCATCACAAACCCAATTCCGTTACAGATATTGAAAGTTGTTCAACAAAGTGTCCTTAAATAATGAATACGGCGATAATATCTCAGTTGTTGTGCGAGAAATACAATTTATTTTCTCATGATCTGATTAGAGTCATTCATTTAAGGTTTAAAGTTATTCGTACATGGTATTTAGCCATGAATAATGCTATGTTTCTTATTAAAATAGTTCAAGATATAAAAGAGGTTTTTAAATGCCAAAAAGCACCATTACTCAAATCAAAGAAATGCTAAATCAAAATGAATCACTAAACCCGAATGATCGTGATCATATTCTTGGGTTACTGTCTGAATTAGAAGTAGAAGTGGCTAACTTGCCAGATAATAAAGTTGCAGAAGCAAAAGCCGTGATTGAATTGACACACCAAAAGCTAGAAAATATAGGCGCTAAAAGCGCAAATGAGATTCCTTATGGGGATCTTGAGGATGCTGCCCTTGAATTTGAAGTGGAGCATCCTAAGTTTACGTATATAGTGCAATCTATTTGCCAATCCCTGTCTAGTTTAGGGATATAGTTGGAAGTATTTATATACACATCTCTAAGATTTTTTTGCTGTCAGAGATAGCAATATCTTTATGCTCGCCAAGTGCCACCATATTATGTCTTTCCAATGCACTCACAATATCGGGTAGTTTGCTCGTATCAACGTCATATCCAGAAAGTTTTGTTTTAGCACCCATCGCTTCAAAGAAAGCACGCGTTTTTTCAATAGCCGCATCGATGCGCTCATTTGTATTCCCTTTGGTAATATTCCAGACACGTTCAGCATATTGTAGTAACTTGGCTTCTTTTTTATCACGCTTATAGTTAATTATGTTTGGTAAGACAATGGCCAAGGTTTGTGCATGGTCTAAACCATACATGGCGGTTAACTCATGTCCAATCATGTGAGTTGCCCAATCTTGAGGAACGCCTTGATTAATTAACCCATTAAGTGCCATAGTGGCGCACCACATAATATTTGCACGTGCATCATAGTCTTTAGGATTTTCAAGTGCTTTTGGACCTTCTTCTATTAAGGTTAGTAAAATTCCCTCAGCAAAACGATCTTGTATAGGCGCATTAGCAGGATAAGTCAGATATTGCTCCATAACATGAACAAAAGCATCAACTATGCCATTAGTGACTTGTCTTATTGGTAATGTATAAGTGGTGACAGGATCAAGTATTGAAAATTTCGGGAAGACATGAGGGCTATCAAATGCAAGCTTATCACCAAATTCTCGACGGCTAATAACCGATCCTGCATTCATTTCAGAACCCGTTGCTGGTAAGGTCAATACTGTTCCATAAGGGATTGCTGAAGTTACCTCAGCACCTTTCGCAAGAATATCCCAAGGATCTTTTCCTTCATAGTCGACAGCTGCAACGATAAATTTAGTGGCATCAATAATTGATCCACCACCAACGGCAAGTACAAAATCAATTTTTTCTTTTTTGATAAGTGCAACAGCTTTCATGCAGGTTTCATACTCAGGATTTGGCTCAATACCTGAAAACTCAATATAAGCATGACCTTGCAATGCATCGATGACTTGCTGATAAACAGCATTTGCCTTGATGCTGCCACCACCGTAAGAGATGAGGACTTTAGCATCTTTTGGGATTTCAGTTGAAAGCTGTTTTATTTGACCTTCACCAAAGTGAATTTTAACAGGATTATAAAGAGAAAAATTATTCATCGTCGTTCCTTTTCAGCTATTGTTGATAATGCTTAACGGGAAAAGAATACGCCTCATTTTGTTAGACAGCAAGAAAATAGCAATCAAATGTTATAATAACTTAAAATTATATATTTTCACAAAAAAACAAGTGGGTTTGCTTCACACCAAGGTTTATGTTTTATCATGATATGTTGGAATGCTTCACTCGTATGAAGTTTTTTGTACCAGCGGTAAGTTTCTGGATAAGGCAGTGTTGAAAACCAGTTAGGATCAATATGAATAAGCTGCCTAATAAATGGAAACAGTGCATAGTCAATGTACTTTAGTGTCTCGCCATTCAGGTAAGTGTGGTTTTGTAATAATGCCTCGAATTTATCTAAATAAGGTAAGATATTTTCTTGTGCTTGCTTTAAAGACAGCTCTGGATGACGTTCGTTAAATTTTATTTCACGAATAAGTGCGTTCATTTCTGTTGAAACATGAATGAGATCTAAAGCCGCTTGGTTTTCACGCTTATTGCTAATGAGCAGATTACAAGGGTCATTTTGGTATAGCGCCCAAAGCATAATCTCAAAGCTTTCCTCTAAAACATCTCCATTAGGTAACTGTAATACAGGTACAGTTGCTTTAAGTGAAAGGGATAGCATTGCTTGAGGTTTATTTTTTAGTGCGACTTCACGTAATATAACGGTGATGTCGGCAGCATGTAGCGCTAACCTTGCCCGCATTGCAAAAGGACAGCGGCGAAAGCTGTACAAAATAGGATTATTTTTCGCCTCAGGCATTTCGAGCGGGACTATGTATGGGGTCAAGCAGTAGCGAGTTTAGCTGTGTTTAGCCAACTGCGGCTCAGTACGTTGTATTGGTTTAGGTTTTGTGCACGAAAAAGTTTCAAAAATTGATCTTTTTTTAATCTTGGCGGTTCGCCTGCACGAAGCTTAATGCCTAGTTTGTTTGCCCACTTTCTGATTGTACCGTGTTTAAACCCAAGGCGATCTCCAGCCTCAGCATAGCTTAGCCCATCTTTTTGACATTCCATTAAGGCTTCTTTTGCAGAACAGTTGAATTTATCTTTGACGATGTGCTCAAAACTTCCAGTATATTGATTTGCCATTGTGATGCTCCTTGTCTCTCTCCATCTGACTCACAAGTAATATCATATACTGAAAAACTTAAGATAACCTTAAGAAAAAATGTTTTTGATGAATTTTAATCATGAATATGTTAATTACTTGATATTTATAGGTTTTAAACTGAAAATATTTTGTGCATATGCGAGAGAGCTTGTGCTGATTTCTAGAATGTTAAGAGAAATCTTAGGATTGTAGGCAGCAAGTGTGAGTGTGTTGAAGCTTTCAGACTGTGAGTGTCGATTTAAAAAGCCCTCCCATGCTTTGCCATGGAGCTGGTTGATTTCAATGGGTTTGAATCGAAGCAGCGCAATACGCTTCAACAAAGGGGAGAGCCGTTGAGCATACTGATGGCTATTATCGGGGTATTGGTTATAGAGGTTTGTTATTTCTGATTTTAGTGACATGAGATATTTCTTTTTCTTCTTTGCTCTGTGGACCATGAGTGCGCTTAAAATGATCATAACAAGCAGTACTGTCATCAAAATGTACCAACCTGGTGCGAGTGGCCACCATGAGATTGGCTCTGGCACTTTAATATCTTTTAACTGCGCAAGTAAGGCTTCTTTTGTCATGAGGAAACCTTTTTGAAAGCATACTGAAGTCGGGTGCCTATATCTTCAGAGGTCGCAATATTCAAATAGCTAATGCGGTAGGACTTATAAAGCTTATCTAAGAGCTGAATGCGGCTTTCATAGTGTGTTTGATAGGTTTCAAGTGTTTTTTCATGTCGAGTATCGAGTGATATTTTTTGGCTTTTAGCATTCGAAAATTGGTAGACGCCTTTTGGTAGAGTTTTCTCTAATGGATCATAAATGTGAATATTCAAAATATCATGGTGTATTGATAATTGAGCATACTGTTTAATGACCTCGTCTGAGTGGGTATGATCAAAATCTGAAATCACATAGATTAAGCTACCAGGTTTTGCGACGCGCCGTAGTTTTTTTAAGTAGAGGATGAGTAGGTCGTCATTAGAAGATTGCTCTTGAATAAACTTTGGGTCAACAAGTCCATTGATGAAGTATAAGATGCCTCTGCGTCCACCCATAGGGCGAATTTCTTTGTCCATATGCTCTGAAAAAATAAAGCCGCCAACCCGATCTTTATTGTTCATAGCAGACCATGATATCAAGGAAGCAACTTGTGCTGCAATAATAGACTTAAACGTGTTTCGAGTGCCAAATAGCATTGAGCTGGAATAGTCAACGAGTAAGAAAATAGGGCGTTCCCGTTCCTCATGAAAAAGCTTCGTATGAGGTTTACCTGTTCGAGCGGTAACTTTCCAATCAATACTTCTCACATCATCACCTGGCTGGTAAAGCCTAACTTCATCAAAATCAATACCACGGCCTTTAAAGTTGGAAAGATGGTCTCCTGAGCGTTGGTAGCTTACGCGCTGTTTTGAGCTATGTGCAAGTAAATTTGCTTTGTATCGAAGCCGTAAGAGTGATTTTATGTCTGGGATGAGGCCTTTATCTGTCGCGATATGCATCATAGGACCCTATGGTATGGCAACTAATTCTAGGATTTGATCAATGAGCATATCTGAGGTAATACCCTCGGCCTCAGCTTCAAAAGAAACCAAAATACGGTGTCTTAAGACATCATGTGCTAGGGCTTGAATGTCCTCTGGGGAGACATAATCTTTTCCTTGTAGCCAAGCATAAGCGCGTGCGCATCGGTCAAGCGCAATGGTGGCTCTCGGGCTTGCGCCAAAACGAATACATTCCGCTAATTTCTGATCATAAGCGGCAGGGTTTCTGGATGCCATAACAAGCTGAACAATATATTCTTCCAGTGGCTCTGCCATATGGAGGTTTAATACCTCTTGACGGGCATCAAAAAGCAAAGACTGTGTTAAATGAGTGTCTGGCTTTGCAAAGCCAGATTTAGCTTCTTGCCTAACCAGCCGAAGAATCTCAAGTTCAGACTCAGCATTCGGGTAATCAATCAGCACGTGTAGTAAAAAACGGTCAAGTTGTGCCTCAGGTAAGGGATAAGTGCCTTCTTGTTCAATGGGATTTTGAGTCGCCATCACTAAAAATAAATCTGCCAGTTGGTAACTGGTTTTACCCACGGTAATTTGGCGTTCGCCCATGGCTTCTAAAAGTGCGGCCTGCACCTTGGCAGGTGCTCGGTTAATTTCATCAGCCAAAACGAGATTATGAAAAAGTGGGCCTTCTTGGAAAGCAAAGCTGCCTTCTTGGGGGCGGTAGATTTCGGTACCAGTGAGATCGGCAGGCAGTAAATCAGGGGTAAACTGAATACGTTGGAAAGATCCTTCGATAGCTTCAGCAATGGCTTTGACAGCTTTGGTTTTTGCTAAGCCTGGTGCTCCTTCAACCAAGAGATGCCCATCGGCTAAGATGGCAGTCATCAGTTTGTTAACGAGATCAGACTGCCCGAGTATTTGAGCGTTGACATATTCTTTTAAATTTTCAAATGCCGTGAATGCTTGTGACATTTAGTGCCTTAATCTTTGATCGAAATATCATGATATTCAAATATAGCGAAATATTTAAAGCTTACAAAGTCTATTATGGCAAATATTTTTTATGTTAGAACATTAATGCCAATGGATCGTAGCATTTTATTGAGTTGAATCAATGGAAGTCCAATAAGACTATTCGGGTCATTTCCCTCTAGCTTCTCAAACAAAGTAATGCCAAGCCCTTCTGATTTAAAGCTGCCCGCACAGTTAAGTGGCATTTCTTTGGCGACATAACTCTTGATTTCTGCGTGGGATAGGACGCGAAAATACACGTAAAAAGGCTCAACAATGACTTGGTGTTCATTTGATTGTGTGTCTAACAAGCATAAGCTGGTTAAAAAGGTGACTTTGTTTCCACTGAATTTGGAAAGTTGGGTTTCGGCATTTTGTACAGTGCGTGGTTTTCCAAGAATTTCATCGTTAAATAATGCGCATTGGTCTGAGGCAATAATTAATGCGTCGTCGGTGTTAATCTGTTGCTGTATGGCTTTGGCTTTTTCAACTGCGAGCCTTTGAACCATTTGTGTTGGAGGTTCGTTTTCTTGTCTGGACTCATCAATGTCAGGAGAGATACAGTCAAAGTTAGGGAGGATCGTCTTGAGTAGCGTTGCTCTAAAAGGAGAGGATGAGGCAAGGATAAATTGTTTTGACATAAAAACTAGCCGTGTTTTTTATAAAATCTTTGATTATTAGACTAATATAAAGGAATATGGTTTTGGAAACTATTAGCAACGCTGGAAAACTGAACATAATGAGTGAAATTTCAGAAATAATTGAAGATGCAAGTATACACGATGCAGATGAGTGCAAAGGGATGTATACCGCTCGTGAAGATCGCTTAAATAGCTGGTCGCATTTTTTTGGTTTAGGATTAAGTATCATAGGATTGATTTTAATGGTGGCAAAGGCCTCGACTTACGGCTCTACCATGAACGTGGTGGCATGCAGTATCTTTGGTGTGGCACTGATCCTTATGTATGGTTCATCTGGTTTCTATCATGGTACGACTTCAAAGACGCTTAAAGCGAAACTGAGAGTCATGGATCACATGAATATTTATTTTCTCATTGCTGGAACCTATACGCCAATTGTATTGATAGGATTGAATGGACCGCTTGGGTGGACAATCTTTGGCATGATGTGGGGACTGACGGCTTTTGGGTTGCTTTATAAGTTATTGTTCTTCGGTGCCTCTTGGGTATCGTCGCTTTTGTATATTTTGATGGGCTGGATTGCGATGATTTTTATCGGACAGATTATTGCCGCAATTCCCTCTGCTTGTTTTATGTTGATTGCTTTGGGAGGATTATTTTATACCAGCGGTGTGGTTTTTTACATGCTGGATGAAGTAAAAGAATATACGCATTTTATCTGGCATATATTTGTGATGTTAGGCAGTATTTGCCAGTTTTTTGCGATATATTTCTATCTTGCGGATATGCCGATTAAATAATTTTAGATAAGTACCGAATAAAAGTAAAAACATGAAAGTAAAGACATGAAAGCAATGATATGAAAGCAATGATATTGGCCGCCGGTCGTGGAAAAAGAATGGCGCACCTTACAAATGAACTTCCTAAGCCGTTGTTAGAAGTGGAAGGGAAAAGCTTGATCGAGCATCAAGTAGAACGGCTTGTGCAGGCAGGCTTTAAAGAAATCGTGATTAATGTTTCTTATATGGCAGATAAGATCGTCCGTGCCGTTGGCTTTGGCGAGAGATGGGGAATTAAAATCTGCTATTCGCACGAGATTCCAGGTGGTTTAGAAACAGGAGGTGGCGTTCGTCAAGCTTTACCTCTGTTATCAGATCTATTTTTAGTGGTGAATGCGGATGTTTGGACAAACTATGATTTATCTAATTTTTTTCAGTTAGATATGTCAAAGAAGCTTGCGCATCTTATTTTAGTTGATAATCCAGAGCATAATTTAAAGGGTGATTATTCAATAGATAAGGATGCTTTAGTGTTGCCAGAAAAAAATGGTGAGCATTATACCTTTGCAGGGATTTCCTGTTTTCAAAAATCGCTTTTTGAGCCCTATGCCGTGGGGGATTATTTTAGTATACCAAGAGCAATGGAAAAATCCATTTTAAAAAGACAGGTCACAGCTGAATTACATCATTGTGAATGGCAAGACATTGGCACACCTAGCCGGCTTGCAAGGGTTTGTAATCGCTGATGCTATAACTAAATCTTCAGTGATATCTTTTGCCTAGATGTTGTTGAGTTGCTATCATTCATTCGAGAATCAATTTTGTTTACTGGTGGGGTATAAATGAAAACAATTTTCATCGCTGGCATTATCGCGCTCCTCCTAACAGGGTGCGCTTCGACACCACAACTTTATCCGAATGCAAAGTTGAAAGATGTAGGTAAGGCGCAAGCCAAAGCAGATATTGCAACCTGCACTAAAAATGCTGATGATTATTTAGAATCTCCAGCCGTTAAAAAGACGCTAAAAGGTGCAGCAACAGGTGCGGTGATTGGTGGTGCTATCGGTGTGGTGGGCGGTTTATTTACGGGCAGTATTGGTCGATCAGCAGCCGTTGGTGCGGCTGTCGGTGGAACTGCTGGTGGCGTTTCTGGTGCACTATCTCCAGATCAAGTAAAAAGACAGTTTATTAATAAATGCCTGAAAGACAAAGGTTATGATGTCATTGGCTGGAGCTGACAGGCGACTCAATTTTTAACAAGAGGAAAATACTAACTATGTGGTTTAGAAATTTAACACTATTTGAATGCATTGAAAAATTCATATTATCAGAGGAAGCGCTATCAGAAAAATTGTCTAGCGACGCTTTTATTCCCTGCACATCCGTTGATCCAACAAGTATTGGGTGGGTGGCACCAGTGGGGGGTGATGATGCGCCGTTGGTGCATTCAGCAAACGGTTTTCTAATGATTGCTTTGAGAATACAAGAAAAAGTCGTTCCAGCTTCTATTATCAAAGAAATTTTGGATGAGAAAGTAGAAGAAATAGAGCTGCGAGAAAGCCGCAAAGTGCGTAAGAAAGAGAAAGATTCTCTTAAAGATGATATATATCAAACCTTGCTGCCGAGAGCATTTTCCAGAACGAATACAACCTATGCCTATATTGATGCACAAGATGGTTGGGTTGTGGTGAATTCAGCTTCTAGTAAAAAAGCAGAGCAGTTAACCGTAGAGCTTAGAAAGGCGATGGGTTCATTGAAAATACGTTTACCAGAATTGCTGCCAATGTCTGTTTTGATGACACAGTGGATTAAGGAAAATAATTACCCTGTGGATCTTGTCATTGAGGATAACTGTGTGCTTCAAGATAATCATGATGGCGGTGGGGTGATTCGTTGTCAGCGCCAAAACCTGCTGTCGGAAGATATTATTGCACTGATTGATAGTGGCCGTGATGTGGTTCAGTTAGGTCTTTCATGGAAAGATGAGATTTCTTTTGTGATTAATGATGAGTTTGTGATTAAGTCACTAAAGTTTTTAGAAGTCATTCAAGACCAAGCAAATGATGTTTTAAGTGAGTCGGCGACACAAAAATTTGATGCAGATTTTAGTATTATGACGGGTTCACTAAGAGGCTTTATCCAGTATCTGAGTTCGATATTTCTAAAAGGAAGAGATGATGCCTTGAGCGCTGAAAATATTGTGGGCGTTGAGAGCGCACCTTTAAATGAAGAAATACAAAGCGGCCAAGATGAAGATGCTCCCACTGAAATAGTATTAAATGAGCTGTTGGATATCTCAGAAGAAAGCGAAAACCTTGAGGAAAACAAAAAAGTTGAAAATGTCCCGTTTTAGTGGATCATATTATCTCGAACCACAAAATCACTGAGTATTTTATTGGCAAAATCTTGCCCCTTATCAGAGCCGTATTTATCAATAAGATGCTCCTCAATTTCAATAACCCAACGTGGTTTTTCAATTTTCAGTGTTCCTTCTGGGGTAGCGGTACATTCCCTTAACCCCATAGGTCTTGTTTGTGCCTCGTCATGGTGAAGCATTAATCTTTCCTGTGCAAACTTGACATCCTCTTTTCTACTACGCCATTTATGTGACATATGGATCTCCCCCCCCCATTTTTATGCTTCATTCACTATTAAGTGAAGCAGATTAATCATAATTATCAATAGTAAGGGTTTAAAAACTGTAATTTAGATTGGCTAATGTGTATACTATCCTCGTTGTAATTATAGGTATAGTGAGAATGTGTGAATAATCAAAAACAAAAAAAAGCCGTGGCTTTAATCTCTGGGGGCTTGGATTCTCTCTTGGCGGCAAAGATAATGCAAGAACAGGGCATTCATGTTGAGGGGATTAATTTTTTCACAGGTTTTTGTGTGGAAGGTCACACTCACGCGATTCGTAAAAAAGATGGTGCAAAGCCAAAACGCAATAATGCATTGTGGTGCGCAGAACAGTTGGATATGAAGCTTCACATCATTGATGTGATTGATGAATATAAAGATGTATTATTAAAACCTGAGTTCGGTTATGGCAAGAACATGAACCCATGTTTAGACTGCAAAATATTCATGGTGCGTAAAGCGAAAGAGTGGGCATTAGAAAATAATTTTGACTTTATTATTACCGGTGAAGTTGTTGGTCAGCGCCCAATGTCTCAACGTAAAGAAACTATGCCAATTGTTCAGAATAAGTCAGGCATTAATGATTTATTACTTCGACCGCTTTCAGCAAAAAACTTGCCAGAAACATTGCCCGAACGTGAAGGTTGGGTAGATAGAGAGAAGTTATTTGATTTTCATGGACGCAATCGTAAGCCTCAAATGGCATTGGCACAAAAGTATGGATTTATTGATTATGCAACACCTGCAGGTGGCTGTTGTTTCTTAACAGATAAGAAATATTCAGATAAGTTGATTGATTTATGGAAAGGTCGAGGCTCAAGGGAGTATGATTTTGACGATATTATGTTACTGAAAATTGGTCGTCATATTCGCCCAATGGATCATTATAAATTAATCATTTCTCGTGAAGAGGGTGAGAATATGTTTCTCCAAGGCTACACCAATCAGTTTATAAGTATAAAAACCACAAGTTGTGGTGGACCATTGACGCTTGTAGATGGGGATGCGACAGAAAAAGATTTAGAACTTGCTGCAAGTATTGTTGCACGATTTTCTCAAGGGCGTGATAATGATAAGGTCACGGTTCAAATTAAGCAGCCTCGTGGTGAAGCGCATGAATTGGAAGTGACGCCTTTAACGTCAGATGAAGTAAAAAAAGAGTGGTATGTATAGATGGAATATTTAGATGCAAAAAGGTTATTGTGCCCAATGCCTGTGATTAAAGCACAAAATAAAATCAAAACCATGGAAGTTGGCGCTAAACTTGAAGTGATTTGCACTGACCCTGGAACTTTGCATGATATCCCAGCTTGGTGTAAGATTAATGGGCATAAAGTACTGGAAACACATGAAGAGAAATTCGAGATAAAATTTATCATTGAAGTTGGCGACAAATAAGGATTTATAGCATGGATAATAAGATACTAGATGTTTTAGTCTGTCCTTTATGTAAGGGCCCTGTACGGTTAAGTAAAAATAAAGACGAGCTATTTTGTCCAAATGATAAAATAGCTTACCCCATTCGCCATAATATTCCCGTTATGTTGGAAGAAGAGGGCAGAAAGCTATCCATTAAGGATATAAATGATCATGGCTAAACGTATCATTATTCCTGTTCGCCTAGCTTCAACACGTTTACCCAATAAGCCTATGCTGGATATTGCAGGAAAGTCAATGATTCAGTGGGTTTATGAACGGGCAATGGCCTGTAAGTTGGATTCAGTTTTAATTGCCACGGATGATGTGGGTATTAAAGAAGCGGCAGAAAATTTTGGTGCAGATGTGTGTATGACAGCGAGCGATCACACTTCAGGTACGGACAGAATTGCGGAAGCTGCCATGATTGCAAATTATGCTGATGATGACCTTATTGTGAACTTACAGGGTGATGAGCCGCTTATCCCTGTTGAAAATGTATTGCAAGTGGCTTCTAATCTTGCGGCACACCCAGATGCGGCAATGTCAACACTTTGTGAGCGCATTCACGATAAGGCAGAAATATTTAATGAAAACTGCGTAAAGGTCGTTTTAGATAAAAATGATTATGCCCTTTATTTTAGCCGGGCTTCCATTCCATGGGGCCGAGGACATTTTCCAAGTGAAGTGCCAGAGACTATACGTTGTTATCGCCATATTGGCATGTATGCGTATCGTGGTAAGTTTTTACGCCAGTATGCGCAGCTTGCCCCAAGTCCTCTTGAGCAGTGGGAAGCGTTAGAGCAGTTAAGGGTGTTATGGCATGGCGAAAAAATCCATGTAGGGATTGCTAAATCTATAACCCCTGCGGGTGTGGATACACTAGAAGACCTGGAGCGGGTTAGGCGTTTCTATATAGCAAACAGATAGCCGTTAACATTTTATAAGCAATGTGAGTTTCGATAATGATTAAGAAAATCTTTTATTTCATACTTGCAATCCTCTGTTTTATTATCGGTGTCCTGGGATTGGTGCTTCCCATTATTCCGGGAATTGTATTTTTAATCTTAGGTGTTATATTTCTATCATTCGCTTCAGAAAATGTGAAACGTTATTTGGAGCATTTAAAGAAAAAATATCCTCGATTCGGACATGCTTGGCAGATCGTAGAGGCAAAGCTAAAGTCGTGGGTGAGACGTTAACTTGAAAGAGTGACTTTCGACCGCTCATATATGCAAATAATTCGATGATAATTGTATAATTTGCGGTGATTTTAGGCATTAATAGTGGTTTCGTGATAAAAAAGCAAATAGTTAAAAGTAACGTTTTTTGGCTATCTGAATGATATTTAGTGACATATTGTGTAATTATGGTCATTTAAGATGCTTCTATGCCAAAAAAAAACTTGTAATAAGAATGGGATTCGTACAAAATGTGCGTCGACTGTCTATAAATAGAATCCAGAGGAGTGGAACCTAATGAAAATATTGTCAACTAATGTATATGTAGGACCGAATGTATACGCAAATTTTCCCGTAATTCGTCATATTCTTGATCTTGGTGTGCTTGAGCAATGGCCATCCGCTAAGATAGGAAATAATTTCATTGATGGCCTTATTTCGGCGTTTCCAGGCCTTGAAGATCATGGATGTTCTCATGGATGCAAAGGTGGTTTTATTCGCCGTTTGCGTGAGGATGGTGGCACATGGATGGGGCATATCTGGGAACATGTAACGCTTGAACTTCAAAACGTAGCAGGTTCCGATGTGAGCTTTGGTAGAACACGCTCAGAAGATGATCTTGGTGTGTACCGTATGGTTTTTGAATATCATCAGCGCGATGTTGGTTTGGAGTCAGCGTTGCTTGCAAGAGAGTTATTACTTTCATTATTACCTGAAAGCCTTCAAGCTCAAATTGAGACGAAAGTAAGTGAAGGTTTTGATTTTGAAGAAGAGAAAATTAGATTTATTCGTTTTGCTCAAAGTAAAGAGTTTGGCCCAAGTACGGCTTCTCTAGTGAAAGCGGCAACTGATAGAGGAATTCCGCATCTTCGCATGAATGAACATTCATTGGTTCAGTTTGGGCATGGCAAATTTCAAAAACGTATTCAAGCAACGATTACGAGCGCAACCAGCCAAATCGCAGTGGAAATCGCTTGTGATAAAGAAGAAACAAATGGCATTCTAAATAGCCTAGGGCTACCGGTTCCTCAGCAGCGCATTGTTCGTAGCAGAGAAGGTGCCGTTCGCGCAGCACGTAGATTGGGTCACCCAGTTGTGGTGAAGCCTTTGGATGGTAATCACGGTCGTGGCATTTCAATTAATCTCACGACAGATGAAGCGGTTGCAGATGGATTTGATGCGGCTAAAGACATTTCTCGTTCTGTTATTATTGAACAGTTTATTACTGGTTTCGATCATAGAATGGTGGTGGTTGATGGAAAGCTTGTTGCTGTCGCTAAGCGTGTTCCAGGCCATGTTGTGGGTGATGCTAAGTTAACCATTGCTGAGTTAATTGATGTTGTAAACCAAGATCCAAGACGTGGTGTTGGACATGAAAAAGTTTTGACAAAATTAGACTTAGATCGTCAAGCACTCCTAATGATGGAGAATGCAGGGCACAATGAAAACACAGTACTGCCAATGGGAGAAATTTTTCATTTGCGTGCAACAGCTAACCTTTCAACAGGCGGCACAGCAATTGATGTGACGGATATTGTACATCCAGATAATCGTGAAATGGCTGAACGTTCTGTACAAGCTATTGGCTTGGATATTGGTGGTGTGGATTTCTTGATTGATGATATTACCCGTTCATATAAAGAGATTGGCGGTGGCATTTGTGAAGTGAATGCAGCCCCTGGTTTCAGAATGCATGTGGCACCTAGTGAAGGAGAGCCTAGAGATGTTGCGGGTGCAGTGATGGATATGCTCTTCCCTGAAGGTGTAGATGCTCGTATCCCAATTGCCGCAATCACAGGAACAAATGGTAAGACAACGACTTCACGTATGTTGGCACACATCCTAAAAAGTTCAGGTAAAACAGTTGGTTTAACGACGACTGATGGTATTTATGTTAATGGCAGCTTGACGGTTTCTGGTGATACAACAGGACCTAAATCAGCACAAATGGTGCTTCGTGACCCAACGGTAGACGTTGCGGTTATGGAAACGGCTCGTGGTGGTATGGTTCGCAGTGGTATGGGCTATGATTATTGTAATGTGGGCGCTTGTTTGAACATTGACTCAGACCACCTAGGCTTAAAAGGTGTGGATACGCTTGAGCAGCTTGCAAAAGTGAAGCGTATTGTGACTGATTCAGCGCGTGATACTGCAGTATTGAATGCAGATGATCCCCATTGTTTGAAAATGGCGGCATATACGAAGGCTAAGAATATATTTTATGTAACCATGAATCCAGAGCATATGTTGGTTCGTGAGCATGTTCGTGCAGGCGGAAAAGCAGCTATTATTGAAAAAGGGATCAATGGCGACATGATTACAATTTTTGATAATCAAATGCATATGCCAATTTTATGGACACATTTAATTCCAGCAGCAATGGAAGGCAAGGCGATTCATAACGTGCAAAATGCGATGTTTGCAACAGCGATCGCTTATAGCATGGGTGTCGAGCTAGATGATATTCGTAATGGTCTAAGAACCTTTGCAACGTCATTCTTCCAAACTCCAGGTAGAATGAACTTATTTGAAGAACATGACTTCAAAGTGCTTATGGATTATGCCCACAATTCAGCAGCAGTTAAAATGATCGGTAAAATGGTGAATCAATTTGAAGTTAAAGGCAAGAAAACATGTGTGCTAGCAGCCCCTGGTGATCGTCGTGACGCAGATGTTTACGAGATTGCAGAAGTAGCAGCCCCTCATTTTGATAACTTTATTTGTCGTGAAGATGATGGCCGTCGTGGCAGAAAAGTTGGAGAAATATCTTCAATGCTGAAAGAAGGTCTTATGAAGCATGGTGTTAAAGAAGAAAACATCATAATGGTGCCAGATGAAACTGAGTCCGTTGCTTTTGCACTTGAACAAGCTAAGCCTGGTGACATGCTAACCATATTTGTAGACAACATTAAACGTACTTGGAAGCAAATTATTTATTTCAATAAAGATAGAACTTCCGATGTTGAAACAAAATCAGAGCCCGCGCCACAGCATACTTCAGTGGTTGATCTGTCTATGGATAAAAGTGTTTCTGAAGAAATTTCAAACATTCTAAAAGGAGAAATCATCAGTGACGAGCGTGGCGTTCGTGTCGCAATGATGGAGGAAGATGGCGATTAGATTGGCCAGTGAATGAACAAGGCAATTTGAAAAATTAAATTGGCTGAAATTTTATTTATTCGAGGGAGTGGAGAATGAATTTACCTGAAGGTTACTCAAAACGTTTAATTGGACCTAATCTGTTTTTTAAAGAAACGGGCACAGTTTTGGATTTACCTATTACAGAAGAGCAGGGAAAAATAGTTTCTTTGTGCGAGCAAGAAGCTATGCGTGTATTGCCAGCATTGGGTTGGAAAGAAGTTCATACGGCTCATAAAATCTATAATAATGGCATAAGACTTGCCTTTGTTAGCCCATTTGATATTACGCTGGCATCCTGTGATGTGATTGATTTTGTATGGGCATCTGTTCGCCAATTTTTGGAATCAGGAAACTATAAAACCATTGATGAAGCTATTGAGATTTTATTGCCACTTATCGAGGAAGATGAAAACTTAACATTAAGAACCATATATAATGAAGCAACAAAACGTGGCTTTAATGTGTTTTTTGATGAAGGGTTGGTGACCATTGGCTCTGGAAAATTTTCTTATCAAGCACAAGTTGATGATGTTGATGTCAACAAGATTCCATGGGATAACATTAAAGATATTCCGATTGTATTGGTGACGGGGACGAACGGTAAAACAACCACCGTTAGAATGACAAGCTTTATTTGTCAACATGCCAAAAAAGTGGTGGGATATTGTTCCACAGATTGGGTGATGATTGATGGTAAAGTGATTGATCGTGGAGACTTCTCAGGACCTTCAGGGAATCGTTATGTTTTAACGAACCCTAATGTGGATGTGGCTGTGCTTGAAGTTGCTCGTGGTGGCTTATGTGGTCGTGGTCTTGCAAATACAAATGTGACGGCGGCAACGATTTCAAATATTTCAATCGATCATTTAGGGCTGGATGGAATTGAGACTTTAGAAGATTTGTGTGAAGCAAAAAGTATTGTTTATAGTGCTGTTGAGAATACGGGTAATGCAGTCATCAATCTTGATGACGCCCATATTGTGGCACGTTTTGAAGCAGGGCTAATTAAGGGCACGAAAGTATTTTTCTCTCAGAAGTTGTCTGAATCAGAGATGGATGCTTATTTGAATGAAGCTGCTTTTGTATGCTTTGTAAAAGACGACGAATTTGTATTAAAAACAGCGTCAGAAACACATGTTATTGCGACGGTAAAAGAAGTACCGTTAACGGTAAAAGGCTTTGCAAAACACAATATTGAAAATGCGCTTAATGCGATTGCTCTATCTTATGAGCTGGGTTGTATGCCGAATGAAATTAGTTTAGGTTTGCTTGCCTATGAAAACAATGATGAAGAAAATTTAGGTCGCGCCAATGTGTTTCATATTGGAGAAGCGACAGTTATCGTTGATTTTGCACACAATACGGCAGGGCTTAAGGCAATTTTGGACATGTCGCAAGCTTACTCGCCAGAGCGTGTAAAAATTATGTGGGGTCAAACGGGTGACCGTATGAGCCTGATAGATGAAATGGCGCGGGTTACAGCGGATTATGATCCTGCTGAAGTTGTGGTGAATGAAATTGAAGGCTATTTGCGAGAGAAGGCCATTGTGGGTCAGATTCCAACAATGATTGAAGAATCTTTGTTAAAGTATGATTTTCCAAAATCGAATATTCGTCATGTGGATGATGAGCTGATTGGTGTGGATTATGCGTTGAATAACTTGGAGTCAGGTGACGTTTATATTTTGTGTGTTCATGAGCATATTGCTACAATCGTCGATAAAATAAAAGCGCTTGTGTAGATTTTTTTCATATAAATAATTATGTACACTAGATTTACAATGGATTGTTTGCTACTTTTAGCTTTATATACAGAGATGGCTTAACGGCAAAGTGCATATAAAGTTAAAAAGTTTACAGTTTTTGAAAGGAGTACTGATATGCCAGCACCTGAAGTGACTGGATCAGAACGAGGTTTTATTATCCCAATTGGTGGGCGAGAAGATAAACTTGCCAACCCACGTGTATTGCAACGCTTTGTCGACCTATCTGGTGGCAAAGAAGCTTATATTGCAATTATCCCAACAGCGTCACGTTTAGCAGAAACTGGTCCTGCTTATGTTGATTTATTCAAAGAAATGGGCGCTAAAGAAGTTTATACCATGGAAATTGAGAATCGCTCAGATGCTGCAAATAAAGCATATCTTGAGCATCTTAGTAAAGCCACGGGTATTTTTATGACAGGTGGCAATCAGCTACTTTTGTCGACTATTTTGGGTGGAACACCTGTCGCACAAATGATTCGACGTAGAAATGCTATTGGCGTTCATGTGGCTGGCACCTCAGCGGGTGCGGCCTTCATTCCTGAGCATATGATTGCCAGTGGTGAGCATGGTCTCATGCCTCGTGGTGATATGGTAACACTCTCTCCAGGTCTTGGTTTGACCAATAAATTGATTGTGGATCAACATTTCTCTCAGCGTGATCGTTTGGGTCGCTTGTTGTGTGCAATGTCATATAATCCTTTTGCTATTGGTATTGGGATTGATGAGGATACCGCCGCTTTCTTAGGTCCTGATGGTGTGGTTCGTGTTGTGGGTAGTGGCATGCTGACGGTTGTCGATATGTCTAGACTAGAATATTCGTCAATGGGTAGAACCATGCCGGGTGAGCCTGTTAGCTTGATTGGTGTGAGGCTTCATACCTTGATTGAAGGCGGACGCTTTAATACCTGCACCTACGAAGCACATATTTAATTAGTTGAATAGTTTATTAAATAATCATTCGTCGGTGGTTGCTGAGGATATAAAAATGCCAAAAATAGTTATTCATGGGGGTTGTGGCGCAAGAGAAGATGCGGGCACGAGCTTTTTTGATTATCATCAACATTTACAGCCTATCATTGAGAAGTCTTATCAATTTCTTCAAAAAACGGATGATGCGACATTAACAGCCGTTTTTGCAGCACGTTTGCTCGAAGATGACCCTATTTTTAATGCAGGTACAGGCTCGCGTGTTCAGCAAGATGGTCAGATCAGAATGTCTGCATCCATCATGGACAGTGTTAGAAATAAATTTGCAGGGGTGATTAATATTCAAAATGTTGAGCACCCTGTGGAAGTGGCACGCAGATTAATGGAGCAGCATCATAGCGTGTTAGGTGGTGATCAGGTGACACAGTTTGCGCATCAAGTGATGGGTTTACCAGTTTATAATCTGATGACAGAGCAGCGCTGGCAAGAATACCTTGAGTTAAAAAAAAGCCTTACGGGGACGATCGGGGTTGTGGTGCTGGATAATCAAAATCGGATTTGTGCAGTGACATCTACGGGTGGCGCAGGCTTTGAAGTGCCAGGCAGGGTAGGAGATAGCCCAACGGTTGCAGGAAACTATGCCTCTGCTGTGATGGGTGTTTCTTGCACAGGCGTCGGAGAGCACATATTAAATAATGCTACGGCAGTGAAGCTCCATACTCGCGTTGAAGATGGAATGAAACTCCAAAATGCTGCTGATAAAACGATTGCGCAGAGTGAAGCGCTGGGCGACTATGTCGGCTTTATTGCGATTGATGCTCTGGGTGAGATTGCAACGGCTTCGACTTCTATTGCGCAAACCTTATATGCTTACCATGATGGCGTTGAATCTAAGACTTTTTATGAATGTGAGTTAGGACTATCATAAGAGTTAGAGTAGAAAATGTTTGTTTTTTTTGTTTATAGTGCTTTATGATGACAATAGGGTAAAAACAAAAGCGCTCGTTATTTGAGTGCTCTTAAGGGATTCCGTCAATGAAAGAAATTTTAAATAAATATCTAAATGAAGAAATTGGTTTAAATCTAAATGTTGCAGGAAGGCTTGACTGTGCAATGTTATTGGGTGTTAGAGATTGTTATTTTTCAGTCAAAAATTATGATAGCGAGCATATTCATCATATCCCATATACCTCTGTTGTCGATATTATAGAAGATAGCTCAGGCATTAAAACTGGTGGTTTGTTTTCGACAATACATTCATTTGAGTGTGCAGTGAGGGTTGGACATATTATAGAAAATATGAGTGATTAACCTAAACTATTTTTTTTAATACACAATACAATACTTGAATTTAAAAATGGTGTGGGTATGTCAAAGAATATTACTTGGAAACAGCTTGATGAAATGAGTGCACGCGAATTATACGAAGTACTTAAATTAAGAAGTGAGGTTTTTGTTGTTGAGCAGCGTTGTGCCTATTTGGATCCTGATGGTGAAGATGTGAGTGCATTCCATGCGCAATTTTTGATTGATGGTGTGCTTGTAGGGTACTTGAGGGTATTGCCACCTAGTGTGAATTCTAGATTTGTTAGGTTAGGCAGGGTGGTGTTTAGTCAAAAAGCACGAGGGCAGAGTTTAGGGTTGGAGCTTATGCAATCCGCGATTGATTTTATTATGACAAAATTTGAAACTGTCTCCATAAAGTTAAGTGCGCAAGTAGCATTACAGAAATATTATGCATCATTAGGATTTAAAGTGTGCGGTGCGCCTTATGACGATGAAGGGATTATGCATATTGATATGGAGTTGGTTTAGTCGAATAAGCTGGGAGATTTGAAGTATGAGAAAAACATTGAGGGAATGGCTAACTGAGTATGCTCAGAGCCACCAGAATAAAACGAATCAGTTAATCCATAATATATTCGTACCATTGATTACTTTTTCTATTCTTGGAATATTTTGGTCGATAACACCTTGGTTAGAGATGATTTTAGTTGTGATTGCTATGGGTTTTTATTTATCTATTTCTGTTAAGTATGCGATTGCAATGCTAATTGCTACAGTGCTTATGTTGTATATTCTTGCTTATTTATCTTACCGGCTTGAAATCTGTATTGCGATATTTGTGGTCAGTTGGATTTTTCAATTTATTGGGCACAATATTGAAGGCAAAAAACCTTCATTTTTTAAGGATATCCAGTTTTTACTTGTGGGCCCTTTGTGGGTTTTAAGTAAGCTTGTTTTTAAGGATAAGATCGGGTTTAATGTAGAAAATTAATGGCTGATCTTTAGATGTACTGCTGTGCATTTATGGGGTATTTATTTAAAATAAGTTATTGACTTTGAGGGGTAATCCGAATAATATTCTACCTCGTTGATCGGAGCATAGCGCAGCTTGGTAGCGCATCTGGTTTGGGACCAGAGGGTCGGGGGTTCGAATCCCTCTGCTCCGACCATTAAGTTACTGTCCTGGTGATGTGATTTGCGCCCGTAGCTCATTTGGATAGAGCATCGGCCTTCTAAGCCGAGGGTAGCAGGTTCGAATCCTGCCGGGCGCACCATTTTAAGTGGTGCAAAATAAGTAAGAAAGAAGAATTGTTTTGTGGTGGTCGTAGTTCAGTTGGTAGAGCGCCAGATTGTGATTCTGGTTGTCGTGGGTTCAAGTCCCATCGATCACCCCATTTTTTTGCGGATGTGGCGAAATTGGTAGACGCACTGGATTTAGGTTCCAGCGGTGAGAGCTGTGGGAGTTCGAGTCTCCCCATCCGCACCATTTTATGGTGAAATTAAGAATATAGAAACCAGCCTTGTGCTGGTTTTTTCGTGCCAGGAAGCTAAGAAAAATAGTTTAGTAGCAATAGGCATGCTAGCGCAAATTAATCAAGATAACTTACGTTCGCTAGTTGAGCTAATTGAGTCTGAAACATGTCAGCGAAAGATTTTTGTTATCACAAGCTAACAAGGCGCATGGGTGCCTTGATGCAGGGCACACTAGAGGTAAGCTGGTTGTAGTTCCATCTTGTAAATAATACTCTCCTTAATGAGGAGTTAGAATAACTTTTATGATGCATAAAAAAATATTAATTTTTTAAAAGAACACGCTGCGAGACAGGGAGAGGAGAAGACGAGGTCGAGTAGCCCTCAGAATGGCTGCATTTCGGTTCCATTGAGAGATTGTGCGTAGCGCTTCGACCCTTTGGACGCTGGAAGGTATTCTACAGCCCGTAGAGCCATATACGCAGTACGGGATTTCAAAAGCGAGACTGTAGGCTTGTTTTTTGGAAGATCGTAACGGAGATGGGCGTCTGAGGCAACACCATCTGCGAGGGTAGCGATTCGATTTATGCTTAAATATATTATGAGCGATCGAGAAATACGATAACTCATAACATCAAATGGTTTAATGATTCTATAATATTTGTATGATCTAAGTCATAAAAGAAAAACGGTTGCATAGGGCATCTAGGGGTGTTTTGATTAACCATTATTACTGTCAGATACATTTAAGATTTATGCAATTGATGTAGGTTTTGGTTTTGAATATACTTTTGTTAAGCCTACAATGAGAGGTCCTGTAATATTTTGTAAAACAGCGTATATTGTCCCAGCCACAGCTGCTTCTGGACCAAAAAACATCAGTGCTAAAACGATTCCTAAACCAACATCAAGAATGCTAAATTCAAACATTAATGAAATTGTAGACTTATTATCCATTTTTAATAACTTTGCCGTCATATACCCAGATAGGTAACCAAAGGCATTGAGCAGTAGTGCTGCAATAAATATTTTATATGGGAAATTTATGAGTTCCTTTTGGTTCAGCGCAACAACAGTCGCAACAATCAATGTAATGGTCAAGATTGCAATATTAGGTAATACGTTTTTCACTTTTGATGGAATTGAAATAAGCTTGTTAATAGTGAGTCTAACAATAATAGGAATCAGGACAATTAATGCAGACGTTTCCAGCATACTTTTCCATGGTACATGAATTTGTTTATGTAAAAGGGCATATAGTAATGTTGGAATTATAAATGGTGCGAGGATTGTGGTCATGAGTGTTAGAGATACTGCGAGCGCCAAATTTGATTTTGCCAGATAGGACATTACATTTGAGGCTGTTCCACCAGGACATGTGCCAACAATAATAAGACCAACCATAGCTAATGTATTTAAATTAAGAGATACGGTAATGATGTAGGCACCAACCGAGATAGTTGCAAATTTAAAGATGATTGCTACGAGGCATTTTAACTTCATTTGTGAGACGTCTTTAAATTCTCTTAAGGTCACATTTAATCCAATAACAAGCATAATTAAGGCTAGTAGGTACGGAATGGTTGGAGCAAATGGAGTGAAAGCTTGTGGAAATAAAAGAGCAAGGATTACCCCGAATATCATAATTATACCTTCCTGAAAATGTCGCCATTTGAAATCAAGCATCATATTTTTTCCCATGTTGAATCATACTGCAAGGGTAGCTCGCTTTGCGATCAATGTGAATTTGCGACAGAACCTTTAACACCGCAAAATCCCCGCCACCTAGCATCTCTAACTCTTTTTTGGAATAATACTTACCATATAGCAGAAGTTTTAGAATTGCTTAACCTGCGATCATACATTGATTTTTAAAGTGGCTGACTCGTGTTCATTATACGCTGAACACCAGAATGCGGTTTCGACATATAAGAAGTTAAGTTTTTATTAAATTCAATTTTATAATCTTTAGTGAGTTTAGATTTGATTGTATGGTATTGTGATTTCCGTATTAAAAATATCGCACATCCACCAAATCCACCACCTGTCATTCTAGCTCCGTATATATCAGGAATTCCTCGTGCATTTTCGACAAGAAAATCTAATTCGGAGCAGCTAACATTATATTTATCTCTAAGGGAGTCATGAGACTTGTACAATAGATCTCCAAATGTTGGCCAATCTTTTAAAGCCATCGCGGATGAGGTATCAAGTACTCGTTGGTTTTCTGTAATGACGTGAAAAGCTCGATTATATAGGTTTGCAGGGATATTATCTTTTTGAGAGTTTAGTTTATTTAAACCTAAATGTCTGAGGCTATCGATATGGAAATACTTGCAAATTATATCGCATTCTTGTTTTCTGATATTGTACTCTGACGAACAAAGCTGGTGTTTAACGCCAGTATCACAAATTAGTAAAGAGACATCATCTGATTCAAATGGGATATACTTGGTTTTAAGGGACATGCAATCTAACTGCATTGCATGTCCTATTTTTGCCATAGCACAAATAGTCTGATCCATAATGCCACATTGGGTTCCAATGAACTGATGTTCTACTTGCTGTGAGATCTTTGTTAATTCTGGAAGATTTACAGGTAACCCATGAATATCCAAAATGGCATGACCTAGTGAAATACTTAGGGAGGCTGAAGAGGAGAGGCCAGCACCCATTGGCAAATTGCTATTAATAAAGATATTCATGCCAGAAAGGTTGGTATTATTTTCTAGCAATAAGGTTGTGAGGCCATAAACATAATTGGTCCAGCTGGGAGCATTTTTGTTTACGATGTTTCCTAGTTTGAATACATAGATTTCAGAAAGATTATTTGAATAGACGGTTATATTGTCATCATGACTTTTTGCTATTGCTACAGTCGTTCCCATATTAATGGCCATTGGCATAACATAACCATGATTATAGTCAGTGTGTTCTCCAATAATGTTGACTCGACCTGGGGCATAGTAGAGTTGTGGTTCTGAGTGGTACATTTTAGTGAAAGCACTTTGAATTTCTTTAATGGTCATAATAATCTCAATTTTTCAGCGGCATATTCTGGAGTGATATCTCTTTGAGACTCTGCTAAAAGCTCATAACCAACCATGAACTTTTTTATTGTTGATGATCTTAACAGTGGAGGATAAAAATGTGCATGCAGTTGCCAATATTCGCATGAAGATGCTGATGGAGATCCATGCCAACCCATAGAATATGGAAAGTCTATATTAAACAAATGATTGTAACGTGAAAGAAGATTAGGCAGTATTTTTGATAGACTTTCTTTCTGTGCCTGATTTAATTGTGTGAAGTTGGAGCATTTATGTTTTGGCAGTAATATGGTTTCAAAAGGCCATACCGCCCAATAGGGCACAACAGCAACCCAGTACTCATTTTCACAAACAACTCTTTCTTTCAGCTGAGTTTCCTGGTGGCAGTAATCTAATAGTAGAGAGCTACCATATTTATCAAAATATGCTTTTTGATTTTCATTTTCTTTTTGAGCCTCTACAGGTATAAAATTAGATGCCCATATTTGGCCATGTGGATGAGGGTTAGAGCAGCCCATAATGGCGCCTTTATTCTCAAAAACTTGAATCCAAGTATACTCACCTGAAAGTTCATGAGTTTGATCAACCCATAGGTTAATGACTTTTAAAGTTTGCTTTGGAGACATAGAAGCCATACTTAAACTATGATCTTCAGAGAAGCAAATCACTCGAGAAACTCCAGAAACTATTTCTTTTACAAACAATGGCGATTCATTTTTTGAATAGGTTTTATCTTGAGGGTAGAGGGCTGAATAATCATTAGTAAAAACGTAAGTGCCACTATAGTGTGGATTAACTTGACCATTTGCTCGTGTGTTTCCAGGGCACAAATAACACTTATGATCATGTTTGGGGCGGGTCTCAGTATGAGGTTCTTCTTCCTGGCCTTGCCAAGGTCTTTGAGTTCGATGGGGAGAAACCAGAACCCATTCGTTTGTTAGGGGGTTTTTTCTACGATGAGGCTGATTGGTATTAAGCATGTGTTATACCCCAATTTTATTTAATGCTTTGTCAGACCAAAGGTTTTGCTCAATATGTTCAAGCGAGACTCCTTTTGTTTCCGGGACAAAAAACTTAAATACAAGAAGACTGATAACAGCGAAAGCGGCTAGTAAAAGATAGAACATATTTGTCCCAATACTATTCATAATACTTAATGAATAGGAGGCAATCAGGGTGTTCCCTATCCAGTTAGAGGCGGTTGAAAATGTTATCCCAAGTTCGCGACCACGAAGAGGAAATATTTCGGCGCATAGCGTCCAAATAACGGGGCCATAGCTAATAGCAAACCCAAAAATAAATAGGAAAATAAATAGAATAGAAACAATAGATTCGGTTGCTGTCATATTTTTTTTAAATAATAAAGAAAGTACAACGGTTGATATCAGTAAAATAAAACCACCAATATAGAGTAATTTTTTTCGTCCAAGTTTATCTATTAACGCCAGTGCAATTAAAGTGCTGATAACATTAACAATTCCAATTAAAACCGTAATTCCCATTGCGTTCACATTATCAAAACCAGCTGAAACAAACATAGCTGGCGCATAATAAAGAATAGCATTCATTCCGGAAAATTGTTGAATAAGTTGTAGTCCAATACCTAGTGACAAAACGGACAGAAATCTCTTGTCAGACAACCGTTCGAATATATTGCCAGAATGACTTAAGCTAGATTCTATCTCCTTAATCTCTGTATCTGCAAATTTATCACTATGAAGTCGTTTTAATATAGATAGAGCCTTATTCTTGTCACCTTTCATCATTACCCATCGTGGGCTTCTTGGTAATGCAAAAACAATTAAAAACATTATCAATGAAGGAATTGCAACAACACCAAGCATCCAACGCCAAGTTTCGCTTTTTGTGATAATGTCAGATGCTTGTAAGTGAACGAAATACATATCACTCATATAGGCAATAACGATACCAATCGTAATCATTAGTTGATAAGTTGAAATTAGTAAACCTCTCGTTTCTTTTGGCGCCACTTCAGAAATATAT
>CAUZSH010000022.1:0-25866 GCA_963582935.1 Gammaproteobacteria bacterium
TATAGCCGAACCATTAATTCTGCCACGCAACTTAGCCTCAGTAAAAAGTATGAAACGGGAAAACTCACTATAAACCTAAATAATGGCTATCAAAATCTGCAATTCCCAGGGGCATTAAATAGCACAGATGAGCAACAAAACCCTTGGCAAGCAACTAGTGGCAAACAAGATTATGAAACCTATACCGCACAATTAGGCATAGATTGGCAGCAGGGAATAAATGAAAACTTAGACTTCAGCAATTATGCTGTTTATCGCCAAATGTGGGCAAATGGTGACTACCCAGATCCTAAGTCAGGGCTTGCTTTTACTCAGAACGCTCAACTTTGGAGTACTAGACCTGCTCTTAAAATTTATTCCAAATTTTATGGTAGAGCTCTGAGCACAATTATTGGCGCTGATTTATCTCACCAAACTTTTAGCCAAAGCACGACTATCCATCATGCAGAACAAAACAATATTGAGCCTTTTTTGCAAAGCGAGCTTAAACTAAATAAACAATGGAGCTTTGGTGGAGGGGCTCGCTTCGCTTATATTACTACTAATGGCAGTATCACATCTTTCGGATCCACCAAGCCACCTACGTTTAATAATGACATTTATACAACCTATGCCCTGAGCAGTTTTTTACAATATAAATGGACTCGGGCATTTAGCACGGCATTTGAAGTATCACGCGCCTATCAACTGCCCTTTATTGACCAATCATCCTTAACAGGACAAGGGACTACCACGACAACCTTTGGGTTGAAACCCCAAACTTCAATCAGTTATTCACTGAATAATAGCTATAATACAAAAAGTCTTTCATTGGGATTAGATCTTTATTTTATGAATACAGAAAATCAAATTTACTTTGATCCAACTGCAGTACAGCATAATAAAGGCGCTAATGTTAATCTAGATCCTACACGCCAATTTGGCGCAATAATAAACGCAAACTATCAACTGTTTACTAGGCTATCATTAGGTGGTAGCACCAGTCTTTTATACAATACCTTTAGATCTGGATCTCTTGATGGGAAACAAGTACCTGGGCAACCGAACCTGCAAGCTGAAACCCATTTCACTTTAAAGCTTACCGAGCGATTAGACTGGTATCTGCAAGAACAATACCACGGTACCCAATATCCTGATAGTGATCTTAAAAATGCTGGTGCGAAGGTTGCCCCTTATTGGCTCACGAATACTGCTCTAAATTACCACCTCAATAACTGGCGCATTCAACTTCGTATTAACAACCTATTTAACAAATATTATTATGATTACGTTACTGGTTATTCTGCTGGCAATGCTTTTAATTATTCTTATTACCCTGCAGACGGCATTAATGGGCACTTAAGTTTGACCTACACATTTCTATGAAAAATCATCGTGCCGTTCTTATTTCTCTAGCCATTCATCTTTTTTTGATTGGCATTGCTTTGGGATTTTATTTTTACAATAAAGAGCAAAATCCAATCATTATTAATCTTGAGCAGGCGCATATTGTTCAGGCAAGTATGATTGCACTTACCCCCACATCAAGACCATCCGAGCAAAAGCAGCCACAGCAAGAAAAGCCCCAAACACCAACCATTAAGACTCCTCCAACACTTTTAACACATCAATCACTGCCAACACACTCGAAAAAAAGTGAAAAAAAACCTTCCACACAAAAAGCAATAAAAGAGATCACCTCAAAAAATAATCTGACACAAAACGCGCAGTTAGCACAACAAGAGAACGCCATTACGCAAAAGATACTCAAATCACTCTATCATCAAATATCCACAGCAGTCAGCCAACTTGAAGTTGAGAATTCACTAATCATTGAGATAAAAGCAACGCTGCTTCCAGAAGGAAGGCTGATCAATATTTTCATTGACGGTAATAATATTTCACTTCAGACAAAAAGAGACGTCTCAGCCGTTTTAGAAAATATTCATATTCCAGAATTCTCTAAAAAATTGACGCATCCTATTAAAATTAAGATTCCCATCCGCATTGAAGATCGCTGGGATTAGGCTTCCAACGTGACAATTTTAGTCACCACTGAAAGCACTTCCATTGCCTGTTTTATTTCGGCCACAGAAGGTAATGAAGGCGCTATTCGAATATTGCTATCATAAGGATCTTTACCGTATGGAAAAGTGGCTCCTGCTTTCGTTAACTTCACACCGGCATCCGCTGCCATTTTAACAATTTTAGCTGCACAGCCAGGTTGCGTATCAAAACTGATGAAATAGCCACCATTAGGTTTATTCCATGTAGCATATTGGCTATCTTTGCCTAACTCACGAGTCAATACTGCATCCACCTCATTAAACTTAGGGGACAATATCGCCGCATGTTTATCCATTAATTGATGCAATCCTTCTGCGTTTTTAAGAAAGTTTATATGTCTTAATTGATTGATCTTATCATAGCCAATAGTTTGATTTGCCATTTGCTTGGTGAACCATACAACATTTTTATAACTACTCACAAACACAGAAACCCCACCACCCGCAAAAGTAATTTTCGACGTGGAGGCAAACATAAAAACACGATCTGTCGTGCCATACTTTTTACATGCCGCGAAAATATTTGCAAGCTTGTCATGTTTGGAAGTTAAATGGTGTACCGCATAAGCATTATCCCAAAATATTCTAAAGTCAGGGGCAGCCGTTCTCATTTTTGACAAACGTGAAACGGTTTCATCTGAATAGGTTTCACCTGTAGGATTACTATATTTAGGTACGCACCACATCCCTTTAATCAAAGGGTCATTTGCCACCAGCTCTTCAACCATATCCATATCTGGGCCAGAACCAATCATTGGAACATTTATCATTTCTATCTCTAAAGATTGACAAATATTAAAATGTCGGTCATATCCTGGAACGGGGCACAAGAATTTCACTTTATTGCTTTTTCCCCAAGGCAACACATCTCCAGGTAGAGGATGCAATATGGCCCTGACAACCGCATCATACATCAAATTTAAAGATGAGTTTCCACCCACCACAATTTGATCTGCATCCACATCAAGCACATCAGCAAACAAACGCCTCATTTCAGGCAAGCCTGATAGCAGGGCTGGAACACTATAATTACGATAGTCTTTGGCACCCTTGCCAAAATCCTCCGCTGAAACGTCATTCAATAACGCCATAGACAGGTCAAGCTGCTCAGAGGAAGGCTTGCCTCTGGTCATATCTAAATTTAGATTCGCTTGTAAATAAGTTTGGTATTGTTCTTTTAATTTCGTTAATTCTGACATGAGTTATTTCCTTATTAACCCCAAGGTGGTGAAACCAATAGATAGATATATATTGCGCTGTATAATAACGCAAAAATATAGGGCATGTAAACTTCCATTCTTTTTAATGGATTTTGTGCACCTTTTCGCTGAATCGCATCTTGCTCTGCTCTCCATATCGGGCTTGATGGTAAGCGCTTTTCAAGCTCTCCAATCACTTTATCTTTAATGGTCACCATATGTCTAAAATATCGTACAAGGCGCTGCCAACAATAACAGATAGCAATCAATCCTAAAAATGGCATTAACATCAATACCATCGAAAGCTCGCTGGTTGTTCGGCTTAATCCCAATGCCATCAAACTGATAATAAGAATATTGACGATTAGGAAAAATAAATTTATTAACGTTCGTCGAAAGTTTGCACGATCCGCCATTTCCACATAAAGCTTATATTGTTCCATTAACAATGTGCTATATTGGTCATTGGA
Organism: Gammaproteobacteria bacterium; assembly: GCA_963582935.1. Lineage (GTDB taxonomy): Bacteria > Pseudomonadota > Gammaproteobacteria > Francisellales > Francisellaceae > CAUZSH01. The sequence continues at coordinate 3,715 of CAUZSH010000022.1, forward strand.
AAAATGATCTTCATCTTCATTCCAAAACTCTGATATTTCAATATCTTCAAACCTCATCTTCGCCACTTTCAGCTCCTATATTCATATCTAACTTATTTATCTTAGACAGAAACCGGTAAAACGTCTACTTATACCTACCGAATAAGATTATGCTCGCAACACCTGACCAGAAAGCAATTCTATTATTTTACTCGGTGGGTTATCATTCATGATTTCACCCTCGTAAATATAGTCAATGCCAACAGGAAAATACTGGTTCACCTGAGATGAATCCTTAGCGGGTTGCGCATTCGCTATGTTTGCGCTGGTGGAAATAATGGCTTCTCCAAGCGTATTACAAATATCTTTCAAAAATGGATCAGAAGTAAGGCGAATTGCAATTGTATCACGCCCCCCCGTTAATAACTTAGGCGCATCATTAGAAGCTGGCACCACCCAAGTGATGACTTTTTTTTGTGGTATCGTAATCATCTCAATATGTTGCGATGTCAAAAAACTATTGTCCACATAACGCGCAAGCTGTGTCCAACTGCCTCCCAAAAGAATGAGTCCTTTTGTTGCACTACGTTGCTTGAGCTTAAGCAGTTTTTTCATACAGGTCTTATCAACCCGACAACTCAACCCAAACACGGACTCCGTTGGCAATGCAACAATTTTACCTTGCCTTAAATAATGGATTGTCTCCTGCAGCTTAACTGATAACGTCATTGAGGATTTATGTCTCGAACTTATGGATAACTTGTATTATTCTACCAAATTTACTCGGGGTTTTTAATATCATTGACTTTATTTACCTATAATTGTTTAATGTCCACTCAAATTTAATACAAAAGGGACTTGATCCATGAGACAGGTATCCAGCAATCAAATGCCTCCGCCATCGCAAACCATGCGAGGACTTTGGCCAACATACAGCATTATATTCGCTTCAGAATTTATTATGGGGATGTTCGCGCCCATGTTGACGCTGATCTTTTTTGATCATTCCTCAAGCTTATTCCACACATCTAGCGCCTTAAGTGATCGAAGTTTTTGGTATGGTATCACCATTATGCTCACCCAAATTTGTGCCGTCTTCGCAAATCTAACCCTTAGCGCGTTATCTGATGTGATCGGCAGAAAAAAAGGATTATTGATTACTTTTACGGGCTTTGTTTTTCAAGCTGCCGCTTGTTTAATCGCCCTCATCAGTGGACACCTGTTATTATTTATTGTCGCCATCGCTATTTCCTATCTGACTTATGCCAGCAGACCCATTGCCACTGCAGCAATCATCGACAACACAAGCATCGACAAACGCTTTTTATATATCGGACTCATTCAGCTCTTTACTGGAACGGGATACATATTAGGACCATTTTTATCTGGCCATATCGCGAACATCTCTATTTTAAGCACTCCTTTTTCAACCCCTTACCTCGTTGCTTTAGCTGTAGCCGTTCTATTTATTTTCCTAATAATATTTCTCTATAAAGAAAAGTCCCCGCTCAAAGCACGCCATAATAAATATACCAAACAAGATATTTTGGCTCTATTAAAAAATAAAAAAATACTCATTCTCACCTTGCTATTAGTGCTTAATCAACTTGCATGGGGAACTTACTTCTTATTTATACCTGTTATTGGAAAAAACGTTTTTGATTTTAGCCCCTCTGATGTGGGCATGGTATTTAGCCTTATTGGGGTCAGCCTTGTTTGTGCTTCAGTTATTATAATTCCCATCATGCAGCGGTTATTTTCATACAAAAACATTTACCTCATCGGTGCAATATTTTTTATTGCAGGCATCTTTCTATCGCTCTTGTCATCAAGCTTTCCTAATCACCATCTATCAAAAATACTTTTTTGGATCAGCCTATTCCCAACGGTTTCAGGTGATGTCGTCATCTTTACGATGTTAACGGTTTTATTTTCTCAATCAGCACCTGCTAATTTTCGAGGGCTTATTAATGGCGTCATATATACAGTTGCCGCTGGTGTCACTTGGGGAGTTGCAGGGATTATTGGAGGATTGTTGACAGGGCTACAAGCAAACGCATCACTGTATATCTCCGTTTTTGCTTCCATCACGATGCTCATCGCCTCCTTAACTTATGCGCGCCATTTCTTTAAGCGGTCTTTTTGAGGTAAAAGACATACCCTAAAATAGTCGTTAAGCCAATCACCGATAATATTGCAAAACAAACTGGCATGGTAAACACCCGACCAAGATCAATAAATGTGGCAATCGCTGTTACCAGCGATGCCATACCCATTTGAAAAAAGCCCATCATCGCCGCCGCAGAGCCCGCATTTTTATCAAATGATGCTAGCGCCTTGGCGGTAGCAATAGGAATTTCAAAAGCAATCCCTATAAAAATAATAACCATGGGGATAAGTAGTCCCCAAATATTAACATAATCAAGTGCCATTAATACCCACAAAAGAATTGAACCTGCCAAGATAATCAACATACCAAAAACTAATATCCAGTTCTCATTTACAACAGAGCAAAGCATAGTACAAAACAGAGAGCCCAGCATAAAAGCAAAAACAATGCCCACAGCAATCACCAGAAACCATTTCTCATCTAGTTTCATCACATTAATCAAAAGGCCTGGCGCTTCAACCAAACTACCATATACCATCCCGACACTAATCCCAAGAAGTAGCAAATATACCAAGTAACCCGAACACTTAAATAATGAAAAGTAGGTTATCACCAGTTTAATCGGGTGAATGGCATGGCGGTTTTTAATTTTTATCGTTTCTGGGAAAAGCCAATAAACAGAAAGCAATACAATAATAGATAAAACGAGTAAAACCAAAAAATTCATATGCCAATTTGAGTAATGCGCAATAAAAGTACCGACAACCGGTCCAATACCTGGCGCAATGGCAAAAGCAATATTCATCTTAGCAAAAACTTTACCTTGCTCGCTCGCAGGAAAAGCATCTCGGACTGCTGCACTTGAAATAACCGCGCCAGCACAAGCACCTAACCCCTGAACAAGACGCCCAAAAATCAGCATATCGACATTTATGCTTAACATACAAATCAATGACCCAATAACAAAAGCGAACGCTCCTACCAACATAATTGGGCGACGGCCATAACGATCCGACAACGGGCCATAGATTAACTGGCTAACCGCATAACCAAAAAGGTAGGATGTCATGGTTAACTGAACATCACTATATGCGGCAGCTAAATCTTTCGCAATATCGGGCAAAGAGGGAGTATAGAGCGTATCCCCAAAAGGCCCTACTGAAATCATCAGCACTAATATAAACAAAGAAGGAATGGCTAAACGAGCTTTACTCACTCGACCCCCCCTTAGCTGGTTAAAGGTCTAACTTTCAGGGCGACCAAAGATCCACTGTTGGTTTGCACAATAAGTTCACCTTCGTTTGTCATTGGCATGCCGCGAATACCATCGCCACCAACTTTAATTCGATCAGCGTATTTTCCTGAGTCACGATCGAAGAAATGTACATATCCTTCAAAATCTGCAACGGCGACATAATCCCCAATCACGGCAGGTCCCGTCACGGAACGACCTTCTAACAATTTCTGTTTCCAAAGCGTATCACCTGTCTGTTTATCTAATGCCATCACATAGCCATCTGCATTCGTCACATACAGTCTAGTTGAAGTCACTGAGAAATTTGTATACGTTGAGAATTTTTTTATCCAAACATCTTTTCCAGAGGCTAAATTCATCGCAACCAAATTCCCTTGGTATGTTGCTATATATAAGACTCCATCAGAAATAACTGGGTTTGCCTCAATATCCACCATTCTTGAAATTTCTGAACCACCTGATGGTAGCGCCACAGGTCTATCCCATAACTTTTCACCACTGGATAAATTAAAAGCCCATAACTCGCCATCATCAAAACCAACAAAGACGGTGTCGCCACTAACCAAAGGCGTGCTATTCCCAACCAAAATCAGCGAAGGAGTAGAAACATTTTGTGTCCACTCTTGGGCACCAGTTTCCGCATTGTAAGCCGTAATCGTGCCATCATGGGTATAGGCAATCACTTTGCCTTTTGAATACGCCACACTCGAAAAAAGTGAGCTGGCTAAGTCTGTTTTCCAAACTTCTTTGCCTGTTTTACGATCTAATGCAAAAAGTTTTCCATATATCGAGCCCACAAACACTTTGTCTTGACTGACCACAGGTATCGCACTGAGAGATGCATCCAATTTAGTAGACCAAATCGTATTACCCGTTTTTGTATCTGTGGCATAAACGCGACCATTAAAACTAACTGTATAGGCAACATTATCTGAAATCGCCGGCGCTAACGTAAGATATTCACCGTCCGCACCACTCCCAATACCATTTGACCAAACGGTTGCAATTTGAGCGCTTGGCGTAAATGGCTTTAATTCAGCCGGTGGTTTAATATTACTTTTGCCTCCACATCCCGCGAGTACGGCAACGGTTACGGCAAGGAAAACACCCTGTATCAATAACTTTTGAACTTTTCTCATTACTGGTCCTTCTCTTTTACTTTTTTGTCACATCGAGATTATTAATCTTCATAGTAATAAGGTTTTTCATGACCTCATCCTCTTTAGAAGTTAGTCCGGTCAATGCCTCTGTCCATGCCTTTTTAGCTGCAGAGGTATTTCCTAAGCCCATATAGGCATTCCCCAAAACGACATTTACACCCACATCAAAACTCTTATTCATAGCGACTTTATTTAATAAATCAATCGCTTGCTGATATTCTTTTTGCGCAATCATTATTCGTGCCAAACGCTCTTTTGCAATGGTTTGAATAACAGGATTATCTGTATGTGATAATACCCACTCCAAAGAGGTTCTTGCCGCATCTAGATTATTTTCCGAGACATAAACACTCGCCAACAACAAGGCTGAAAAATTTGCATAAATTGTCTCAGGGTAGTTTGTCATAATGGCATTTCCCTTTGCAATCACCCCTTCTTTCTGAACCGTGGGAACCTGATAGTCTGACAAGAGAACTTGATAAGAGATCGATGCCTCCATCACTTTTTTCTGTTGGTAATTATTCCAAAACCGCCAACCTGCAAAAATAATGGCACAAATTAACACAACCGTTAGTAAAATGTTGCCAAACCTATCCCAAAAGTTCTTCAATGAACGTATGAATCCATCATCCAATACCGTTTCAGACATACTGTACTCCTGATTAATCAAATCGGTTTTCTAAAGCCAAATCGTATATACAAAGCGATAAAGCCTAAAATCCCACAAAAAAGTGAAGACAAGAGTATAGCTAACTTCGCACTCATTAACCATCCATCATTGCCCCCTAAAGCTAATTCTGCAATAAATATCGACATGGTAAAACCCATCCCACTCAATATCCCCAACGGAATAAAATCACCCGCTTTAATCGTCGCTGAAACATACACTAAATTAAACTTAATTAATAAATATGGAATCAAGCCAAGCGCAATAAATTTACCAACTGCCAATCCAAATACGATCCCCCAAACCATCGGATCATCTGCCGCACTATGAAAAGCACCCATCGAAATAATCATGCCCGAGTTAAATAACACAAAAACGGGTACAACGAAGAACGTAATAAATTTATGTAATCGATGCTCTAAGCGGTGCAAGGGTGTTTCATAGTGGTAAGCGGTCGTTTCAATAGATTGCACAATCGCTTTTTCACTTTCATTTTCAAAATCACTGGGCGTATCATCGCCCTCTTTGGTAATCGCTCGCTTAAAGCGTGCCATCAAGTTTGCCAACTTTTTATGTAGGTCTACTGAGTTGTAGCAACTCCGCCCTGGAATCACAAAAGCCACAAGCACGCCCGCAATCGTTGCATGAAGCCCCGCTCTTAGCAAACAATACCAAAGTATCGCTCCCAAAACACCGTAGAATGCTAAGTTACGAATATCCCAGCGGTTACAAAGAATCATCAAGGCATAAACAAATGCACCCGCGAGCAAATAGTTATACCCAATCGAATCATTAAAGAATATTGCAATAATGATCACTGCACCTAGATCATCTACGATGACCGCTGCTGAAAATAAAACAATTAATGCACGAGGGATTTTGTTTCTGAGAATAGAGAGCAACCCTAGGGCAAACGCAATATCCGTTGCCATTGGGATTGCCCAACCAATAATTTTATCCTGCCCCCAAGTAATATAAACATAAATCAATGCGGGTAAAAGCATTCCTAACAGAGAAATCGTCACAGGAAAAATGGCTTTTTTGAGCGAGCCCAATTCACCAGAGAGTATTTCTCGCTTTATTTCTAGCCCCGCAAGCAAGAAGAAAAAAGTCATTAAGCCTTCATTGATCCAAAGACCGATGTTTTTTTGTAGCTCAAAGCCTCCTACATGTATACCTGCTTTGGCGTCGATAATATTAAAATAGCTCACACTATATGAACTATTTGCCCAAACTAAAGCAATAATAACACAAGCCAGCAAAACCATTCCGCCTGCAGATTGGTTTTTAAAGAAAGTGTCAAAAGACTCTACAACTTGAAAAACACGTTTTGGAATTCGATGTGGCCTTTTGATGGGATCCATTTATATACCTATTAAATTTGATGAACATGAAAGACAATTAAAATCTAGCAAAAAACCTAAAAATAATCCATAAATGATTGCATATTCACACAAACTGTCTACGATGTTCGATCATCTGTATGTTTTTATGGCAAACATGTAAAGGGTGAATTATTATGACTGAGAAACTACGTTACCAAGCCATCAAGAAAGTCACTATTGTTGGCATGACCATCAACAGCATCTTGGCTATCGTAAAAATTATCGTTGGACTTATTGGACGCTCACCAGCGCTCTTTGCTGATGGGATACATTCTCTTTCTGACTTAGTTAGTGATTTATTTGTACTCTTTGCTGCCCGCTATGCCAGCAAAGAAGTAGATCACAATCATCCCTATGGGCATCAACGCATTGAAACCATTGCCACCGTTGCATTATCCATTGTGCTTATTGTTGCAGGTTTTGGAATTGCTTATGATTCTATTTCACATCTATTATCGGGTAGCGCCTCACAACCAGATAATTATACGATTATCGCTGCCGTTTTTTCCATTTTGGCAAATGAATGGCTTTTCCGATACACCCTAAAAACTGCCAATAAAATTAACTCTGACATGCTAAAAGCCAATGCATGGCATAGTCGATCCGATGCACTGTCCTCTATTGTTGTTTTAATTGGCCTTATAGCCTCGATGATGGGCTATCCGTTTATGGATGCGGTTGCAGCTATTATTGTTTGTTTAATGATTATTAAAATGGGTATCACTTGGGGCTACCAGGCAATTTCTGAGCTCATCGATACCGGCGCTGAACCTGAAACTATTGAGAACATTTCACAAATCATCCAAAATGCTGAAGGTGTTTTAGACTTTCACAACTTACGCACGCGAAAAATGGCAGGGCAGTTGTTATTAGATGTTCATATCCAAATCGCCTCAAATCTTAGCGCATCAGAGGGGCACTATATTGGGGAACGCGTACGTGCAACACTGTCTGAAAAAGTAGAGGACATCAAAGACATTACCGTTCATATTGATGTAGATAATCATCCCGAAGGAACGCTTAAACTTGCCGACTTACCCCTTTCCCGAAAAGTGTTACTTAAGTCCGTCACACCTATCCTTGAAAAAGAAGGTCTCAAAAAATTTCTACGCGCTACCCAGCTGTATTATAATGGGAAAAGCATTACCATTGCTTTGTGCTTTGATCTTTTAGCCCTTGAGCATAAATCGCCAGAGCAAATAAGATTAACGATGTCTAAAATTAGAAAGTTTTGCCCTGAAATAACACAAACTGACGTATTATTTCAGTAAACATCTTAAACTTTTCCTATGTAATTACCGTATCTGATGTCAGTGATTTAAAATCAAACAAGGCGTGATCTAGCATTTGAGAAGGTGCAATATTTCCCAACGCACTAAAAATAACTTCTTTCCGCCCAGGATATAACTCATCCCATTCTGAAAGCATCTTCTTCACCTTTTTGCGCTGCAGGTTTTCTTGCGACCCACAAAGATTGCAAGGAATAACGGGAAATGATTTAAGCTTTGCGTATTGAGCACATTCAGCCTCATCGACGTAAGCCATAGGACGAATCACAATATTATCACCGTCATCACTTTTTAATTTTGGCGGCATACTTTTAACCTTGCCACTAAAAAATAAATTCAAAAAAAAGGTCTCCAAAATGTCATCTTTATGATGTCCCAGTGCAATCTTGGTAATACCATTTTCTCTTGCATATTGGTATAAAATACCTCGCCGCATTCGAGAACAAAGCCCACAAGTGGTTTTATCTTCTGGGATAAGGCGCTTCACAACGCTATAAGTATCTTTTTCAATGATGTCATAATTCACCGTCATCGATTGTAGATATTCGGGCAAAATATGCTCTGGAAACCCCGGTTGCTTCTGATCTAAATTCACAGCGATAATTTCAAAATCGATTGGTGCTTTTTTTTGTAGGTGCAACAACATATCAAGCAAGGTATATGAGTCTTTGCCTCCTGAAAGGCAAACCATTATTTTATCACCATCTTCAATCATATTGAAATCAGCAATCGCTTTGCCCACTTTACCAACAATACGTTTTTGAATCTTTGCTAATGGAAAATCACTCAAAAGCATTTTTTTGCGCTTTGGGATTTCGAATATTTTAACTTCTGACATACTATTAATTCTCTACCAAAACCACCAACCTTCAGAAGGTATATTACAGCTTTTCAATTGAGAAGCATATCTCCATGCCCAAGCCTGGGTGTCTTTGGCATAACTCATCAAACTTGGGTTATTTTTATAACTGCCTTGCTTATAGCCATTTGGACCTTGATGATATGCAAGATAAAGCTTATAGGCATCATTCTTAGGAATCCCTAAACGCTGGTGAATAAAATTTCCATACCAACCAATAAAATCTGTGGCATCAGCAAAATCGGTACGAGAGCCTGCGCTATTCCCCGTGGCATTTTGATATTGTTCCCACGTGCCATCTAACGCTTGTGCATAACCATAAGCCGTGGAGACTCGTGAACTTGGAATAAACCCAAGAATGTAGGTTCTGGGTGTTTTTGCATCCGCAACAAAATGAGATTCTTTGCGAATCATGGCAAACTGAACACTAATAGGAACACCCCATTTATTGTAAGAACGCTTAGCATCATAAAACCAGCTTGGATATTCCTGAGCAATGGCACAAGCATTGCCAATATTTCTGGGCGGTGCCGTGGTGCAGCCCACCAAAAATAAAACACCTAATAGAGGTAATGTATATAGAAATTTTTTCATTAAGGGCTCAAAAAATTTTGATACTTTCTTCCAGCCTAACGAGCTTATAAAAATATCACAATTCAATTACTTACTATTTTTTAACATATTCTCTAAAGGCTTTACCTAAACCAGGGTGGCGACAGGCATATTCATAGTTCGCAATCAAAAAACCAAGCTTATCACCACAATCATAACGTTGCCCTTCAAAGATATGTGAGATCATTCGACCTGCTTTAATTTGTGCGGCAATCGCATCGGTTAATTGAATTTCGTTTCCTGCGCCTGGCTTGATTTTCTCTAAATGATCAAAAATGCTTGCCGACAAAATATATCGCCCTACAACGGCTAGATTTGACGGTGCATCTTCAGGCTTCGGTTTTTCAACAATTGATTGAATGCTTTTATCTGCCGAAATTTCAACAATACCATATTGATGCGTATCTTTTTGGGGTACTTCCTGTACTGCCAAAACGCCACAACGCTGATAACGATGCTGATCTACCATTTGAGACAAACACCCTTTTCCTTCACTCGCGATCAAATCATCTGCCAACAATACCGCAAAATCCTCACCACCGATCAAACGTTTTGCACATAACACCGCATGCCCCAACCCTAACGCCTCTTTTTGGCGGATATAAACACACTGAACATGTTTCGGCACAATATTACGCACCATCTCCAGCATGTCTAGTTTTTGTTTTTTCTCCAGCTGATATTCCAACTCAAAGCTTTTATCAAAATGATCCTCAATCGTACGCTTATGGGTACTGGTAACAAAAATTAACTCATTAACACCTGCTTCAATCGCCTCTTCAACTGCATACTGAATCAGCGGCTTATCCACCACAGTTAACATCTCTTTTGGCGATGCTTTCGTAGCAGGTAAAAACCGAGTTCCCAGCCCTGCCACAGGAAAGACGGCTTTGCGTATTGGCTTCATAAAATACCCTCTTTGGTTATCTTCTCTATAGATGATAGAATATTCTCATTCAAATCACAAAACAACTTTTCCATGGCAAAGCTACATTTTTATTACTCCACCATGAACGCAGGCAAAAGCACCGTACTACTTCAATCCGATTATAACTACCGTGAACGGGGCATGAACACCCTGCTATTTGCACCAAAGTTCGATAACCGTTATGGCATTGGAAAAATCACTTCACGTATTGGTCTGCAAGCAGAAGCACAGCTTTTTAATGCTGAAACAAACTTTCTAGAAATCGTTTCGCTCACTCAATCACAAAACCAGCTACACTGCATTTTGCTAGATGAAGCGCAATTTTTAACGAAAGCACAAGTCTACCAGCTGACAGAAATTGTTGATCAACTTCATATTCCCGTGCTGGCTTATGGGCTCAGAAATGATTTTCAAGCAGAGCCATTTGAGGGTAGCAAATATTTACTCACTTGGGCAGACAGCTTGATTGAAATCAAAACCATTTGCCACTGCGGAAAGAAAGCAAACCATGTCCTAAGGTTGGATGAAAATGGGCAAGTGGTCAGTGATGGCAATCAGGTTCAAATCGGTGGCAATAACAGCTATGTTTCTGTCTGTCGGCGACATTTTAAATCAAAAACAATATAAAGACTTAAAAAGTCTTCGCTCAGCACTTCAACTTTGTCTGTAAATAGTGCTAAAATACTCCTGTTATTCCACCAAAGTTAAAAGAATTTCATTATGGCAAAGGATTTTTTATTTACCTCAGAAAGCGTCTCAGAAGGACATCCAGACAAGATAGCAGACCAAGTTTCTGATGCGGTTCTGGATGCTATTTTGGAGCAAGATAAACAAGCCCGGGTCGCATGCGAAACCTTGGTAAAAACTGGCATGGTGCTGGTCGCTGGTGAAATCACCACAAACTCTTGGGTGGATATTGAAGCACTGGTACGCAAAGTCGTCACCGATATTGGTTATACCAGCTCCGCTGTTGGGTTCGACGGCAACTCTTGTGCTGTTATTAATACCATCGGCAAACAGTCTCCTGAGATTGCACAAGGCGTTGACCGAGAATCAAACCTTGATCAAGGAGCTGGCGACCAAGGACTGATGTTTGGTTTTGCGAGCAACGAGACGGATGTGCTCATGCCTGCTGCCATTCACTACTCACACCTCATTATGAAAAAACAAGCTGAGCTTCGCAAAACTGGAATCTTACCTTGGTTGCGTCCCGACGCAAAAAGCCAAATTACCCTGCGTTATATCGATGGAAAACCCATCGGTGTGGATACAGTTGTCGTTTCAACGCAACATGCACCTGATATTTCACATAAAGATATTTGTGAGGCCGTCATTGAAGAAATCATTAAGCCTGTACTCCCCAAAGTATGGCAACAAGATAAAATCACTTACCACGTGAACCCAACTGGACGATTCGTCATTGGAGGACCTGAAGGCGATTGTGGTTTGACAGGACGTAAGATCATTGTAGATACCTATGGTGGAGCGGCACATCATGGCGGTGGTGCCTTTTCAGGGAAAGACCCTTCCAAAGTGGATCGTTCCGCGGCTTATATGGGACGTTATGTGGCTAAAAATATCGTCGCCGCCAAACTTGCAGATAAATGTGAAATACAAATTTCATACGCTATTGGTGTAGCAAAACCCACCTCCATTATGGTCAATACCTTTGGAACTGGAAAGATTCGCGATGAGAAAATTGAGGAGCTTGTCACCCAGCATTTTGATCTACGCCCTTATGCCATTACGGAAACACTAGATCTTATTCGCCCGATCTATCTAAAAACTGCAGCTTATGGACATTTCGGACGTGAAGAGCCTGAGTTTACTTGGGAAAAAATAGACAAAGCAGAAGCATTGAGAATGGATGCTGGTTTTTAAAGGGTACTCTAAAAATATGGGACAAATCTAAAATGAAAATATTAATCGTTGCCGCCATGCATGAAGAACTTGAAGGGTTTGTTAAATCATTGTCTGAAAAAGTGACTCAGATAAGCAATACTTTTACATTTTCACTTGCAGGACACCATTGCACGGCACTGGCGTGTGGAATTGGAAAAGTGAACTCAGCGGTAAATGTCACAAAATATTCACTTGTGCTTAACCCTGACCTGATCCTTAATATTGGCACAGCGGCAGGCATTGGCAAACATACTCAAATTTTCGACACCATTATTGGTTCAGAATTTATTTACTCTGATGTAGATGCAGTTGGTTTTGGTTATGCTTTTGGACAAGTCCCGCAAATGCCTAAAACCTATACTCTTCACCCATCATTAATGCCACTTGTCACAACATTCACCAATAAAAACTCTACCAGTTTAGGACAAATTGTTTCTGGAGACTCATTTATTAGCGACATTAAATCCGTTGATAATATTAAAACCAAACTGCCAAAAGCTTTATCTCTGGATATGGAAAGTGTGTCTATCGCACAAACCTGTTATCTCCTCGACAAGCCTTTTCTTTGCATTCGAGGCATCACAGATAAAGCAGATGATGCATCCAGTAATCAACATGCTGAAAATCTGGACCGAGTTTCCAGAACCGTTGCTGAAACAGCAATTTCATTGATCACCTCATTGTAAAAACGCTACTTCGCAGTATAACCGCCATCTATGGCAATATTCGCGCCCTGAATAAAGCTTCCCGCATCATTTGCCAAGTAAAAAACAAGCGACGCCACCTCACTCGCCTCTCCCACCCTTCCTGCTGGCTGAAGCTTGCTTTCTTCCTGATGCACTTCCTCAAGCAGTCTCCCTGATTGCTGGCAATATTTTTTAATCGCCTTCCAATAAAGTGGGGTGGCAATCGTTCCCGGGCAAACACAATTTGCCACAATGCCCTGCTTGGCATAATCCAGCACAATATTTTTCGTAAACTGAGCAATCGCTGCTTTGGTCATTCCATAGGCTGCTGAATTTGATTTCCCCACAAAAGACTGATCCGAGCCAATGGTAATGATACGCCCACCGTCTTCTCTCTCTCCCTCTCTAGCCCTCATCAACCTCAATGCCGATTGCACCACAAAAAAAGTAGATTTCAAGTTTGTAGAAATGATTCGGTCGAACAATACCTCATCGGTATTTTCCACTGTCGCTGACACATGAATCCCTGCATTTGAAACTAACACATCAATGTGTGAATATTTTTGAGCGATTTTATCAAAAGCACTTTGAATTTCATCTACCTTGGAAATATCTGTTTGAATAAACCAAGTATTATTACGACACGATTTGGCGTGATGAGGCTTACAATGTCTAAATTAATCACCTCGTACTCTCGTTGATTAAAAATTTCAACACACGCCTCGCCAATGCCTTCTGAGCCTCCAGTCACGACCACTACTTTTTTCATCAAAGACGATCACAACTTTAAATTTTACTTATATCAAATATAGCTTAATTCTCTACTGCGCTTCTAGTCATTATTCGTTAATATTGATAAAAACATCACGGCTGTTAGTCATGGATCAAATAGAACAATCATTACGCATTAAACTTGCTGCCGCCCACCACATTATTCACTATCACGGCTGGGATGATTTGTTGGCAACTCATTTGAGCGTAAGAATTCCGAATACAGAGCACCTTTTAATTACCCCTCACAATACTGCTTTTGAAGAAGTCTCTGCTTCCAAACTCATTAAATCAGACTTTAATGGAAATATTACTGGGCATAGCGATTATCAGATTATGCCTCAGGCAACAAACATCCACGCATCTATATACAAGCACTCAGGCACCATCATGAGCGCCATGCATACACATAGCATTAATGGCGTTGCGGTTTCCTCCTTAGAATGCGGACTGCTTTTCTTCAACCAACAGTCTTTACGCTTTTACAACGATATAGCCTACCACGAATTTAATGGGCTTGCCTTACAAAATGAAGGGGAAGAAATGGTGCAAAGTCTTGGCAATAACAAAGTGATGATTCTCAAAAATCATGGACTACTCAGCACTGGCGGCAATATTGAAGATACACTGTATAACCTATATTACCTAGAACAATGTTGTGATATTCAAATTAAAACCCTTTCTTCTGGGAAGAAAATTATTGAACTATCTGATGAGATTTGTAAGCTCACTAAAAAACAATTCGACAGCATCCAAAGTGCACACTTAGAGTTTGAAACCCTCACCAGACGCATTGAAAGCAAATCAAAAATTGACTATCAAAGCTAATGGATATTATTGATTCACATATTCACTTTTGGGATCTCTCACAAAATATGCATTCTTGGGTGAAAGATAAAAATACCCCAAAAACCTTACAAAAAAACTTTTTACCTGAAACTTTTTTGGCTCAAGCACCTTCAGACTTAAAAGGACTTGTACATATCGAGGCACAGGATAGCGATATGTCAGCTGAAATCGAGCAATACTGGCTCAAGAAAATCATGGCGACCCTCCCTAAGCTTTTATTCAGAAGCATTGGCTTCGTAGACATTACGCTTCCAGCTGATAAATTTGAACAAAAAATCTTATCCCTTAATGAATACAAGGCTTTTATCGGTGTTCGACATATTCTGTCCTATCACCCCTCACACGCCTATTCCCCTGAAAGCAAAGACTTATCTACCCATCACAATATCCCTAATAATCTGAAACTACTTGCCAAATATAAACTTGTTTTTGAGTGCCAATGTTATCCAGCACAATTGCTGAATCTGCTTCCGGCTATTGTTGATTCAAATGTCACTTGTGTTCTAGAGCATCTATTGATGCCTATTTGGAAAAATGAAAAAGAATATGGGTTTTGGAAGGATGTGTTAATGGCTGCTAATAAGGTTGGTAACATCTATATGAAATTTTCAGGGTTGAGCATGTTTGATGAAACGTTAGATATGGAACAGGCCGTAAAACCTTGCCTTGATTTTTTCATGCCAAATCATTGTTTATACGGATCAAATCACCCTATATGCTTTACGAGTGATCCTAGTAAATGGTATAAAGTTTTGGATGGGCTATCATTATCCAAGCAGGATAAAAGACATATTTTTTATGGTACAGCAAAGAAAGTCTATCAAATGTAATGTTGAAATTTACTTCACCACCATTTTAGGAGAATTTTTCAACACCTCATCATTCAATTCAATTCCCAACCCTGGATCTTCTGACACTTGGAAAAATCCGTCTACAGGCTGTGGATCCTGAAGACATAGCTCACGATTAAAGTCCTTGATCGCATACGTGTGATGCTCATGAATCAAAAAGTTTGGAATTGCTGTTTCTAGATGAAGCGCTGCCATGGTTGCAACGGGACCACCGCAGACATGTGCTTGAATTTTCACATCATACATATCCGCATAATCACAAATCTTTTTCGCTTCCGTTAAGCCACCACATAGCCCAATATCTGGTTGTAACAAATCAACCGTTTGTGACTCAAGATACTCACGCACACCATGACGCAAATAAAGACGTTCACCGGCCGCAATAGGCACATTTAATTTATCGCGTAATCGATGATGTAATTTTGAATTTAGATAATTCACCGGCTCTTCCAAAAACATGCAATTAAATTCTTCTGCAATCGCGCCAAGTTGCAACGCTGAAGATACCCCCGGCAAACTATGGCATTCAAAAATAATATCACCATTCTCACCCAACACATCTCGAATCGCCTGCAAACGCGCCCGAATAAGGTTTAGATGATCTTGCCTAAAAGGCTTCGTGCAATCGTAAATCGTATCACCATTTTTATCAAACATCATCGGATCAACTTTAACGCTATCATAGCCTTCTGCTACCACTTTCTCTGTCGCCAAACCATAATCTTCTGGGCGAGATAAAGTCTTACGTTCATAAACGTCCCAATCAAACTGAAGCTGACTTGCATAAGTCCGTAGCTTTGCGTTCACTTTACCACCGAGAAGCTGATAACAAGGCACACCCAGGGCTTTCCCCTTTATATCCCAAAGCGCCGTATCAATAGCACTCATCGCCGCATAAACTACAGGACCACCTCCAAGCCCCCAAAAGCTTTCACGGAGCATTCTATTCCACAACAATTCTGTCTGGAAAGGGTCAAAACCAAGCAGCATCTCTTCCGCAAACTCTTTAATCATGTGAGCCGCCGCACTATGCCCCAAATCATAAGCCAAGCCTGCCTCGCCCACACCATGAATACCTTCATCGGTATGAATTCTGACAAATACGGGATTCCATGCAGGGCGTTTTGGACAGTGGGTGTCTATAATTTCAATTTGGGTGATTTTCATGAGACTTCTTAAAAATTATGGATAACCACTCAAGCATAGTGAAGTCGTGAGTAACTCTCAATAAGAGTATATTGGGAATTAGCTGTTAAGGTAAAATTCGATTGTTTCTTTAAACATTTTCATAAAGTCTTGTGACGGCTTCCAATTTAATTCTTTCTGTATCTTGGCATTATCTATTGCATAACGCCAATCATGCCCTTTACGGTCTTCCACAAAAGTAATCAAGCTTTTATGAGGTGAATTTTCTGGATTATAGCCATCCATCAAGGTGCATATCGTATGCACTAAAGTCAGATTATTCACCTCATTGATGCCGCCCACATTATAAACTTCGCCTCGTTTTCCCGTTCTAATTATACAATCTATGGCATCACAATGATTTTCTACATACAACCAGTCACGAATATTGGAGCCATCACCATAGATTGGAATTTGTTTTTGTTCAATACAGCTCTTAATCACAACGGGAATCAATTTTTCAGGGTGCTGGTAAGGCCCATAATTATTCGAACAATTTGAGGTTGTGACAGGAAGCTTATAGGTGTGATGGTATGCCCTGACAATATGATCAGACCCCGCTTTAGATGCAGAGTACGGAGAATTTGGCTCGTAAGCTTTCTCTTCCGTAAAAGCAGGTCCTGTTTTAGATAAGGTGCCATAAACTTCATCCGTAGAAACATGATGAAAAAGACAATCATTTTCATCTAACCCCAACTCGTCAAACCAGTATTTCTTAGCCTCGTTCAATATGGTAAACGTTCCCATAATATTGGTTTCCAAAAATACTTTTGGTCCACTGATAGAATTGTCCACATGGGATTCCGCAGCAAAATGCACAATCGTATCAATCTTATGCTCACGCAAGGTTTTTGCAACCGAGGCCTCATCACAAATATCTGCCTCCACAAAAGTATGATTCCGATCATTTTTTAAGTTTTTTAAATTATCCAAACTTCCAGCATAAGTTAATTTATCAAAGCTAATGATTTTCACATCAGGATATTTTGCTAGAATCATACGAACAAAGTTAGAGCCTATAAAACCTGCCGCACCTGTTACCATCATATTTTTAGGCATGTATTTTCTCATAAATCCATCTCTTTTTTTAATTGCGTAATGACCGCTGGCAGGTCGTCATGCCAAACACGTTGTTTAATATTAAACACTTTTTGGATCTTACCCACATTAAATGCTGAATTTGTCGGACGCGCAGTTGGCGTTGGGTAATCTTCAGTTCTAATCGCATTGATCCTATTTGTAACCACATCAAACCTCTGTCTTTTAGATTCTGAAATAATAGCAACAGCTAACTGATGCCAAGTCGTCACGGGGAAACCACTATAATGATAAAGCCCCCACTTCCCCTGACTTTTTACATGGCATGATTGGCAGATTTCAACGATCACTCGAGCAATATCACTTGCGGATGTTGGTGATCCATATTGATCGGAAACCACACCCAGCTCTGTCTTCATTGTAGAGAGCTTTGCTATAGTTTTGACAAAATTATTGCCATGCTCACCGAAGACCCAACTCACACGTAAAATAATATGCTTCTGCCATATTTCTTCTAATACCTGCTCACCTTTTAACTTCGTCTCACCATAAACACCCAATGGTGAAACTAAATCATATTCAACATAATTTGTCTTTTTTGATCCATCAAAAACATAGTCTGTGGAAAGGTGGATTAAAGGTAAATCATATTTCCTGCATTGCTCAGCTAAGCTCTTAACGGCCAAATGATTGACCGCATTGGCAGACTTAACTTCCTGTTCTGCTTTATCTACCGCAGTATATGCCGTGGCATTAACCACAAAACAATAGTCATGGTTTAACTCAAAAAACTGGGACACCTCATCTTTATTCGTAATATCAAGGTCACCTCTTCCCGTTGCTTGATATTCAATACCGTTTTTTTCACAGTAAGCCACTAAAGCATGTCCCACCTGTCCATTTTTGCCTAAAATTAATAGTTTCATATAAATGCTACGCCTTTTGATAAACAGGCAAGTCAGATTTAGACATATCTTTTAATCGAGTACCTTTTTCATCTTTCGCAGATAACAACGGCTTGATATCCTCTGGCCATTGAATCTGGAGATCAGGGTCATTCCATAAAATACTCTTTTCAGAGCTTGGGTGATAATAATCTGTACATTTATAAGAAAAGTCCGCTGTCTCACTGAGCACCATAAATCCATGCGCAAAACCTACAGGCACCCATAATTGGCGTTTATTTTCTTCCGACAACTCAACACTCACTGACCTCCCAAAATTAGGTGAACCCACACGCACATCTACAGCCACATCAAACACTGCACCTCGAGTTGCAGAGACCAACTTTCCTTGTGTTTGCTGCAACTGATAGTGCAATCCCCGCAAAACACCTTTGGAAGACCTCGACAAGTTACCCTGAACAAACGCACCCTGAATACCTACTAGACACTGATAACGTTCTGCTGAAAAATCTTCATAAAAAAAGCCTCGTTCATCACCAAAGATTTTTGGCTCTATGATTTTTACTTCTGGCAAACATGTGTTAATGACTTTCATTTCATTCCTTTATCAAACTTCTCTTAACCGCCTAAGTATATATTGCCCATATTGATTCTTCTTCATTTTCTGCCCTGCACGCTCAAATAATTCACCCGAAATCCAATTCTGTTCCCAAGCAATCTCTTCCAAACAAGCCACCTTAATCCCTTGGCGGTTTTCAATCGTTGAAATAAATCGTGAAGCTTCAATTAATGACTCATGAGTGCCTGTGTCTAACCAAGCATATCCTCGTCCTAGTTTTTCAACCTTTAGCTCTTGTCTATCAAGGTAAATTTCATTTAGATCTGTAATTTCCAGTTCACCACGCTCAGATGGCTTTACTTGCTTTGCATACTCACAAACGTGATGATCATAAAAATACAATCCCGTAATGGCGTAATTTGATTTCGGATGCTCTGGTTTTTCTTCTACAGAAAGAACATTCCCTAACGTATCAAACTCCACAACCCCATAACGTTCCGGATCGCTAACACCATAGCCGAAGACACATGCCCCATTATTTTTTTCAACACAAGCACGTGCGCTTAAAAGTTGTTCCGTTAAACCATGACCATAATAAATATTATCCCCTAATACCAAACAAACAGAATCTCCATTCAAAAAATCTTCTGCAAGAATAAACGCCTGCGCCAACCCATCTGGAGAAGGTTGAACCACATATTCAATCGCCATCCCCCACTGTGCACCATTTCCCAGTAAAAGCTTAAAAGTAGCTTGGTCCTGCTCCGTAGTAATGATCAACACTTCCTTTAAGCCAGAGAGCATCAGAATTGACAGTGGATAATACACCATAGGTTTATCGTAAATGGGAATTAATTGTTTACTAACACCCATTGTAGCTGGAAATAAACGCGTGCCTGAGCCACCTGCAAGAACAATGCCTTTCATATTTTTATATCCCCTCATTAAATAAAATTATCAAGATGTGTTAATGGTAATCTACGTTTGTTAAAAATAACAGACTCTAAAGCTTTACACTTTCAAACATCAGCAGATGGGATTTCATAATAGCATAAAAATCAACCATTCTTAGTTATCCTAGCTTCTTTTGAATAAATGGGTCTTTGCCAAAGACTCAGGTCACCAAATCTACTCCTTGGATGATATGAAGCCAATACTCCAACCAGAAATACAAAGAAAATAGATGAAAAGTCCATAAATGATGAGTTAAACAACATATTCACACTGATACCCACCAAAGAAACCCAAGCTACACTATACCAAAATCGAGGCAAAGTCTGAGCATAGCGCCACACTGTATATAAAAACCCTAAAAAAAGCATTAAGCCTATAATGCCATTTTCAAATAAATAGGTTAAATATTGGTTATGAGGATTAGAAAAACTCTGATACTCAAAATTTGGGTTTTTATTTTTTTTATCGGCATAGTAGCTTTTAGTTACCGCTTCATAACTGCCTGTCCCATAACCGATCACTAATTTTGATGGCCGTTCTATCAAAATATTTGCAGTTGTCACATAAAAATTCAAACGCAGTCCTACCGAAGTTATATTACTATGTCCTTCCGTATAAGCCACCACATGATGCACACCCTCATCAATTCGCTCCTTAAATGTGGGAGAAAACAAATACGCACCACCAAATAGAGCAAGAATAAAAGCGACCATTCCTATAATAGACCACAACTTCCGCGCTTGAAATAATAGGCAAATCAAAATAGATAACTCCATCACATAACCTGAACGAGAGCTATTTAAAAATATTTCAGCAATCATCGCAAGCGCACCCAGAGCTAAAGCGACATAACGCCACTGTATTTTAATTTCTTTCAATCTAGAAGTGATTAGACAGCTAAATCCAAATACTAATGTGAAATATGCAAAAGTGCCATGCCCTTGTGCTGAAGGCCAACTAGCTCCCCCGATAAATTTAATTGCATAGCTCTGTGATAAAATATAATAGTTTAAATATATAGAAACCAAATTAATCAAAATACCTAACGCTAAGGCGCTGACCATCCAATAAAATTTCTTCACATCACCATGAATAAAATACACAACGCACCAAATCGTTAATAAGCGATTATACCTTAGTGCTGCACTAAATGCTTCTGACCAACTACCATAGCTATATAACACACCAACCAGCTCCCAAAAAACGAAAGCAAATACCATAATAATAATGGGGTGCTTTAGAAGCCTGATTTTTTCTCGCCAATTTCCACTCAATAAAAAGCACGCAAAAAGAATACCCATACTAATCGAACCGCCAGCTGTAGAAATCGTACTCCACAGCGCAAGCATAAAACAGGAAAATAAACCAAACTTCTCAAAGAAACCACTTATTTTTTGAAAAATAAAATCCACTGGTACGACCGTTTTCTGCTGACGAATGATATTTTTTTCCATTTTAATCATGAAGGTTTATGCCATATGTCTTGCTACAGTATAGTGATGTTATACAAAATATAGTAATTTTATTAAATTCTATTTAGCGATATCCCTCTGGACGGTGCTCATTACCCCACTTCTCTTTCAAAGAAATTAAGTTACCCCCATCTACGAAAACTGGCGGGTTAGATTTTAATGTAATACGAATAAAATGATGTATGTATACATCAAGCGCGATATGAATCGGTTTAATATCGCCATAATCCTCATACCTTTTTATACTTCTCATACATAGATCAAAATCCGCACACTGTAGTCTTTCGTCAAATTTCCCAACTTTTTCGATAGCATTTCGTGTCATGATAACCCCATAGCCAACAAAACCTTTCGTCACTTTCAACTTATGTGTATGATAATGTTTTTCGATAAATTTCACCCAATTTCTATACATTAGTTTGTGCATTAACTTGTACTTTCCAGAAAATGGCATCTTTATCAAAGCTGTCTTAATAGCTCTCCAACGTCTCCGAATTTTTTTCGTTTCCTGTCTGCTTTCAACACATTCAAGACCACAACTGGTCACAATCTCTAGACCATTATGCTTCATTGTTTCTATAAATTTCTGATCCCAACTCGGCGAAACAATAATATCATTATTCAAAAATGCGAACACATCATACTTGGCTTGATCAATACCTTGATTTTGACAATACGGATAACTGTAATTGTCATCATTTTCTATAACCGTTACCCCTACTGAATGAAAAAATTC
>CAUZSH010000023.1:0-25056 GCA_963582935.1 Gammaproteobacteria bacterium
AAAATACCTTTATAAATAGCTTTACCAGACTGTAATAAATTATCTGTTGTGTCTCCAAGTGCTGAAATAACGACAAGTACCTTTTTATTTTGGCGCTGCAGAGCAATAATTTCATCAATAACCTCGGGGATCGCTTGAGCATTGATCAATACGGAGCTTCCGATTTTAATGACTGTTAGAGGCTTTTTCATGCGGCACATTCCCCTGATTTTGCTAGCGCTTGGCTTAAATCTGCAATAATATCTTCAGGAGATTCCAGACCCACAGATAGGCGTACAAGTCCTTCAGTGATGCCAATTGCTTCTCTTTCTTTTTGTGAAATAGGACCATGCGTCATTGAGACTGGGTGGGTGATAATGGTTTCCACAGAGCCTAAGTTCTCAGCAAGAGTACAAAGCTCAGTGGCGTTGAGTAAACTCACACTTGCATCATAGCCACCTTTAACTTCAAAAGTTAAAATTCCGCCAAAGTTTTTTTGCTGCTCACAAGCAAGTTGATGCTGAGAGAATGACTTTAATCCTGGAAAACAGACGCTTGCAATATTTGGATGTGCTTCTAAAAATTTTGCCACAATCAGCGCATTTTCACTATGTTGTTTAATACGAAGGGGTAAGGTTTTAATGCCTTGCAGTGTGAGCCAAGCATTAAATGGTGACAATGTGTTGCCAACGGTGTTTTGGATAAATCTAAACTGCTCGATTAATTCAGCATTGTTTGAAAGTAGAGCGCCACCGACGGTTGCATTATGCCCTTCAATATATTTGGTGGTGGAGTATAAAACAATGTCCGCGCCAAGCTTAAAGGGCTGCTGTAGGGCCGCGGTTAAAAAAGTATTATCCACCGCAAGATAGATGCCTGCATCTCTGGCAATACTTGCCGTTAAAGCAATATCGGTTAATTTCAATGTTGGATTGGCAGGCGTTTCAATAAGTAATAATTTGGTGTTAGGAGTGATGGCGGCTTTTGTTGCCTCTGGATCTGTTGTATCGACAAAAGAGGCTGAGACGTTAAATTTTTCAAATACTTGTCTGAGTAGACGCACCGTACCACCGTAAACAACGTCGGAACAGACAATATGATCTCCAGCTTTCAATACCGCAAGGCAAAGTGAGGTAATGGCAGCCATGCCTGTGGCAAAACATACAGCAGGCTCAACATTTTCGAGTTCACCCAGTTTTTTTTCTAAAACGGTGAGTGTCGGGTTGCTTGTGCGGCTATAAGTGTAGCCCTTGTCATCACCGACATATTTTTGTGCAAAAGTCGTGGTTTGATAAATTGGTGTTAAGATCGCACCGGTAATTGGATCAGGTTCAACGCCAGCATGAATAGAATTTGTTTCAAATTGGTATTGGCGCGGGGCGGTATTTTCTTGAGTATGATTAAGGCTATCGGGTGTGTTTTTTATTGGTATGTTTTGTAAAGTGCTCATGTTGTTATCCTCGTCAGTAAAACTTTTAAGCTTTAGTGGCGCAGATACAACAACGCCAGTGTCCATTCCTGAGCACTGGCGTTAATCTAGAAAAAGAATGTTTAAAGCTTACTTACATTCATCTAGCTTAACCTTAAGAGCAGTGCCCAGGTTAAGCATCATCATTCGTTGTAAGTAATATGGTTTCATTTTAAACGCGCTTTATTGTGTATTTGTTACTATTTAATCTAGCCAATCATTTTTAAGAATGCAAGTGGTTAGGCAAACAAAATTATTATCTTCATTTTATTTGCAGTAAAAAAATCGACATTCATATATCATATAGACCATTAAGATTTTATTTTTTATAAGGCATAAGATGTCAGACCAACAATATTTTGCAACGGTTGCAAAAGGCTTAGAGGAACTATTAGTTGCGGAGCTGGAAAGTATCGGTGCCGATTCAGTAAAACAAGGACGCTCAGGCGTTTATTTCTCGGGCGGCTTGGAGATTGCTTATCGTGCTTGCCTGTGGTCACGTTTGGCAAACCATATTTTATTACCGATTGTGAGTTTTGAGGCAGAGAACCAAGAAACATTATATGCTGAAATACAGAAAGTTGAATGGCTTAAGATTATGCGTTCAAATTCAACGTTTAAAATTGATGTGAATGGTTCTCATCAGTCTATCAATAACACACAATTTATCGCACAAAAAGCAAAAGATGGTATTGTGGATCAAATCCGAGAGATTGCCAACGAACGACCTAGCATTCAGTCCCAACAACCTGATGTGGTGCTGAATATCTATGTGAATCGTAATCAATTTTCAGTGAGCCTTAGCCTTTCAGGTGAAAGTTTGCATAAACGTGGCTATCGTACAGAAGGTGGTATTGCACCACTGCGTGAAACCTTGGCTGCGGGTGTTTTAATGCGGGCGGGATGGCTCGAGCATTTGAAATTAGATAACCCTTGCTTGATGGATCCTATGTGTGGTTCCGGGACTTTATTGGTGGAAGCGGCGATGATGGCGTATGGTATTGCGCCAGGTCTTGACCGACAATACTATGGGTTTTATGGTTGGTGTGAACATCGTGAAGCGCTTTGGAGTGAGATTGAAGAAGAAGCAGAAGCATTGCGAGAGGAAAACCTCAAAAACAAACAGTTTAAAATTATGGGCTCTGATTTGGCATCACAAATGATTCGAATGGCTGAGGCGAATATAGAGAGAGCAGGGCTGACGGATCAAATTGAGGTAAGGCAAGGAAATGCTATGAATCTTTCTCTTCAGAATTTCAGCTTGAGTGATAATAATGTCAGTAATGGTTTAATTGTCTTTAATCCACCTTATGGTGAGCGGTTAAATCAAGGAGAAGAAGAACGCCTAAAAGAGACATTTAAGGCAGTTGGTGAAAATTTAAAGCAAAATTTTGAAGGTTGGGATTTGGGTATTATCAGCTCGGCACCTGACATGATTAAGTCCATCGGTATTCGTAGCTATAAACGATATAAAATGTTTAATGGTGCATTGCCAGCTGATTTATTAAAATTTCATATTGTCGAAGCCTCTTTTATGCGATTTGAAACACCTCAACAAAAAATGGCGCGTAAAGCTGAGACGCTTTTAAGTGAGCCGAGTGAGCATAGTAAAATGTTTGAAAATCGACTTAAGAAAAAATTAAAACATA
The DNA here is from genome assembly GCA_963582935.1 of Gammaproteobacteria bacterium. Taxonomy (GTDB): domain Bacteria; phylum Pseudomonadota; class Gammaproteobacteria; order Francisellales; family Francisellaceae; genus CAUZSH01. The sequence continues at coordinate 3,097 of CAUZSH010000023.1, forward strand.
TCCAACGTTGGGCAAAACGAGAGGGAGTGAGTTGCTATCGAGTTTATGATGCAGATCTACCTGATTTTGCGATGGCGATTGATGTGTATGGAGAGCATCTCCATATCCAAGAATACCAAGCAGGGAAAGAGGTCGATCCTAAAAAAGCAGAATTGCGTATCATGGAAGCTTTTCATGGTGTGCATAAGGTAATAAATATCCCACTTGAAAATATTCATTTGAAAGTTCGTAAAAAACAAAAAGGTGATCAACAGTATCATAAAATATCCGATCGGATGCAATATCAGGTGGTGACGGAGGGTCAGGCAGAGTTTTATGTAAACTTTGAGGATTATCTTGATACGGGTTTATTTTTAGATCATCGCCTAATGCGTGAAAAGATTGCCTTGGCTTCTGTTGGCAAAACTTTATTGAATCTATTTGCTTATACCTGCACTGCCAGTGTTCAAGCGGTGCTCTATGGGGCAAAATCGGTGACCAGTATTGATATGTCAAAAACCTATCTTGAATGGGGTGAACGTAATTTTGAATTAAATCAATTAAGTACACAGAAACATGAATTTATCCAAGCTGATTGCTTAAAGTGGCTAGAAGCGAATCGTACACAATATGATGTCATCTTTTTAGACCCCCCTACTTTTTCAAATTCAAAACGGATGGAGAGTACGTTAGATATTCAGCGAGATCATGTGAACTTGATTCAGCTGGCGATGAAGTCTTTAAAAAAGGGTGGGAAGCTATTTTTCTCAAATAACTATCGCCGTTTTAAGTTGGATGAAGAAGCTCTGTCTGAACTAGGTTGTGAGGATATAAGCCATCAATGCTTACCTGAAGATTTTAAGCGTCGTCCGAATATTCATCATTGTTGGTTGATTCAGCATAAATAAAACTTATTCGGTTTAGCAATATGATTAATGAATTGGCTTTAACCTTATTTTTAAGCAGCAAATAAAGCTAATGATCAAAGGAACCAATAGCACTAAAAACCCAATGAATGTTTATAATGAAGGTTCAAATAGGGGCACGCCAAAAGAGCAGTTAGCACTTAAGGCAGCTTAAATATTATGGGAATAAGAATTTAGAAAATGTTGTTTGACAGATTGGGGTAGTATAAAAGTAGTCAAGGGAGTAAAACAGTGCAGCAAGTAGCCACATTATCCAGCCAATGAGTAAGATGTGTTTCTTCGGCATAAGAATATTTTCCTTTGTTAGCACGAAATCTTAGTAATCATAAATTATAATAATCCATTATGAAATAAATTTTTTCAGTAGATCACGTTTTTGTGCGGCATACCGATAAAAGCGACTATCTTTGGCAATAATATTAGTGGCAAGCTGAAATTGTACAAGGGCTTGATGTAATTTCCCAGCATTCAAAAAATACTCTCCCATATAGTAATAGGACAACCCTTTGTTAGAGTATTCTGTTTCAATGGCTGCAATCATTTGATATGGCTCAACTTGATTGGGAAAGTTCTTGATGATTTTTCTGAGTATAAATTTTGCATCATTTATATTACCCTGTAGCGCATTCATTTTTGCTTGAATCAGCATAATGGGGTAAGTATCCCAAAATATTTGGTTGACTTCATTTAGGATAGACTCAGCCGTTGTAAATTGCTGTTGCGCCATAAGAGAAAGCAAATAAGTGCTTGAGATGGTTAAAGATTCTGGATACTGAAAATAAAGAATTTGAAGGATATAAGAGGCTTTATTGACTTGTTGAGTTTGGGCGAAAGAGAGGGCTTGTAAATATTGATTTTGTGGTTGAGCTAACTCTGTTGGCTCTAACCGTGCTATTTTTTTTCGTAGAATGCTTTTGTTGCGAGATGTTAATGCTTCGATACGTGCTTGAATAAATTTAAACTCAAGTTTTTGCAGGTTTGAGATTTTCTTTTCTTCACCCTGACGATGCAGCGCTTCAGCATACCGTTTAGAGGGCATAGGGTGCGTCATAATGGCTTGAAATATGGTGTTATGGTAAGTGCCTTGCGGTAATCGGGTAAAAAAACTTGCCATATCGGTGGCAGGATAACCTGCTCTTGTTAGCACGTTTGTGCCTATTCGATCAGCTTCATATTCGTGCCCCCTTACATATCCGATCATTTTTTGTTGGTGGGCGGCTGAGCTGGCGGCGAGTGCGGCTTGAGCGTTTCTTGGATTATTGACAGCAACAATGGCGGCTGCTAATACCGTGGCGATTTGACCAAAATAAGCGTATTGTTGTTTTTCAATCATTCTTGTAAAGTGGTGTTGGGTAATATGCGAGACTTCATGTGCAATAACCCCTGCAAGCTCGCCTTCTGTTTGTGCTTGTAAAATTAATTCACTGTTTAACCCGATGATATTGCCAGGTAATGCAAAAGCATTAATTTGGTCAGAACGCAATACCACAAAACGAACCTCAGTTGTGGGATATTCAGAGTGACTAACAATATAATTCCCAAGCTCATTGATATAATCATTAATAATCGGGTCAAGAATAATGGGCGCTGTTTGAGCGATATAAGCAAGAATTTGTCGCCCACCAATATCTGCTTGTTCAGGTGTGATTGTTCCGCTGGCAGGATCACCTAAATGTGGCAGCTTGCTTGCGGAAAATCCTGTGAGTGTTGAGACTGATAAGCATATAAGAAAAAATACCCGAACCATTGCAGCAGAATGTATAACTATTTGTCATTAAGTTTAGCAGATGGTTTATCAAATATGGCGATGAATTAATTTCGTAACTTGAGTAATGCCTGTAATTCATTCTTTGGTTGGAGTATGTCTCTTGCTTTTGATATGTTGTTAGTTGGTACAGGAACGGCGCTGGCGCCATTAAGAGCCATTGCAAAAGCGGCTTTAAAAGCAAAGCATAAAGGTAAGATTACATTGCTGCATGGTGGTCTTGATGATCAGGATCTTTATTATGTGAGCGAGCTCCAAGCCTTAGCACTAAAAGAAGATAATTTTTACTATGATAATTGCGTGTTGAATGAAAGCATCTTGTTTGAGCAGATTGCTATTGATAATAAAATGCAGCAATACCTCCAAGCGCCCAATACAACTAGGCTGTATATCTGTGGTCCAGCTGACACAACCTCTAAATTGAAACTAAAGGCTTTTCTAAAGGGGGTGCCTTCTTCAGCAATCTTAAGTGATTCTTTCTTATAAAAAAGCGAGAGTGGCTTAGAATATATATTTACATCTCAGGATTTTTAGTAATCAGCTCCTCTTTACCACGGAAAGGACAGTCGTCTAAATGGACGAATTTAGTCTTCTTGACAATTTTATAAGTGATCCCAATGATTAAAAATAGAATCAGACCAATATAAGTTGCAAAAAAATGTAACCATGAAAGTTGTCCAGTGAGCATATCATTAAGTTGCTGTCCTGCAATAATGATAAATATAAATAACATGGCAATCATGGGGGCAAAAGGAAACCATTTTGCACGGTATGGAAGGTCTTTTAAATCGTGGCCTTGTTTGACATAGGCTCTTCTAAAGCGGTAATGGCTTAGTGCAATGCCAAACCAAGCGATAAAACCTGCAAGACTTGAGATATTCACAAGCCAAATAAAGATGACGCCATCTTGAAACTTATAGGTCAGCAAGAATGCGGAACCGATTAAGCAGGTGGCGATTAGTGAAACATAGGGGATACCATTTTTTGTTAGTTTAGAGAATAATTTAGGGGCTTGTTTGGTTCTACCCATATACCATAGCGTGCGCGTGGCAGAGTACATGCTTGCGTTACAGGCAGATAGAACAGCAAGCAATATTACGGCATTCATCACGGTAGCCGCGAAGGTCAAACCAGCCTGCTTGAAAACGATGGTAAAGGGGCTAAGCGCGACATTTGAGTGTGCGTTTGCAAGCGTGTTATCTGTATAAGGAATTAAGAAACTGATGACCCCAATGGCTAAGATATAGAAAATTACAATGCGCCAAAAAGTATTTTTAATCGCCTTTGGGATTGCTTTTTGAGGGTCTTTTGCTTCTCCTGCGGCAACCCCAATAAGCTCCGTTCCTTGAAAAGAAAATCCTGCGATTAAGAAGACGCCCATAAATGTAAAGAATCCGCCATGGAAGGGAGCATCACCGATTGTCCAGTTTTGAAAGCCTACAGGCCCACTATGTCCAACCATGCCAAATATGGTTAAAATACCCACGACGATAAAGATGATCACAAAGGAAACTTTGATCATTGAAAGCCAATATTCTGTTTCACCGAAAACTTTAACCGTTAGGATGTTCAGTGCAAAAATTAGGAGGAAGAATCCGCTAGACCATAATAATGTATTACTGTCTGGAAACCAAAACTGCATAATGAGTGCGGCAGCGAGTACTTCTACGGCAACGGTAATTGCCCAGTTAAACCAGTAGTTCCAGCCCATGGCAAATCCAAAGGCAGGGTCAACATATTGACCGGAGTATTCACAAAACGTGCCTGTCGTTGGCGAGTAGGCAGACATTTCGCCAAGGCTTGTCATTAAGAAAAAAACCATGATTGAGATGAGTGCGTAGCCAAGCATTGCTCCACCAGGGCCAGCCTGATTAATGGCCGCACCACTTGCTAAAAATAATCCTGTCCCAATTGAACCACCAAGGGCAATCATCATAAGATGTCTGCTTTTAAGTCCACGTTTCAATCCTTGATCAGACATGTAATATATTCTCCTAATTTCTATAAGAAATAACTTTTATATGTTCAGGGCTTAACTTTATAGCGCACGCAGTTGCTGATGTCAATATTCTATTAATTCAAGAAAAACTTTGAAGATCGCTTGGACAAAAATATCATTGGGCGTGAGAATATAAAATTAAATTGCATAAATTCGCTACATACTCTACTCTGTTTTTTCATAGAAAGCGATTAAATCTTCGGTTTTCCGTTAATTACACGATTTCGTGAATAAGATAAATGCCTCGGTGTGGAATATATTGTCATTTGGAGATGAGAATGGAGCGTTCAGAAAATAAACTACGGCAACCTGTTGCCCTACCAATCTGTTTTTTGACCGAACTGTGGGAACGATATGGTTTTTATTTGCTTCAAGGATTGTTGTTGCTTTATATGACGAGCTACTTACGCTTAGATGAGGGTGCAAGCTATGAGTTAACAGGAACTTTTATCGGGTTAGTTTATACGGCAAGTGTGATTGGAGGGATGGTTGCAGATCGCTTTGTGGGACATTTTAGGGGCATCATTATTGGTGAGCTTTTGTTATGCTTTGGTTTTTTTATATTGGGTATCAGTATTGGTTCAGGAGAAGCACTTTTATTTTGGGCGCTTGCCTGTATAGCGATTGGGACAGGACTCATCAAGGCAAATATCTCAACTTATTTGGGGTATTTTTACATACGGAAAGACCCACGTCGAGATTTGGGATTCACTATATTTTATATTGGCATTAATGTTGGTGCGATTATAGGTGTTTTTTTTGCAGGCTTTGGACAACACCATTTTGGTTGGAGTGTGCCCTTTTATACAGCGGCGGGCGGGAGTCTCATTGGGTTGCTTACCATCGTGGGTGGCGTTTACTTAAAGAAGCTAGATTTTGAAAAAAAGCATAGAGACGTTAAAGTTATACATTATTTGGCGTCGTTTTTGGTTGTATTAGCTTCGGTTGTGGCCTGTTATTTCATTTTTTATTATACCTACTTATCCGATATATTATTCATTACGATTTGTGTCGCATCTGTCATGATCTTGATCTCACACATGATAAAGTATTCAGAAATGCGGGCACAAATTTTTGCGTATTTACTTTTATTGCTTATCTCTGTGGTGTTTTGGTCAATGTATTTTCAGTTATATATTTCCATGACACTGCTGGTGGCGAATATTGTTAACCATCATATCTTTGGCATATTTTTTCCAACCCCCACCTTTTTGATTTTTGCAAATTTAGGCGTAGTGCTATTTGGTGGTTTTATGGGGAAACTTTGGTTTCAAAGAGCAAAAGCAGGTCATCCTGTTCATGATGGTACGAAGTTTTTAACTGGGTTAATTCTGATGTGTTGTGCTTTTGTTATTTTAGCTTTAGGCGTGACGTTGAGCAATGCTACCGTATTAATGTCAGGTTATATTATTGTGGCGGTTTGTTTGGTGGTGTCTTTAGGCGATTTATCTCTGTCGCCAATTGGTTTATCCATTGCGCATAAGCTTTCTCCCGATGGCTGTAAAGGGTTGTATATGGGGATGTGGCTGATCTCGTTAGGTGTTGGCGGGAAGTTAGCTGGCACGTTGTCAGGTTTGATGGTATTACCCTCTCACAAGGTAAGCTTGGCAGAAATGTATAGCGTTTATGGACATGGCTTATGGGTATGTATTGCTATTATGCTTTTTGCAATAGCTCTGGCTGTTGTGATTAATCCTTTGTTAAAACGATTAATTCCATATTAAAGAGGAAACTCTGGACACAGTGCTGTCAAGGATAAAAATTTTTAGTAAGCTTAGCTTTAATATGTTATAGTTTTCATCTATATAGCATTTAATTATATAAAAACAACTATGAGTAACAAACACCCGATTGCGTTATCAATCTGTTTTATGACGGAGTTTTGGGAGCGTTATGGCTTTTATATTTCACAAGGTTTAATTACGCTCTTGATGATTAAAGTCTATGGGTTATCTGAGAGTAATAGTTTTGCATTGGCAGGCACCTTTGTGGGTTTAGTCTATACCACCAGTATTGTGGGAGGCTTAATTGCAGACAAATTGATTGGGCATTATCGTAGTACGCTGCTGGGTGAATGGGTACTCATTATTGGGTTTATCTGTTTAGGGTATGGTTCTTCGATAAAGTCTTTAATTTTATTGTATTTAGCGATGGCGTTAATTGCGGTAGGGACGGGATTAGTTAAATCAAATGTATCTTCTTTCTTGGGACATTTTTATGGGGTCAAAGATCCTAAACGAGATATGGGTTTTTCGATTTTTTATGTTGGCATTAACTTAGGGTCTCTTGTTGGTGGATTTATAGCGGGCTATTTAAGCCAATATTTTGGCTGGAGTGTTCCCTTCTATACAGCAGCCATAGGTGCAGCAGTTGGATTATATACCATTTTTCATGGTGTTAGAAAATACAAGCTTGACTTTGAGTCTGGAACAGGGGGTGCAACTGCTTTGAATCTTTGGATATCAGTTGGGATTACTTTGACCACTGTGGCTTTTTGTGTTTATGTTTTATACTCATCTCAAGTCTCAAATATTGTTTTTATCGTTATCAGTTTCCTCTGTGTTTTTTTATTATTTCAAACGGCACTAAAGTATCCCAGCCATGCTAAAAGATGTGTCGCTTATTTTATATTGCTAGTTGTATCCGTTGTGTTTTGGGCGATATATTTCCAACTATTTACATCAATGGTGATGTTGATTGAAAAATTGGTGGATCACGCCATGCTAGGAATCACGCTTCCAACGGCTTCATTTTTCACGATTGAATCGTTTGGTGTGATTGTGTTGGGAGGTGTGGTCGGAAAATTTTGGCAAGTTATGGCGGCAAAGGGAAAACCCGTGCATGATGGTACAAAGTTTGCAATAGCAATGATTATTATGACGATTGCCTTTGCAAGTTTTGCAATGATTGTTTCAACGCATAACCCCGCAGTATTGATATCAGGCTATGTTATTGTTTTGCTATATTTCGGTGTGGCGCTTTCCGAACTGTCACTGTCTCCCATTGGTTTGTCGGTTTCCAATAAGCTTGCTCCACCAAATAGCCGAGGGCTGTTTATGGGAATGTGGATGATTTCATTAGGGCTTGGTGGAAAATTATCAGGGATGTTGGCAGGTATTGCGACTGTCTCAGAAGCGGCATCGACTCTTGAGGTATACCAAGTATATGGTCACGCACTTTGGGTATTTACTGGAATTTCATTCGGGGCACTCGTTTTATCCGTTGTTGCCATTCCTTTTTTGAAAAAACTGGTGAAATAAAGACGAACCATAAATTTGCATAGCGTGCCTTTTTGAATTAAAATTTCCTCTGATTATTTTACTCAAAAAGGATATTGATATGTCTGTTATTAAAGTTGAAGATTTTATTCAAAGTATTGAAGATGCACTGCAATATATTTCCTATTATCACTCACAAGACTTTGTGGATGCCATGTATGCAGCTTATCAAAAGGAAGCCTCTCCAGCGGCGAAAGATGCCATGGCGCAAATTCTGGTTAACTCTAGAATGGCGGCAGAAGGTCATCGTCCTATTTGCCAAGATACAGGAATGGTGTGTGCTTTTGTTAATATTGGCATGGATACAAAATGGGATGATACGAGTCGTACGGTTACAGAGCTTGTAAACGAGGGCGTTCGTCGGGCTTATACAAATACAGAGAATCCATTAAGAGCATCTATGGTATCACCACCGAATGGTGCTCGTAAAAACACGCATGATAACACGCCTGCAATTGTACATATTGATATGGTGGCAGGGAGTGCTGTTCAAGTAGATATCGCTGCAAAAGGTGGCGGTTCTGAGTTTAAGGCAAAGTTTAAAGTGCTTAATCCAAGCGATAGTATTGTGGACTGGGTGCTTGAAATGCTTCCGACAATGGGCGCAGGTTGGTGTCCTCCTGGAATTATTGGTATTGGCATTGGAGGTACGGCTGAAAAGGCAATGGTATTAGCTAAAGAGTCATTAAATGGACATATTGATATTCAAGATCTGATTGCGCGTGGAGCAGAAACGGGTGCTGAGGAACTGAGGCTAGAGCTTTATGATAAAATTAATAAATTAGGCATTGGTGCGCAAGGTTTAGGCGGGCTTACCACTGTTTTAGACGTGAAAGTTAATGAGTATGCCACACATGCTGCTTGCAAACCTGTGGCTTTGATTCCAAATTGTGCAGCGACACGCCATATTCATTTTACTTTAGATGGCTCAGGCGCGGCAGAGTTTAAAGCCCCAGCATTGTCACAGTGGCCTGAAATTACGCAATCTAATAAATCAGCATCACGAGTAATTAATCTCGATACGGTAACTCAAGAAGAAATAGAAAGTTTAGAAGCAGGTGAGAGCGTGCTTTTAAATGGAAAACTCTTAACAGGCCGAGATGCAGCACATAAACGAATCTATGATATGGTTCAGAATGGCGAAGAATTGCCAGTGGATTTAAAAGGACGTTTTATTTATTATGTGGGGCCAGTTGATCCAGTCGGTGATGAAGTTGTGGGGCCTGCCGGACCGACAACGGCCACGCGTATGGATAAGTTTACAGACTTTATGCTGAATGATATTGGAATTCGCGGGATGGTAGGGAAATCTGAACGTGGTTTGGATACCATTAATTCTATCGAAAAACATAAAGCTGTTTATTTTATGGCAGTTGGAGGCGCTGCATATTTGATTTCTAAATCCATTAAAAAATCACGTGTGGTAGGATTCCCAGAATTGGGTATGGAGGCAATTTATGAGTTTGAAGTTGAAAATATGCCTGTGATTGTTGCTGTGGATTCCGATGGAGAAGCAGTGCACACGACTGGACCTAAAGAATGGAAAGTGAAAATTGCTGATATGATGGCTAAATAAATTCTTACAAAATGATACCCAAGCTATGATTTATAAAGTATTCTGTTCAATTCAGGATGAAATATTCATAAAACATGGAGTAATAGGTGTCTAAAAGTTCTTCTAAACCGGGTCTATTGTCGGTTATATTTTTAAGTGTGGGCACGATGATTGGAAGTGGCTGGTTATTCGCGGCCTACTATGCATCAAAAACAGCTGGAAGTGCTTCTATATTATCTTGGATTATTGGCGCGGTGCTTGTGCTATTTATGGCATTATTGCTTTCTGAGATCGCCATCAAACACCCAGTTAATGGTCTTTTTACACGTTTAATCAGTATTTCTCATAACAGTCATTTTGGATTCGTGACGGCAATTTCAAATTGGTTACTAGGGCTCATTGTTGTGCCATCAGAAGCCATTGCCTCTACACAATATCTTGCTAGTATGTATCCACCTTTGACCCCTTATCTTTTTACAGATGGGCTTATTACGACGACTGGACTTGGTTTGGCCGCAATATTCATGATTTTTTATTTATTTGTGAATTTTTGGGGTATTCGTCTTTTGTCTAAAGTAAACAATGTGATTACGTGGGTGAAAGTGATTGTGCCTATATCAGTTGCGGTCATTATTATGATTGCGGCATTTGATAGTGGAAATTTTACGGCCTATAAAGATAGCTTTATGCCTTTTGGAGCCACCAGTATTTTTGCAGCGATTGTCTCAAGTGGTATTTTTTATTCGTTTTTTGGCTTTCAAGCAGCAGCTTCCTTCACCTCCGAGCTTCCTAACCCTAAAAGAAACATACCTATCGCGCTGGTAAGTAGTGTATTGATTGTCTTGGTAATATATTTACTTTTACAAGTGGCTTTTATTGGTGCTTTGCCTTCTGAAATGATTACAAAAGGTTGGGCAAGCTTGAATTTTGACTCCCCACTGGCACAGTTAGCCGGATTGTTGGGATTAAATTTCTTGGTGGTGATTTTATATGCGGACGCTTTTGTAAGCCCGTCAGGAACAGGATTATTATATTTAGGTCTAAACTCACGTCAACTAAATGAAATGGTGAAACACAAACAAATGCCCAAGGCCTTTGGCTCCAGAGATAGAGCGGTGAATTTTTCTAGGCGCGCATTAATCCTTACTTTTATTTGCTCATTCGTGTTGATATTTTTCTTTCGAAACTGGCAATTAATTGCATCATTGACGACAACATTTATTGTCATATCTTGTATGGCATTACCTGTAGCTTATGATCGTATGAGAAAAATAACCAATGAGCTTCCTGTAAAACTATTGCCTTGTTCAAGGGTGGTTGCATTTTTGATTTTTCTATGTTTATCATATTTTTTATTGATTTCAGGGACTAAAAATTTAGTGGTTGCATTTACATTAACCTTTGTTTTCTTTGTGTGCTATGCCTTAAGTGTACGCCCTGAAAATAAGGCTCGCTCATTGATAATTGCTTTTGGCTCTTCATGGGGGATTTTTTGTTACTTACTTTTTGTGATATTGTATGGCATCATTGGGTTATATGTAGAAGGCGGTGTGATGTACTATGTCATTTATATCATTGTCTCTGCGGCGCTCTATTTCCAGATGGTGAATCAAAAATCAGTAGATGAAATATGATTGCGGAGAGTGCGTTTTAAACAAATTTTCTTGGGCTACTTGTGATCATTTTTTATGTTGTTACAATAGCTCATTCTATTTAATGGAGTAATGACAAATAATACTTATGGAAATCAAAAATTCAAAATCTAGATTGATTGGCTCGGCATGTATTATCGCAGGAACTTGTATGGGAGCGGGCATGTTGGTCTTGCCCTTAATTACGGCAGCAACGGGCTTTGTTACGGCAAGTGTCTTGTTAATTCTGGTTGCACTTTTGATGATGGCAACCGCTTTTTTAATCATTGAAGTTAATTTGCATTTTGCCCCGGGTGTTAATTTCGGAAATATGGCAAAAGGAACTCTGGGTCGCTGGGGGCAAGTTGTTTCTTGGTTTAGTTTTTTACTGCTTATGTACGCATTGACGGCCGCATACACTTCTCAAGCCTCGACACTTCTTGGGTTGTGGCTTGGGGATATTGGGATTGTTTTACCCGTTTGGTTAAATAGTTTGATTTATATTTTTGCATTTGGTGCTTTTGTCTATGCTGGAACATCGGCAGTAGACGGCATTAATAAATTCCTGTTAAGTGTCAAAGGACTCGCGTTTATAGGATTGACTTTTATGATTGCGCCTCATGTTTCGATGGAAGATTTATCACGCGCATCCAGTAATTTTAACTATATCTGGATTACTTTTCCGTTGTTGATTACCTCTTTTGGTTTTCATACGGTGTTACCAAGTATTCGGGTTTATTTAAATTCAGACAAACGTTCTTTGAGAAATGTTATCATTGTGGGAACCCTTATCCCTCTTATTGCATATCTAATCTGGGAAGTGATTACGCTTGGGACGATCCCACTTTATGGACCGCATAGTTTTGATTATATTGCGAATAATGGCGGATCGGTTACTGAGTTGGTTCAAGTCTATCAGGCAAGCTTTCACTCTACTTGGCTTAGTACGTTTGCGACAGGCTTTACAAATTTAGCCATCGCAACTTCTTTTCTTGGGGTAACCTTAGGGCTCTTTAACTTCAACCAAGATAGCTACAATCTGACAAAGAGGTCGCCAACGCATAAAATTCCAGTATTCATCATTACTTTTTTGCCACCTTTTTTGTTTGCGGTTTACTATCCAAATGGATTTGTAATGGCGCTAGGGTATGCCAGTATATTTGTGGTGATACTATTAATTGTGATGCCTGCTATGATGGCTTGGAAAGTCCGTAATGAAAAAGGCAAAAACAGGCTGAGAAGTAAGTTATATTTACTGACGATTGTCTTAATTGGTGTGGTGATTATTGGGCTTCAGTTTGCTGGTGATACGGGAATGCTCCTGAGATTTCATTAAAGTTTTAACAGCATGCTCTTTTAACGATTTGTATTAATTTAGGTACAAAAACTATCAAAGCATTTGCTTTAATATATTCATTAGGCTTATGTGCTTGGGCAATGCTTCCAGCTCCAAAAACAATTGGTTTCATGCCCATTAATTGAAGGTGTGCGCCATCTGTCGCATAAGCAACGGCGCTGGAATGTTTGGTTTTTGCGTGTTGGCAAAGGTCTTTTTCTAAAGTTGTGTTCTGTCCCGTAGAGAGGCTTGGAACTTTGGTTGAGATTTTGGTAGAGACTTTGCTTTTCGTGGCGGTATTTAAGATGCGTGCGGTGAGTTCCCTTGTTAGTGCATTAATGTTTGCTTTGGGTATAGGGCGCATAGAAACCTTAATAATACTGCGTTCAGGGATAATGTTGTAGGCAGTGCCTCCCTGAATCGCGGCTACGTTTATGGTGGTAAAAGCATCTTGATGATCTTGAGCAAGCAAACTATCTATAGTTGTTTCTTGTTCTTTTGCAAAGCTTTGGATGACTTGAATAATTTTCATGGCATCGGTGATGGTATTAATGCCCCAGCTAGGTTGGCTTGAGTGTGCTGGCTTTCCTTGGAGTATGATCTCAAAGTTGAAAATACCATTATGGCTACAAATCATTTTTAGATCTGTTGGTTCACCAGTTAGGCATTTTTCAGGTAAAGCGCTTTAGTAAATCAATGTTTTCAGAGAGAAGTTTACTACCAAGGCAGCCAATTTCTTCATCGTAAGCCCAAATAAGCATTAAATCTTTTTTATAGTCGGATGCTTTAAATTTTTGCAAGGCGATCATTGTCCTAGCAATAAAATCTTTCATGTTTACAGAGCCACGACCGAAAAGTTTTCCATCTTTTTCAGTGAGTTTGAAAGGGTCTGATGTCCAATTTTGCTCATCTGTCGGGACAACATCCATATGTCCAGAAAGCACAAGACCTTTTGTACCTTTAGGACCAATAGTGCAGATTACATTAGATTGTTTTGCTTGCTCAGATGACTTAAAGTGCTCTATCTCAAAAGCCTAAAGATTCAAAATAATGCGCAATATGGGCAGCAATTTCAGTGGTGGGGGTGTTTGAAATAGTTGGGAAAGAGACTAATTGAGCGAGGGCCTTGAAAATTTGCTGGTTGTTTTGCATGTTAAGCGGTGACAAAACTTATTTAAAATCATTCCTCATAGTGTCTTAATCCTATTACCATATCATTAGAGTAATATATTTTTTACTAACGTAAAAGGTTATCAGTTCTAGTGATGAGGGTTATTTAGATTAGGGAATGAAACGATACCCTACACCTGATTCGGTTATAATTAGGGGTTGTATGGAACATGCGGCTAATTTTTTGCGTAATTGACCAATATAGACACGCAAATACTGTACCTCATTACCAAAATACTCTCCCCAGATCTCACGTAGTAAATGTGATTGAGTCACTAATTTTCCGGCATGTTTTGAAAGCTCGGCTAGCAATAAAAATTCTTTTTTTGAGAGGTGAATGCATTGATCGTCAATTTTCACTTCATGGTTTTCTATTGAAATCTTCATGTTGCCAAATAGATAGGATTTTTCCGCTTGAAACTCCTTATCATCAGTTGTCGTTGTTAATAGTAATAAACGTTTGATGCGCGCAACCAACTCCGGCATATCGAAAGGTTTTTTTACATAGTCATTTGCCCCATTTGTTAAGGCAAGAACCACTTCTTCAGTTTCATTGCGTGCGGATACAACGATTATAGGCGTGTTATATTTTTTGCGTAAATTTTGTAGCCACACTTGACCATTTTGGTCTGGGAGTCCCAGATCTAGTATGATTAGATTTGGGTGGCACTGTTCCAATAATATTGTGGCATGATGTGCGTTACTTGCCTCAATGACATTAAATCCAAGCACGAGCAATGTCTTTTTCAAAAATTTGCGAATCTGAGGTTCATCTTCAATAAGGAGTATTTTTTTTGGTTTTATCATTTTAATATTTCACTTTGATGTAGGGGCAACATAAGGGTTATTGTGGTACCTTGGTTTAAACCTTCGCTTTGTGCTTCGATACTGCCATGGTGTGCTTCAATGATTCCTTTACATATTGCAAGCCCGAGACCATTGCCTTGAGTGTAACTATCTTCTTTCTCGATTCGGTAAAATATATTAAATATTTGTGAAAGTGCTTTTGACTCCAGTCCTATTCCTTGGTCGCAAATTTGTATGATTAAACGATGAGAGTACGATTTAATATTAATGTTAATTGGGGCGTTTTCTGGTGAAAACTTCACGGCATTATCCATCAAATTAAAAAGAACCTGTTGTAATAATAACTTGTCGGCATTGATCGCTGCATCATTTTTAGGGAGCGCTATTGTGAGTGATGTGTGTTTGTAGCGTTTTGAGACAATGTCTTGGAATTCAACGATGAAATGTTTTATAGAGAATTTGCTTTTGTTGAGTTTAATGTAGCCAGACTCCATTTTTAACATTTGGATAACATTATCAATGTATTGATCTAAGCGCTTAGATTCATCAAATGCAAGTGTTACCATTTCTCTTTTGTCTTCTTTTGAAAACATGTCTTGGTAGTTTAATAAACTGCTTAACGACCCCATAATAGAGGCTAGAGGTGTTTTTAAATCATGTGATACAGAAGAAAGCATTGCTTTTTGCAGCTTTTCTTGTTCTTCTAAAATGGCAGATTTGTGTTCTTCTTTTTCTAGGTTACGTTTTAACAATAGATTTGATATTTGTGAAAACATGGTTTTAAGCAAAGATTGGTCGGTCATGAATTTATCAATATTGCCTTGGTTCTTAACGTGTATTGCCATGATACCCAACACTCGATTATCAATAAGTAGAGGCTCGAAATACCATAGTAAACCAGAAAAAGTGCTTGTGCTGATACCACAAATATTTTTTTGTTGCCAGCTCCATTTTGCGGCAGCCCATTCTTTTTGGTTGAACAATGGGTTTTGAGGGAACGGTGATCCCATGATATTTCGGTCAGAGTCTATAAATACGAAATCATAGGGAAAATATGAGGATAAGGCATTTAGAAAGACTTTACGAAAATCTTCGGTATGCTGTACTGAAATTTTATTTGAAAAATCATAAAGCATGGAGAGCGTTTTCTCTCTGTTGCGAAGTATCCTAATCAGCGTTCGAGTCCTGACCGTCAGTTGGCTCATTGTGAGTGCCACAATCATGAAAACAATAAAAGTGACGATTTGACTAAATGTTCCAATACTAAAAAAAAAGTTAGGCCTTAAATACATGTACATATAGAGTACAAAAATGATTACCGATGAAGCAATAGAGGCGCGCAATCCGTATTGATAGGCGCAAAGCATTAAGACTAAAACGAGCACTAAAGACTGAGCCGGGAGACCGATAAATCCCATGCTAAAGTAAATGCCAATGCCAACAATTAAGCTAATGGAAATGGCTTTTACGATGTCCTGCATATTTGAAATATTTTGTTGTTGAGCATTGTCTTTCAGTGGCAGCCGTCTGCTTTGGCTGGATATGATGACATGAACTTGCCGACCTGCACTATATCGTATGACATCATAAACGACAGAACCAAATATGACATCCATCCATTTGGGGCGTTTAGATTTTCCAATGACAATATCAGTCACATTGTGTTCATTGGCATATTGAATAATACTCTTAGAGAGCTTTACACCGGAAATGTCTTTAATAGCGTAGCCTAGTTCTTGGGCAAGCATCTTATAACGACGAATTTCCCTGAGCTTTTCCTTTGAGAACTGCCGAGATGGCCTATGAATAAAAATAGCGAGTAAATTTGCATTTGCAATAGTGGCAAGCTGTTTCCCACGCCGTAGGAGTTTAGGTGTTGAGCTATCATAGGCACAACATACTAAAACAGAGGGGGAGGAGGTTGCAATTTCTTTTTTATGATAAAGTTTTTTATAGTGGCGGATATCCTCACCAACATGGTTGGCAGCTAGGCGAAAAGTATAATCTCTAAGAATGGTGAGATTTGTATATTTAAAGTATTTTTTTAAGGCTCTATTAGCCATATCTTCTTGATATATTTTTCCTTGTTGTAAGCGATGGATTAAGTCTTCAGGCGTGGTATCAATGACGACTAATTCATCTGCCGATTGAATAAAACTATCAGGTACGATTTCGTTAACTCTGGCATTTGTCACATGTTCTACATCTTGAGATTGGCTTGCAATATGTTGAATATTTAGAGTCGTGTAGATGCTGATCCCAGCATCTAATATTTCGATGAGATCGGAGTAACGTTTTTTATTTCTAGCCCCTTCTATATTGGAATGTGCGAGTTCATCAATCATAACAATTTCAGGTTTACGTTCGATGATCGCCTCAACATCCACGCCCTCAAAAAACTTGCCTTTGTATGGTTGTGGCTTTAGGGGGATTGATTCAAAAGGTTGGGTCAGCGAAGCCGTTTCTTGTCGGCCATGAGTGACAATAAGGCCAATAATGATGTCGCAACCATTTGCTTTTAATGTGTGAGCACTTTGTAACATGGAATAGGTTTTTCCAACGCCAGGCGCAGAGCCTAAAAAAATTTTAAGCTTACCTCGGCTTTGGGTGGTTGTTTTATTTGCCAGATGTAGTAGAGCATTTATTTTTCGATGATCTGTCATATGTTGCTCATCCTATTGATAGCATATTGAGCGATATCTCATTATATTCTGTTATTGTTATAAGTAAATAACATCCATAGTTTAGGGTATTCACTTTTCAGAGGTATGGCTTTTCATGAAGTATACGGTTTAAGTGCTATGTTTAACTCTAAAACATTGATAGTCGGGGGGTTGAACCAGTGTATTTTTCGATTTTCCATAATTAAATCAATTACCGTTTGATAGGGTAATTTTTGAACAGCGGAAATATGATTTGCTTGGTATAATGCGGCTTGTAGAGAGATGTCAGGGTCAAGACCACTACCTGATGCAAAGACGAGGTCTGCCGGCACCTTTTGTCCGCCATAAGTGTTTTGTAGTATTTGAATACGGTTTGAAATAAGTGCGAGTTGTTTTGGGTTATTTATCGCAAGATTTGAGCCACCTGATTCAAGAGCATCATAGTTATTGGCAGAAGGGCGTGGTTGGAAAAACCCTGTAGGTGATACTTGTCCTATTAAGCTGGAACCGACAGGTTTACCTTGATACTTTATGATTGAACCTTCTGTTTGTTCAGGTGTAAAAGTATATCCAATACCCATTATTAAAAATGGATAAATGACGCCTAGTAAAATTGTGAAAAAAATCATTGCGATGAACGACTGTTTTATGGTGTGTAGATACATATATATTCTCCTATGCTAAACCTAAGAATGTAATAATGATGTCAATTAATTTTATTCCTATAAAGCGTACAATGACGCCCCCCAAACCATAGATTAGTAGGTTACGTTTCAATAGCTGATGTGATGAAAGTGTAATACTTTTAACGCCAACAAGTGCCATAGGAATTAAGAAGATAATAATGAGCGCATTAAAGATAACAGCAGATAAAAGTGCGCTGCTTGGAGAGCTTAACTGCATAATATTCAGCGCATTTAATGCTGGAAAAGAGGTGGCAAATAAGGCAGGAAGTACGGCAAAATATTTTGCAATATCATTCGTAATACTGAATGTGGTTAAGGCTCCCCGAGTGACGAGAATTTGTTTTCCTATCGTAACAATATGAATGATTTTGCTTGGGTCTGAGTCAAGGTCAACCATATTCCCAGCTTCCCTAGCCGCGGAAGTGCCAGATGCCATTGCTAAGCCAACATCCGCTTGTGCCAGGGCGGGAGCATCATTTGTTCCATCACCACACATTGCGACAATTTTACCTTCTGATTGCATTTTTTTGATGTAATCAAGCTTATCGCTGGGGGATGCTTGAGCAATAAAATCATCAATTCCAGCTTCGGCTGAAATGGCTGCTGCAGTGAGTGGGTTATCTCCGGTAACCATGACGGTGGTAATGCCCATTTTCCTTAATACGGCAAATTTTGCTTTTATTCCAGGCTTAATAATATCTTTTAAATAAATAACGCCTAATAGCTTGTTATCTTGAGATACGGCAAGTGGGGTGCCACCATTCTCAGAAATTTTTTCGACACTGGCTCTGAAACTGGAAAGAATGGCATCTGGAATGCTATTGTCTAAGTATGTTTCAATTGCACTTACGGCACCTTTACGTATTTCTATACCATTGTGATTAATACCACTAATTCTGGTATAAGCTGAAAATGGAATAAAATCAGCATGTTCTATATTCATTTCATCTTGAGTGAAGTTAAATTGTTTTTCTGCGAGTTTAACGATTGATTTTCCTTCTGGTGTGTCATCAGATAAGGATGATAGCCAAGCGGCATGTGCTAGATTTTTTGGGTCAATGTTGGGTACAGGAATAAATTCTGTTGCAAAACGATTACCTAATGTAATGGTTCCTGTTTTATCTAACAGTAGAGTATCAATATTTCCAGCGGCTTCAACAGCCCTACCTGACAGCGCAACGATATTAGCTTTTAGTAAACGATCCATCCCAGAGATTCCGATGGCTGACAAAAGACCTGCAATCGTCGTTGGGATTAAGGTGACGAAAAGAGCCATTAATACGACGATAGATAATGTAACATGACTAAATAATGCCATACCATATAATGAACTGATAGCCGCAATAAAAATAAGTGTGAGTCCAGCCAATAATATTGTTAAAGCGATTTCATTAGGGCTTTTTAGTCGTTTAGCATTTTCTACCAAAGAGATCATTTTATCTAAAAAACTTTCTCCAGGGTTTGAACTGACGCAAACTTTTATTTGATCTGAAACTATTTTGGTTCCAGCAGTGACGGCAGTGTTGTCACTGCCTGCTTCTTTGATTACAGGCAGAGACTCTCCTGTAATTGCAGATTCATCAATCGTTGCCATCCCTTCGATGATATCGCAATCAGCAGGGATCAAATCTCCCTCTTGTACGATAATAAAATCTCCTGTTCGTAAACTCTCTGCAGGAACCACCTCAAAAAGATCATTGGAGTTTGAGGTTAATTGTTTTGCGGATAGCTGTGATTTTGTTGCTTTTAAGCTTTCGGCTTGGGCTTTCCCTTTTCCTTCGGCAATACTTTCAGCGAAATTAGCAAATAAAATGGTGAACCAGAGCCAGATAACGATTTGAAGCGTAAAACCGTATGGTTGTCCATTTAATAAATCGATAATCAAGTAAATTGAGCACACTAATGTAACAACTTCTACACAGAACATTACAGGGTTTGTGATCATTCGTTTGGGGTTGCACTTTAAAAATGCTTGCGCAATAGCTGTCAGTAACAGTGCTTTTGAAAAAATTGAGGGTGCATTTTTTGTAGACATTTGAATTACTCCTAAAAAGCCATTAACGTAAGGTTAATTGATCTAATATTGGCCCTAAGGACAATGCTGGGAAGATGGTTAAGCCACCGATGATTAAAATTATACATATCACAAACACGGCAAATAGCGGGCTTGTCGTTGGTAGAGTGCTGTATGATGAGCTATTAATCGCCCGTTTTTTGATGGCCAACCTTCCAGCAAGGATGATAACCGCTGCAATGGTGACAAAGCGTCCGATTAGCATTGCCAATCCCAAGGTTATATTTAAGAATGGAGTATTTGCATTGAGACCAGCAAAAGCACTCCCATTGTTGTTGGCAGCAGATGTATAAGCGTATAAGACTTCACTAAATCCATGTGCACCACTATTGGTAAGAGCGCTATGAATATCTGGCATTATAGAGGCAATGCCAGTAAAAATAAGGACACAGCAAGGTGAGACAAGTAAGCCAATCATGATTAATTTCATTTCACTTCCTTGAATATTTTTCCCCAAGAAATTTGGAATGCGTCCAACCATAAGTGATCCAATAAAGACACTTAATATCATAAACAGTAGAAAAACGTATAAACCAGTACCAACACCTCCAATAATAATTTCTCCTAATGCCATGTTGACAAGTGCAACACCACCGCCAATTGGGCTATAACTACCCATCATACTGTTTACGCCACCATCAGAAGCAGATGTAGACACCGTGTTATAAAGTGTTGAGTTAAAAATTCCAAAACGTGTTTCTTTACCTTCCATATTTGCTAGATGATGTGTCTGCCCGTAAAAATCCGTAATGTTTGTCGAGTGCATAAAATCAAGTCCATGAAGCTCAGATATTGTCATGATGAATAGAGATATGAGGAATAATGTTCCCATCACAAATAATATAAACCAACCTTGTTTCGTGTTGCCTATCCATCTACCAAAGGTATAGGTTAGTGCGGCACCAATCGCAAAAATTGACGTTATCTGGATGAAATTAGTGAGCAGTGTTGGGTTTTCATATGGGTGCGCTGAATTCGCGTTAAAAAAACCACCACCATTTGTTCCGAGTGATTTAATTGCTTCTTGGGAGGCAACAGGGCCTTGAGGGATAATTTGTTCAGCGCCACCCAATGTGTGTAAGTGGATATATGCCATAATGTTTTGAGGTACGCCTTGGAAGATGTAAATGATGCTGATCACAATACAAATTGGTAAGAGAATCCAAAAAATAGCCTTAAATAAATCAGACCAAAAATTTCCAATAGTTTTTTCTTGGTGTCGGCTAATAGCACGAATTAATGCGATAGCAACTGAGATTCCCACTGCTGCGGATACGAAGTTTTGTACAGCAAGTGCCATCATTTGTGAGAAGTAACTAACACTGGTTTCACCACCATAGCTTTGCCAGTTTGTATTGGAAACAAAACTGGCGGCTGTGTTAAAAGCTTGATCTTGAGACATGCTGCTAATGTTTTCAGGGTTAAATGGCAAATAACTTTGTGCAATTAAGATGAGGTACGTGAAAGCAAAAGCAAATAATGAAAAAATGAGCAAGCTAAATAAATAATGCTTAGCCGTTTGCTCTTTTTGGAAATTAATGCCTAGCAGTCTTGAAAACCAAGATTCTAAGGGTAATGCAAACCAATCTAACCAAGTTTTTTTTCCTTGGTATACATTGAAAATATACAAACCTAGTGGCTTGGTAATCAACAAGATTGTTATGATGAAAATGGCAAAAAGTATGAAGTTTTGATACATGGGATTAATCTCCTTAAAAACGTTCTGGGCAGATAAGAATCATCACCATATATATTGCTAATGACGCCATAACAATTCCGGATAAAATAGTCATCCTTTCTCCATAAAATTTAGTTGTTAAAATTAAGGAGTGTATTGTAGCGAATAGGGGTATAAAAATTCGATGTGTAAATGTAAGTAAAATATAAAAAAAACATAAAGATTGTAAAAATATAAAGTCATGATCTGATGTTTTTACAATCTTAAACTGGAAATATTTAGGGATTCTTTTGCTAGATAGAAAATATTATAAAGGTTCAGCTTATTAGGGGCATTAATTAAAATCTTTCGTTTGGTACAACCCTTTAAATACTTTACAAGACTCAGGGCTATAGGCTTGATTTAAATCGGCG
>CAUZSH010000024.1:0-24969 GCA_963582935.1 Gammaproteobacteria bacterium
CAAACCCTTTTATAAAATACTACAATATGTAAAAGCACTATGGGTGTGATATGAATAAATCTTCTTTGAGCGCATTTATTTTTGAATTAACCATATTTATTGTGTGTCTTATCTTTTTTTCTAGCATTTGGGTGGTCGGTTATGATGCGCGGATCTTTTTAATTTGCATTTTTATATTCTGTTGGATTTTTAGATATCAAAATTCTAAATTGCTATTAGAGTATTACACGCATATTTTGACGGTGAGTGTGTGTTTTTTGGGTGTTAGTGTCATTATCTCAATAGCATTACGACATTATAATATATTTATGATATCTATGCTTTCAGGGATGAGCTGGTTTGTGATTGTTACCTTTGTCAGATTTGTAAAAATTCGTTTCTCAAATAAGCCTTATAATATCCTGATACATGTAGATTTTATAAACTTGATTCCAATGAGTCAAAAAGTAAACTTGATCGTTAAAAATGAAGTCTCTCCCAAAGATTTAAAAAATGTGCAGGCCGTTATTATTGATCAAGATTATGACTATTCAGGGAGTTGGAAAAATCTTATCTTGCACACTAATTGCTCATCTGTGCCTATTGTGACCATAGATGAATATGATGAGATGATTGAACAAAGACTCTCGCTTAAAAAGCTCAATGAAAACTGGTTATACGCGGGTTTTTCTATTCCAGCATGGTATCGTTACAGCAAAGCAGTCGTTGAGTTTTTATTTACCATTCTGCTCATTCCTATACTAGCCGTTATATTTTTAATTGTTGGTGTTGTGATTTTGATGACGATGGGAGGGCCCATTTTTTATACTCAATATCGTGTTGGAATGAACAATAAAAAATTTAAAGTTTACAAATTTAGAAGCATGGTGAACGTAAAAGGGTGTCAAGGAGAGACGCTTGAGAGGGATGTCAGGATTACAAGGTTTGGTGCTATTATGCGAAAATATAGAATCGATGAGTTACCCCAGTTTCTTAATATTTTGAAGGGAGAAATGAGTCTGATTGGACCAAGACCAGAATGGGTTGAAACGGCAAATGAGTTCAGCAAGAAAATTCCATTATATCCTTTACGGCATCTGGTAAAGCCCGGAATTACGGGATGGGCGCAAGTGAGTCAAGGGCATGTTGTTGGCAGCGCTGAGAATTACACAAAACTTCAGTATGACCTTTATTATGTGAAGAACTTCTCACTCATTATGGATTTGAAGGTGTTGATTAAAACTATTTATACCATTTTGACAGGGTTTGGTTCACGTTAGCAAACCCTGTTGCTTTACACATGCCAACTATCATTCAACTCCCAAGCCCACGCATCAGCAATGATGTTTTCAAGGCTAGAATATTGAGGCTGCCAGTTGAGAGTATTCTTTGCAAGCTGTGAATCCGCAATGAGTTGTGCAGGGTCCCCCAAGCGTTTTGGTGTCTCAATGACCTCAAAATCTTTACCTGTTACTTTTTTAACGGCATTGACCACTTCTTTGACCGAGAACCCTTGTCCATTACCCAAGTTATAAATAGCAGACTGCCCTGTTTTTTTCATGTGCTTTAAGGCTAAAAGGTGTGCGGCTGCTAAGTCCATGACATGGATATAGTCTCGATAGCAAGTTCCATCTTTCGTGTTATAGTCTGTGCCATAGATGGAAACATTTGGTTTTCGACCAGAGGCCGCTTTCAATATTTGTGGGATAAGGTGAGTGATAGGCTCATGGAAACCAATTTTTTCGCCCTCTGCTCCTGCGGCATTAAAGTAGCGTAAGATCGTCGAACGAAGACCGTAAGCGGTATCAAAATCCTTTAGGATTTGTTCTACCATTAGTTTTGAGTGTCCATAAGGGTTGATGGGGTTTTGTGGGTGCTGAATGTCTATTGGGCAGTAATGAGGCTCACCATAGGTTGCAGCAGTTGAAGAGAAGATAAAGTTTTTAATATTCGCTTTGATCATTTCATCTAAGAGCACGAGTGTGTTTGCCACATTATTTTCATAATATTTATAGGGGTCTGTAACCGACTCTCCAACTTGGATAAATGCTGCGAAATGCATGACCGCATCGATTGCGTGTTCTTTAAAGATTTTTCGTAAAAGCTTTCTGTCAGCAAGGTCACCTTCATAGAATGTCCCACCCAACACGGCTTTTTTTGATCCTGTTGAAAGGTTGTCTAAGACAATGACTTCTTCCTTTTGTTGAAGAAGGTGTAAAACCATATGAGAGCCAATATATCCAGCGCCCCCAACAACCAATGTTTTTGACATGCCTATTCCTTATTTTTCTTATTGCTAATAAGTGTATCTGCTTGAGTTGCGTAGTCAAGATTATTGCCAATTTGGCAGATATACACTAGAGTAAAAAGGAATTTAATTTTCTACTATGAGCAAGGGTAAAATGATGTCAAATAGAACCATTATGGAGCAGGAAGCATTAAGTGCGCCAAAAAAAATAGCGAAGCAGTTAACTGAAAATAAAGAAATTTGGGTTAAAATTTGTAACGAACTTAAGCAAACAGACCCTAAATACGTGATGACGATTGCGCGCGGAAGCTCTGATCATGCTGCAACGTTCGCCAAATATTTATTTGAGGTGAAAATGGGGCTGGTGACCTCGTCGGCTGCCCCTTCTGTTTATACAATTTATAATCGATCGATTGCCTCAAAACATGGAATTGTCATGGGGATTTCCCAGTCGGGTCAAAGTCCTGATTTATATGAAACTCAGCGGCGCGCAACGGATATGGGGGCTTCAACTATTGCTCTGGTCAATCACGTAGACTCACCTCTGGCGGAAGCGTCTAAATATGTGGTGCCTTTACATGCTGGAGATGAGCATGCCGTTGCGGCAACCAAGAGTTATGTAGCAACATTGGTGGCATTGGTTCAGTTTGCAGCGACCTATAGTGAAGATAAGGAACTATTGGCAGCACTGGAAAAACTTCCTGAAGCCTTAGAAAAATGTTGTTCGTTGAACTGGGATAGTTGTATTGATAGTTTGCAAGTGACAACAGATGCTTATGTGATTGGGCGTGGTTTTGGGTACCCCATTGCTCAGGAAGCAGCATTGAAGCTAAAAGAGACGTCTTCTATTCATGCAGAGCCTTTTAGCAGTGCCGAAGTGCTGCACGGTCCTTTTGCTTTAATTAAGAAACAATTCCCAGTGCTTGTCTTTGCACAAAATGATCAATCGTTGCAAGGTGTGGTTGAGATGACACGACGCATGACCGAGATGGGTGCAAGAACGTTATTTGCCTACCCTGAAAAAGAACGTTTGCCAGAATCTTTGATTTGTAGTTCACGTTTGGAAATGCCAAAATCATTGCATCCTATCTTAGACCCGATCCTAATGATTCAAGCTTTTTATTTGATGGCAGCAAAACTGGCGATTAAGCGTGGTTTAAACCCAGATAAGCCTGAAAACTTGCAAAAAGTGACCTCAACAAGGTAATTCCAGATGAAAGACTATGCCTTGATTGGCGCGAAAATTTGTACCGAAACACAGATTCTAGATGATGGTTTCGTTGTGGTACGTGCTGGGGTTATTGAAAAAATTTGTTTGGGTAATGAAAGTATTCCAACGGATCTTGAGCATATTCATCTCTCGTCGGATGATGTGATTATCCCAGGGTTTATTGATGTGCATATTCATGGGGCAAATGGCTCTGATGTGATGGATGCTGACCATGATGCCTTGTCAAATGTTGCTGCCACCATTTTCAAACAGGGTACAACCAGCTTTTTAGCGACCACAATGACGGCAAGTGACGAAGATATTCACAAAGTTATTCGTAATGTTAAACAATATGCTGAACACCAAGCGAAACACCCATTGACACAAGCTAAGATAAGAGGCATTCATTTGGAAGGACCTTACTTATCAGAGCGTAAAATTGGTGCGCAGAATCGCAATTTTATTCAAACGCCAGATATTTCTCAGTTTGAGCGCTGGCAACAAAGTGCTGGCGGTTTGATTCAGAAAGTGACGCTTGCACCGGAAGAATCGGGTGCTTTAGAGCTTACACGCCATTTAAAAAGACACAAAGTAGTGGCGTCTATTGGACATACAAACTGTACAGCACAACGTGCCCAGCAGGCGATTAAAGAGGGCGCCTCAAGTTGCACGCATTTTTTTAATGCCATGAGTGGTGTGCATCATCGCACTCCAGGTGCCGCAACAGCAATACTAATGTCAAATGATATTCGAGCAGAGTTGATTGCGGATGGCGTGCATTTAGCACCTGAAGTATTACAGTTGGCTTTGAATGTTAAGGGTGCAGATCAATTGTTATTGGTGACGGATGCCATGGCGGCTCAAAGTTTCAGTGACGGCGTTTTTGATCTGGGTGGTCAAAAGGTGATTGTGAAGGGAAATGAAGCTCGTATGGAAAATGGTGTGCTGGCGGGTAGTGTGCTTACAATGAATCAAGCGTTAATCCATATTATAAATGCCACAGATTGTTCACTCGTAGATGCTGTGAAAATGGCTTCGACAACCCCTGCAAAGGAGCTTGGCTTGTCTCATCAGATTGGCTCTATCACGGTGGGTAAGAAAGCTGACTTGGTGGTCTTAGACGACTGCTTTCAGGTTAAATATATTTTTAACGCTTAGACTTAAAATGAAGGGCTGATCTGTAATTAAATTACCTGGCGCCTGGAGTTTTGTAATCTAAAGCGTCAATTCTATCAAAACCACCTAATATTTTTAATTAATATTAAATACTAGACCATATAATAAAATTAATATACATGCCCCCTTTTTTTCAACAAAATAAATTGATATAGTTGGGAGCTTGTACGTTAGCGTATGGTTTGTGTGGGTCAAAAAAGGAAGGAATGAAATGGATAAGCCGAAGTCAAATAAATGGATGATTGCAGGGATGATATTCTTTGCCGCAATGGGTGGTATGCTTTATGGATACGATATAGGTATTCTCTCAGGAGCATTGCTTTTTATTCAAAATGATATTCCGATGTCAACGTTTCAAGAGTCATTGTTAGGTGGCGCGATTCTTGGAGGCGGTGCGTTTGCGATTCTAGTTTGTGGATATCTTGCAGATATCTATGGACGTAAAAGAATGATTATGGTTAGTGGGATTGTCTTTATCGTCAGTGTAGGGATTATTTATTTTGCGAATAGCTATGAAACACTTTTTGCAGGCCGTCTGATACAAGGCATTTCAGTAGGCTTTATCTCGATTACTGTGCCGTTATATTTGACTGAGACTGCGCCTGCTAAGATTCGAGGAATGGCAGTTGTTGCCTTTCAGTTGATGCTTACTTTTGGTATCGTTTTGGCAAATCTTGTGAGTTTGGCTTTTACCTCATCAGGAAACTGGAGAGGCATGTTCTTGACTGCTTTGGTGCCAGCAGTGATTATGTTTGTAGGAAGCTTTTTCTTAGTGAAATCACCACGCTGGTTATTATTCCGTGGTCGTGAAAAAGAAGCGCTTTCTTCCTTGTTGAAAATCAGAAGCCACAAAGAAGCGCATACACAATATGCAGAAATCAAAGCGTCTATGGCGAAAATGAAAGATAATAGAGGGTTCTTTAGTTATTTTTCAGAGAAAAAATATTTTACGCCAATGATTATTGTTTTTTCCATCGCGATACTGGCACAGCTTACAGGTATCAATAGTTTTTTACAGTTTTCAGCAAGAATTCTGAGCGATGCCGGTTTTACCTCAAACTTTATGGCCGTTGCAGGTTCAAGCTTGATTGCTGCCATTAATTTGATTGCCACGGTTATTGCCATTTTCATTGCAGATCGTTTTGAACGTAAACATCTTGTTGCATTTGGAACAGCAGGCGTAACTATCGTGTTAATTTTAAGCGGGATTGTGTTAGGGTTCGTGCCAGCGTCACCGTTGAAAGGTTATCTCATGTTGGGTGGACTGTTACTCTTTATCTTCTTCTTTGCTGCAGGACCTGGCGCTTTGGTTTGGATTATCATGTCTGAATTGTTGCCGACAGCCGTGAGAAGTAAAGGCTTAGCGGTTGCGTTATTCTTGAATAGTTTGGCTTCAGCCATACTTGCTTCGGTCTTTTTACCCGCGGCGAGTGTGATTGGTATTGGTGGTATGTTTATCTTCTGTGGCGTTTGTACTTTTGTTTACTTCCTTGTGGCAACGTTTTATATCCCGAATACTAAGAATAAATCTTTGGAAGAGATTGAGGCGGGTTTTGCTGAGAAAGCGGAGCGTGCGAACAAGCCTGCATTGCAGCCTGTTGAAGCGTAAGCTTATATTTTAGAATAAATTCTTTTTGAAATGCGTGTTTACTGCTATCCTTTCTACAGGTCTGATTTATATAGTCTCACGCATGAATTGTTTGGTTTTTGACACCTCAACCTCCGCTTGTACCATTGCGCTTAAGGCGTCAAAAGGTATTTTTTCCTTTTATCAGGTGGCGCCACGAAAACATAATACACTCATGTTGCCAGAAATTGAAAAGCTACTTTTGCAGGCACATATTTCAGTGTCAGAACTTGATTATATTAGCTATGGTGTGGGCCCTGGCAGCTTTGTTGGTGTCAGATTATCAGCGGCGATTACGCAAGGACTTGCACTCGTAAATAATATTCCGGTTATTCCCTTTTCAAGTATGCATGCTTATGCAGTTTCGGTTTTTAAAGCACATAAAATACCAAATATCTCCATTGTTCTTGATGCAAAGGTGAATGATCTTTATGTGGGGGATTATCAATATAATGAAAAATTAGGCTTGCTTGAAGTTTTAAATGAGTCATCCGTGAAAACTCCAAACTTCCAGCCAAGTCAAATGTCAGAATTATATGCAGGAGATGGTTGTGGGCTTGTACTTGAGAGTTTGGAGGGCATGAAAGTAATCACAACGCCATTTTTTCCAAATGCGAAAGATATGTTGCCTTATATTGAACAAAAGATGGCGAATAATGAGTATATGGATGCATTGGATGCGCAGCCAGTATATTTGCAAGGGACTGAAAATTGGAAAAAAATTTGATCGTTTAAAAACATAAAAAATGGGAAGATATGTTACACAGTTATTTTTTTGGCGAAATGATGGGATCGATGTTTTTGATCTTATTTGGTGGTGGCGCGGTTGCTGGTGTTTTAGGCTGAAGGAGCTGGCTGGATTGTGATTACCACAGGATGGGGCTTTGCCGTAATGATTGGTATTTTTGTGGCCTTGGCAGCAGGTTCTCCGCAAGGAGATATAAACCCAGTAGTTTCGCTCGCAAAATATGGTTTGGGCATATATACCTCTTTTGGTAAAGTTATGTTGATTGTCCTAGCTCAAGTTATTGGGTGTTTCTTAGGAGGAATACTCGTTTGGCTGGTGTATTACCCTCATTGGAAAGCAACAAAAGATCAGCGTTTTAAGCTTATGGTATTTTCAACCTCGCCTGAAATTCGTCATGCCCCTTCAAATTTTCTCTGTGAAATGTTGGCGACAGCTGCATTGATTATCATTGTGGGTGCGCTCATTAAATATGGAAATACCTATAATTTTTCAGAAGGTGCATTGCCCTATATGTTTGGGTTTGTGATCTGGGGGATTGGTTTGTCTTTAGGGGGTCCAACGGGTTATGCGATCAACCCTGCTCGCGACCTAGGTCCAAGAATTGCTCATGCTATCTTACCTATTGCAGGAAAAGGAAGTTCAGAGTGGAAGTATGCTTGGATTCCCGTTTGCGGACCACTTGTGGGCATGTTGGTTGGGTTGTTATTTATCTATGCGTTTATTCAGATCTAAGGGTGTGTGATTTTCTTGCTGCCAATGATCTACCCACATATTGGTAGCACCCGCAACCGCAGCGGGAATGGTGAAGATATTGATAACGGGAATCATCATAAAAAGCATGGTCATACCACCAAAGGACAGTGCGAGTCCTTTATTTTGATTCAAGGTGATTTTTAATTCGGCAAAGCTCTTTTGGTTGTTATCAAAAGGGTAATCAATGTACTGAATAGCTTGTACCCAAGCCCCAAAGGCAAACCACATAAGAGCTGTTGCAAGGTTTAATACGGGGATAAAGGTACAGATCAGAATGAGGATAATCCAAGGGATATAATAGAGGATCTTTCGTATTTCACGCAAGATGGCTTTTGGGATCATAGCGAGCATTTCTATATTCGACATTTCAGAGGGTGTGCTGTTTGAGAGCTTTGCTTGGATGTGTTCAGATAACATGCCATAAAATGGAGAGCCAATTAACACCGCTAGAACCCCATAACAATAAATAGTAATGATCATCATGCAGAGAACGTACAGAAAGTAAAATAAGAAACCAAGCCATTGAAACCAGCTTGGAACAGCTTGGTGGAACCACTGAATCAATGAATCTGTTAATTGATAGCCCCCATACCATAATCCGATAAAAAGAAAGGTGTTTAATAGTAGGGGGATAACAATATATCGTCTTGTTTTCGGAGCAAAGATGAGCCGAAATCCATTCAGTAAGTATTGTGGTCCAGAAGTCCGTGGCATGAGAGTTATTACCTTTTATTTTCAAGTTCTATTTCGAGTTGAATGAGTTTTTTAACCCCATTATAAAGTGTCAATACACAATCCACTTCGGTAAGCCCGAGCCTTCTTTTGTTAGAAATATCCCAAATACCGCCAATAGACTCTGAATGTTCACCATGAATTCCTCGAATAGATAATTCCAAATCAGCGCATATTTTTTTGAAATAATTGGTTTGGCTTAAGAGCGGAAGCTTAATATGGACACTTGCTCTCAATGCCGTTCCAAGGTTGGTGGGGCAGCTAGAAATATAGCCAAGATGGGGGTCAAATTGAAGGGGGATTTCTTGTTCCAAAGCCTGAATGCCCGTCACGAGTCGCTTAAATACCTGAGCAATATCAGCACCTTTTTGTATGGAAATAATGCGCAATTGATCTTCTTCATTTACCCAAATAAGAAATTGTTTATCATCTGAGTGAAAAATACCACGGCTATCTGGCCAATCTCTATTGACCCCTGCGGACTCTAAAAAGCGATCTCCTTTTTTAAATAGGAAGTGATCCGCAACTAATTGAGCTCGTGTTGATTCGCTCATTTCACATAGTGGGTAATAATGTCCTTTGTGTTCGCCATCTAATTTCGCAAGTGCGGTAATAATTTGGGCTTCCACTTCTTGTCTCGCCTCTTTTGAGATCGCTGGAGGCAGTGCATAGCCTTTAAGATTTCGACCAACGCGAATTCTTGTGGAAAGAATTCGATTATCTTCAGGATCTAGGTTGGGTAATGATTCTAAGTCCGAATCATCAAGGTTTTTGGGGTGTATCTCATGGGGCTGATAGTGATGGTAGTCCTGAATGATCGCGTCAAATAATATCGCAAATTGATGATAACAATCCTCATCCCCCGCATAAATGCCAATATCACCATCAGTATTTTCAAAGCCAGAGCGAATAATATCCTCAAGGGTAAAGCCACATTTTGCGACTTTATTTTGTAATGCAAGGTGAATTTCGGGTGTTAAATATTGTTTAACCAGCATTTTTTATAAAGCCTCGTTTTAAGGTTTATAGGAAGGTAGGAGAGACTTGAAATATTTTTTCAACACTCTTAACATCTTTTGGGTTACTGATACACAAGATAATGCGGTCTCCCCGCTCGATTACAATATCATCGTGTGCAATCATGGGTTGATTGTTTTTCACAATGGCGCCGATAATGGTAGAAGAAGGTAAATGGAGTTGACCAATTGCGCGACCCACTAGCCCTGAGCTTTCTTCGTCACCATGTGCCACCGCTTCTAGCGCTTCGCAGGTTCCATTGTAAAGCGAGTAGATGTTGACCATATCTCCCTTACGTAAGTAGGTTAGGATTACGCCAATGGTGATTCTTTGTGGTGAAAGTGCTCGGTCAATGGTGTGACCATCATCAATAAGTGTGGCGTAACTCATGCTATTCACCAATGCAATGGTGCTTTTTGCACCCATTCGTTTTGCAAGCATGGCAGACATAATGTTTGCCTCATCATCATTGGTGACAGCGCAGAATAAATCAGTGTCATCAATGCCCTCAGCTTCAAGGAGATCAGTGTCAGCGGCGTCTCCAGCTAGGACAATGGTTTCGCTTAATACTTCAGCCGCTTTATGGCAATGATGGAGGTCACGTTCAATTAACTTGGTAGAGAAATTGCTTTCCAATGTCTTGGCAAGTGAAGTACCAATATGCCCACCACCTGCAATAAAGATTTTTTTGACTTGGGTTTGTGTCGGTTGAAATTCTAATATAATGGTTTGAAGGTGATCTCCTTCAGAGATAAAAAAGACATCATCGCGGGCCTTGAAGGTAATGTCAGGCGTGACAATGACGGCCTGTCTATGACGGTAAATGGCGACAATCCTTGCGTCAATGTCTGGAAGTTCAGCTCGAAATTCTCGTAGTTTCATCCCGATAAGCGGAGATTTTGGATGAATAGACACGCCTGCCATTTGCATGCGGCCATTTGCGAAATCCACAACTTGAAAGCTGCCTGGGTGTTCCACTAATCGTACAAGACGGGTGGTAACAAGTTCAGCGGGATTGATGATTAGGTCAATGGGGATGTGGTCTTTATCAAAGATCTGAGGATAGCGACCATAGCTTTTATTTCGCAGACGTGCCATCTTGGTTGGTGTTTTAAAAAGGCTATATGCAATCTGACAGGCAACAATATTCACTTCATCGTTATTGCTAACCGCAATTAACATGTCGGCATCTGCAGCACCGGCTTCAGCCAAGATATGAGGGTGTGCCCCTGAGCCACAGATTGTTTTAATATCATATTTATTTTGTAAGTTACTAAGCTTTTCAGGGTCGGTATCAATGAGACTAACGTTATGATCAGTTTGGAGGTTCTTTGCTAAAGAAGAGCCGACTTGTCCAGCACCAACAATAATAATATCCATCTTAGATTCCTGTGAAGTGATATGTTAACTATTATACGTGAGAATGTTCACCATATACATAAAGCACTTAAAAATAGCCGGTTTAGGCTATTGATTTTTTTGTAGACGTTGGCTTTGCCAATAGGTTTCAGGATGTTCATTTTCTTTATTTAGGTAACGGGCTGCCACAAAAAGAAAATCAGAGAGGCGATTAATATACTGCAAGAGAATTTCTGAAAGGGCGTTTGTTTGCTGAAAGCGGGCGAGGTTACGTTCAGCTTTTCGGGCATAAGCACGAGCAAAGAAACAGTCTGCAGCGGCAGGTGTGCCACCAGGTAAGATAAACTCTTTAAGTGAAGGAAGCATGGTATTTAAGTGATCAATATTTTCTTCAAGAAATGTCACATCTTGCGCATCAATTTTAGGGTGTTTGGGCATGGCAAGCTCAGCGCCGTAATTAAATAGTTGATGTTGGATGTGAATCAATGGATCATAAGTTTTTGAATCCTTGTTAAGTTTACTGAAGGTGCAACCAATCAATGAGTTTAGCTCATCAATGTTGCCAATGCATTCTATGATCAGTGCTCCTTTGTGAATAGGATCACCGAATGCGAGAGAGGTATTACCCTTATCACCCGTCTTGGTGTATATTTTTGATAGTCGAAAGCCCAAGGTCGTCTCCTTAAGAAAGTAGTTTGATAAACCAGTCCATTTTCCCAGATAATCCCTGCATAATAAACTATAGTTTGTGTATACTGTTTAAAATGACCCTTGCGAATGGTGTGACCGATGATACGTTCCAAATTAAAAGAAATAAAAATGCTTATTCTTGATGTGGATGGCGTATTGACCGATGGCAAAATTATTATCGGTAACGATGGCGAAGAGTCAAAATTTTTTAATGTCAAAGATGGCTTGGGTATTAAGCATATTCAAAAACTAGGCATTGCCATCGCCGTTATTACAGGGAAAAGCTCTAACATCGTACAATTAAGAATGTCGGCGCTAGGTGTGGAAGATATTTATCAAGGACAAAAAAATAAGCTTAAAGCCTTTGCGGAACTATTAGAAAAATATCGTCTGGAAAAATATGAAGTGGCTTATGTCGGTGATGATTTGCCAGATGCGCCACTGCTGAACGAGGTGGGGTGCGCCATTATCCCACAGGATGGGCATGCGTTGCTTTATGATTTAGCCGATTACCGCTGCAAGGCAAAAGGTGGTGAGGGCGCAGTGCGTGAAGTTTGCGACTTAATTTATGAAGCGAATGATCTCACTGGGAAATTGCTAGAGGATTATTTATCGTTGGGTGAGGCGGGCACGTATGACCTCTAATATTCTAAATTTTCTAACCTTTTTCAGCAAACGCTCGATATTTTCGACGATTGGTCTGACGCTGGTGGTGGGAGTGACAAGCTGGGTAGCGATTAAGTCCGCACAGAATTATCAAACTGAATCAAAAGTTCCTGGAGATTTTGTGACAAATTTTGGGAAAAAAGTTCAGTTTTATCAAATGGACGATAAGGGCGACATTAAATATATCGCAAATGCAACAAATTTTACTCGCCTTGAAAATGGCATTTCAAAACTACAGAGAGTAAAACTGGTGATCTATGGCAACGATCAGAGTCAAAAGCCATGGGTGTTAACCTCTAATTTGGCCGATATTGCGAATAATAATACTGAAATTAATTTGAAAGGTGATGTTGTTTTATCTCAAGTAGGAAATGGTAAACAGTCACCACCGATTAAAATGACGACTGAGCAGGCTTATGTCTATCCGAAAAAGGATACCGCTCATACAGAGAAACCGGTTAAGATAACGGAACCCGGTTCCGCAAACATTATGACAGGGGTGGGTATGGATGCAAAATTTAACCCGACTACGGTGAAATTATTATCACAAGTGAGAACGTATTATGATCATGTTCAATAGGCTTTTTTTATTGCCTTTTTGTTTTATGTTGGGTGCTCAGTATGTTTATGGAATGACGCCTTCAGAAAATATTTTTGGCTCTAAAAGTAAGGATGACAATGGCCCAGTCACAGTTTGTAGCGACAGCATTATGTATGATCAAGGGCAACATCAAGTTGTTTATGAAGGGAATGTTATTGTGATGCAAATTAAGGGTGTGGCGATTCAGTGCCAAAAAGATGGCGGTCCTTTTCCCGAACTTATCTCAAAAACAAAACCGAATTATTCTTTGTGGGTGGATGCGAACTCAAAAGCCTATCCTGAAATTAGTAAAATAGAATTGGAAAAAGCCAAAGAAATTTGTCAAAAACAAGGTGCTTGCCGTTTTATTAACGGTCAAAAGTTGACGATCACCATGGACAAAAAAACAAATCAAGTGGATAAAATCACCATGACGGTAGATAGTGATAAAAATTTGGCACAATATTATTCATTGCCTGATAAAAAAACGGATAGCCAGCAGCAAGTCGTTTATGCACAAGGGAATGTGATGCAATATTTGCCACTTCAAGATATATTGAAAGTGAGCGGACATGCAAAGCTGGATCGTGGAGGGAATACTTTTACGGGCGATACGATAACATATGATACAAAATCAGAACTTGTTAGTGTACCAAATACAGGCGGACGTGCGACGATGATCATAGATAATGGCACTTTAGGGGAATAATATGAAAGAAGAAGAGAGAAGTGTCCTAAAAGCCATGCAGCTTGGTAAACGTTATAAATCACGTTGGGTGGTCAATGAGATTTCCCTAGAAGTGAAGTCTGGCGAGATCGTTGGATTGCTTGGACCAAATGGTGCAGGGAAGACCACTGCCTTTTACATGCTTGTAGGCTTAGTGCGTGCAAATAGAGGCACCGTTGTTTTAGATGGACATGACATTACGGCTATGCCCATACATTGGCGTGCACGTAATGGTATTGGCTATCTTCCTCAAGAAGCGTCCGTATTTAGAAAACTTTCTGTTGAAGATAATATTATGGCGATTCTTGAAACGCGTAAGGAGCTTACAAAAGAAAAACGTGTGGATATTATGGAGAATTTACTAAAGGAATTTAATATTCAACATATTCGGGGAAGCTTGGGTATGTCACTCTCTGGTGGGGAGCGTAGACGAACTGAAATTGCTAGAGCCTTGGCGACGGCGCCTCGCTTTATATTGCTAGATGAACCCTTTGCTGGAGTCGACCCTATTTCCGTTATAGATATTAAACAAATCATTACCCATTTAAAAAATAGGGGTATTGGTGTTTTGATTACAGACCATAATGTTCGAGAGACGCTCGATATTTGTGAGCATGCTTATATTATGAATGCAGGGAACTTAATTGCAGAAGGAACACCTGATGAGGTGCTACAAAATGAGCAGGTTCGTAAGGTTTACTTGGGCGAACAGTTTAGGATGTAAAACGGTAGGTCTCATTTAAACGCCCATATTTTACTCAATACAAAAGTAATGGGAGGCACAGTTGCCAAGGCTAAGAACAAGGCAAGTGTGTAGTTGCTAATGAAAAAGAGATAGAAAGCATAGGACGCTTGATTTAGCCCAAGACTAAAGACGGCGACAACAAAAAACTTTGCCCATGCTATATGATGGCTTTTGATATTAGCAGATTTAAACGTCCAATGGCGATGCCCAAAAAAACTCACTTGAAAGGCGAAAAGAAATCCGAGAATATTAGAAGTTAAGGGATGCCAAGAGAACTTTTCCACTAAAAATATCACTACGATAAAGTTAACAATGGCTGCCAATACGCCAATACAACCAAACTTAAAAATTTGGTAGAAAAGCGGATTTGCGATAATTTTTTTGAGAGAAGCGATCAGAGACATTTATAGGGTGCTTATTTTTTTGTGTCTTTTTCTTTTTTATCAATGCTGGTTCTGCGGTCGACAATATAGGTGGGGCGTTGCTTCACTTCATTAAAGATACGGCTGATATACTCGCCCAGTACACCAATACTAATCAGTTGGATCCCTCCGAAAAACATAATACTTGCAGCAATGGTTGCCCAGCCCTGTAACGGGATACCAAAGACGAGTTTTTCAACAATAATAAAGATGCCATATAAGATTGAAATAAAAGAAACAAAGAACCCTAACATGGATACAAACCGTAATGGAATATCTGAAAAGGCGGTGATCCCCGTGATGGCAAGCTCAAAAAGTTTTAAGTAACCCCACTTGCTGGTGCCTTCACCCGCACGCTCTGCTACGGTGTAATTTACAGGACAACCTTTGAATCCAACCCAAGCGTATAAGCCTTTCATAAAGCGATTTGCCTCGGGAAGACAATTGATCGCTTGGATAACCTGCCTATCCACAAGCCTAAAATCTCCGGCATTGGCAGGAAGGTCAATGCGCATAATTCGCTTATTTATTTTGTAGAAGGAAGAAGACAAAAAGCCTTTTAAAAAACCCTGATCACGCCTTGTGCGGATACCATAGATATTGTCATAGCCTTCCAACCATTTTTCGATAAATTGATTCACCACTTCAAGTGGGTGTTGAAAGTCCGCATCAATAATAACAAGCGCATCGGCATCGTTGGCGGCATTTATACCCGCAGTGATGGCAGCTTCTTTGCCAAAATTTCTGGAGAAGCTAATAAAATGTATGGGGTATTCAGTAGAAAGGCGACGTACGATTTCCGCCGTTTTGTCTTGGCTGCCATCATCTACCACAATGATGGTGCGATCAGCCGCAAACTCGGAAAGCTTTTCATCGAGCGTTTTAATGAAGTCTTCAATCAGATCAGCTTCATTATATGCAGGCACGAGCGCATAAAGTTTTAAATTATCTAAGCTTCTTTGAATCATGTGTTTATCGACAAAATGAGTGCTTTAATGAATGAATTATAGATTGCTTTGATAAAATTTGCTATCTTTTTGGTTTTAGTAAAAAATGATATTTCATATGTTACATATTGCCTTATTTGAGCCAGAAATCCCGCCCAATACTGGGAATATTATCAGACTTTGTGCCAATACTGGCGCGCAGTTACACCTTATCGAGCCACTAGGGTTTGATGTGGATGATAAGCGATTACGTCGGGCAGGGCTTGATTACCATGAGTTCGCAAAGATAAAACGTTATGAAAATTATGAAGCGTTTTTGCAGGAAATGGGTGATAAGCGTATTTTTGCTTGTTCTACACATGGAACAAAGGGTTATCATCAAGTCCAATATCAAGATGAAGACGTGTTGCTATTCGGACCCGAAACACGAGGGCTTCCTAAAGATTTATTGACTTCATTAGAAAAACATCAAATTATTCGAATTCCAATGCTTGCGAATAGTCGAAGCCTAAATCTTTCAAATGCAACAGCGGTGATTTTAATGGAAGCGTTAAGACAGCTTGATTTCCCAGGAGCGGTGTAATGACTGAGCATCATAAAATGATTGCAGGTGTGGATGAAGCAGGACGAGGACCGTTAGTGGGTTCTGTGGTGGCTGCTGCCGTTATTTTGGAAGAGGGGCATGGGATCATTGGGCTGGCGGACTCAAAGAAACTAACAGAAAAAAAACGTGAAAAATTGTTTGATGAAATTATTCAAAAATCTAAAAGCTACGCAATTGCTGAGGCGACACCAAAAGAGATTGATATCTTAAATATTCTGCAAGCAAGCTTATTGGCAATGAAACGAGCTGTTGAGCAATTAAAGGTTCAGCCAGACTTCGTTCAAGTGGATGGAAGTCGTTGTCCAGAATGGCATTATGCTTCAGAGGCGATTATCAAAGGGGATAGTAAAGTGCAAGCAATTAGTGCGGCATCTATCCTCGCCAAAGTGCATCGCGACCGTTTGATGGTTGAGCTGGATAAACAGTTTCCGCAATATCAATTTGCCAAGCATAAAGGCTATCCAACAAAGTTGCATTTTGAGTTGCTAGAACAGCATGGTGTGATTGATGGCTATCGTAAAACCTTTAAGCCCGTTGCGAAATTATTTGTCTAAGGCTTATACCAAACGATGAGCTGATTGTTTGCGGGCATTTTATGATCACGCAGTAAGGTGAATCCAGCGGTTTCAGCCATGCTGTTTATTTCCTCAAAGGAGCGGATGCCTTGTTCTGGATTATTGGACTTTAGGTTTTTATGAAACGCTTCATTACTCGCGGAGGTATATTGTCCTTTATAAGTGAAAGGCCCATAGACAACCACCTTATAACATTGTGTTTGTGTGATGTTCTTCCAAAAATCTGCCACGGCAGAGAGCGGCATAATGTGAAAAGTGTTGGCGGTATAGGCGGTTGAACATTCTTGGGCGGCTTTAGACCAGACATTATCGGAAACATTTAATGGGAGAGTAGGGTAAATGTTGGGGGATTGCGAGTCTTTTAAATAAGCATTTAATGTGGGAATGCGTTCGCTTAAATCAGTGGGTTGCCATTTTATAAAGGGAAGTTGTTCTGCGAAAAAACGAGCATGTTGTCCTGTACCACTACCGATTTCTAAGATAGATTCATCCAGCACAAGATATTTTTTGAGCAGCGATAAGATGGGTATTTTATTGCGTTCGGATGCCGCTGAAAGATGAAAATTGTGTTCTAAACTCATGTTGGCCTACTTTTTAATTGCATTTAAGTTGTATTTATTTCGCGTATGTATCTTTTATGTTGCTATCTCAGGCTTGTTGTGAAGTATAACTTTAAATCTATAAAGAGTGAATATATGTATGTGTTTATTGAGGAAGAGGACGATTTTGAAGAAACCAATAGGCTGATGTTTGTTTTAGGTGCCCATATTTCTTTATTTCTAGTGATTACATCTATGGCAACGATGTACGTACATCACAAAAATCTCGAAAACCATGTGGTAGCCCCTGCGGTTCAAGTTTCTCAATTACATCATTTATTATAAATTCCAATAAAAGGTTTCAGTCATAATTTTTTCTCGTTAAAATGTCTCAAGGTTTTTAGAACACATGAGGTGAGTATGGCGGGTCATAGTAAGTGGGCAAATATAAAACATAAGAAAGCCGCACAAGATGCAAAAAGAGGAAAAATTTTTACAAAGCTGATTCGGGAAATTACGATTGCGGCAAAATTAGGGGGTGGTGAGCCAGATGCAAACCCTAGATTACGTGCGGCAATTTCTACTGCATTAAGCAATAATATGACGCGTGACACCATTGATCGAGCAGTGAAAAAAGGTGCGGGTGGCGATGATGCGACAAACGTCGATGAGTTGCGTTATGAGGGGTATGGTCCAGGCGGTATTGCTATTCTTGTGGATTGTATGACCGACAATAAAAATCGTACCGTTGCTGAAGTGCGTCATGCATTTAGTAAGTTAGGTGGTAATCTTGGTACGGATGGTTCAGTTTCTTACATGTTTAAAAAGCAGGGAATCATTTATTTTTCGGCAGGTTTAGACGAGGATCAAATTATGGATGTAGCGCTTGAAGCAGGTGCTGAAGATGTGGTTTCTGATGATAGTGGTGGCATTGAGGTGATGACTACACCAGATGATTTCGTTGATATCA
This sequence comes from Gammaproteobacteria bacterium, assembly GCA_963582935.1. Lineage (GTDB taxonomy): Bacteria > Pseudomonadota > Gammaproteobacteria > Francisellales > Francisellaceae > CAUZSH01. The sequence goes on from CAUZSH010000024.1 coordinate 18,315, forward strand.
AGGAGGCGCTGGATTCTGCAAGGCTTGAATCAGAGAATGCTGAAATCACCATGCATGCGGATATAAAAATTACCGTTGACAGTGTGGCACAAGCTGAAAAAGTCATGAGGATGGTAGACAAGCTTGAGGATCTTGATGATGTTCAAAATGTTTATACCAATGCTGAAATTCCGCAACATATCTTAGACGAAATGAGTATCTAATGATTATTTTAGGCATTGATCCTGGCTCTAGAACCACCGGTTTTGGTGTGATTAAGGTTGTGGGAAAGCAATGTCATTATGTGACCAGTGGGTGTATTCGAGTGAAAGGTGTTGAGACGGGAGATCGTTTGGCTGAAATACATGATGGATTAAAAGAAGTCATCAAAGCATGTCAGCCAGATCAATCGGCTATTGAGCAAATATTTATGTTTAATAATCCAGGCTCAGCTTTAAAGTTAGGGCAAGCGAGAGGTGTGGCACTTTTTACGCTTGCAAACTCAAACTTGCCAATTTCAGAATATTCAGCAAAACAGGTGAAACAATCTGTGGTTGGAACGGGTGGCGCGTCAAAGCAGCAGGTACAGCATATGGTGCAATCAATATTAGAGTTAAGCGCCAAACCTCAAGAGGATGCAGCCGATGCTCTAGCCGTTGCCATCTGCCATTTTCATACTTCTCAAAGCTTGCTGCACTTGCAAGGTGCGACAAAAGTGGTTCGTAAAAGGTTAAGGACATAATATGATTTCTCGCATTCGTGGAGAGCTTGCTGAAAAGAAAGCACCACTCTTATTGGTTGAAGTTTCGGGTATTGGATATGAAATATTAGCACCGATGACGACCATTTATAAATTGCCAGATGTCGGGAAAGAGGTCCTCCTACATACGCATTTTGTGGTACGAGAAGATGCGCAATTATTGTATGGGTTTATCAGTAAATCTGATCGACGTCTATTTCAAGAGCTTATCAAAGTAAATGGTGTGGGACCTAAAATGGGGCTCGCCATATTGTCAGGGATGGATGGCGTCACACTAATCCACTGTATTGAATCTCAAGATCATGGTTTATTGGTGACGATTCCTGGGATTGGCAAAAAAACGGCCGAGCGTTTAATCGTAGAAATGAAAGATCGGATTGAAAAACTTGCTGTTGAGTTGATGGAGTTGACCACAATGGATGGCTCACCTCAAACAGAAATTCAAAGCGCATTGGCGAAAGATCTTTCTGCGACTTTGGGTGCAAATAGGAAGGATATTATAGAAGCAATTAGTGCGCTTGAAGCCTTGGGCTATAAAAATAAAGAAGCACATAAAAGTATTATGGGTGTTAGATTGGAAGCAACGGGCGTTGAATCATTGATTAAACTCGCCTTGAAATCTATGGTTAAAAGTAAGGTTTAGTGTATGCATTGTCAAGCCCAAAATAAAAAGGAGAAGAGAATAATGTCTCATCATGAACAAAAACCTCAAAATAGACAACGTTTGCGTCTTTGGGCAGGGATTTTTGGTATTTTAATGATTGCTGCGATTATTTACAGCGAAGTCCTGACCCATTCAAATCCCGGTGTTTTAATGGGATCTCTGGAGGCGACAACTATCCAGGCACATGGGGCGGTTCAGGTGTAGCATTAGGGTGCTCATTCTGTGGATCCCATATTGTAGATAAGTCTTACAGTTTTTGGCATTGTGGGCAAAAGAAACTGTTTCTTTGTGCAATCATCATGGATTCTATCGGTGTTTGACAGGTTTGGCATAGCTTTCCTTTTCGACCATAAACCAGTAAGGATTGTGAAAAATATCCGGGTTTACCCTCGGTATTTTTAAAATCTTTTAATGTGGTTCCTCCTTGCTTAATGGCTTCAGAAAGTGTTTTTTTGATTTGAGTTACCAAGTTATCGATTTTATTTTTTGGGATTTCTGAGGATGCTTTATCAGGGTGTAAGCCGACCTGAAATAGTGCCTCACAAGCGTAGATATTCCCAACGCCCACGACAATATGTCCATCCATGATAAGTTTTTTGATGGATTTTTTTGTGGCACGTGATTTTTTGCAGAGATAATTTCCGTTGAAATCTTCTGATAGTGGCTCAGGTCCAAGTTTGCAGAGTAGAGGGTGCTGTAACGGATCATCCTTTGTCCAAATCATTGCGCCAAATCTTCGGGGATCATTATACCGCAATGCAAAATTTTCAATGATAAATTCTACATGATCGTGTTTTATCCTGTCACTAATAGGTGGCTCATGGATTGTTAGTGATCCAGACATCCCTAAGTGAATCATGAGCGTGCCGTTATCTGTGTAGATAAGTATGTATTTGCCCTGCCTACGGATATGGCGTATTTTTGCGCCCTGTAATTCATGGGGAAGATTTTTTGAGATCAACCACCGTAATTTAGGTTGGAAAATCTGAATACTTTTGAAGCGCTTTCCCATAAGGTGGGGTGATAATCCATTTTTTATGGTTTCAACTTCAGGTAATTCAGGCATAACGATTCGGGTGCAATTTTTATTATTAAATGGTTAGTGTATGGGATAATTTTGCAATCGTCAGTAAAAATAGATCGTTGGTATTTATGGGGTAAAATCAAGGTTTTTAATTGGTTTATGTATAAATGTAATCTCTTCTTCAAACTTGCTCAAATAGGGTAAAATTGCTACAATTCTGTATTGTAAGTGTCAGCATAGTAAGGATGAGTCGTGGTGGAAAAGAAGGAACATAAGAAGTTATTTCAAGGTTATAAAGGGTATGATGGTGTGCATGATGAGCTCTTTCAAGAAAATGGCAAACCATATCCTGGCGTAGAGTCCTTGGTGAATTTACTAAATGAACTTGATAAGGATGGATTTGTCGACCGTCAACAATTAGCGGATACAGCATTTTTACAGAATGGTATTACTTTTACGGTTTATGCTGATCAAAAAGGAACCGAGAAGATTTTTCCATTTGACTTAATTCCAACGGTTATTTCAAAAGAAGAATGGACAACCTTAGAAAAAGGGCTTAAACAGCGACTCAAAGCGCTTAATGCTTTTTTAAATGATATTTATTCAGATCAAAAAATCTTAGAGGCTGGAAAAATCCCAAGAGAGCTCGTGGAAAGTTCAGAAGAGTATATGCCTAAAATGCGAGGCGTCACCCCTCCTGGTGGCGTTTATATTCATATTGCAGGTTTGGATTTAATTAAGGACTCAGAGGGTTTTAAAGTTTTAGAAGACAATGTTCGTACGCCTTCTGGTGTTTCTTATGTGTTAGAAAATCGTCATGTAATGAAGCGATTGTTTCATAGTGTTTTTTCAAAACAAACTGTCGACAGAGTAGAAGATTATCCTTTGAAGTTACGCCGAGCCTTCAATGAGGTGGCGCCCACTCGTAAAATGGGCAATAAAACAGTAAAAGGTATTACGGTTGTTTTGACACCAGGCTCTTTTAATTCAGCCTATTTTGAGCATGGCTATTTGGCGCGTAAAATGGGGTGTGAGCTTGTCCAAGGCTCAGATTTATTTGTGAAAGATGATTATGTTTATATGAAGACCACTAAAGGCCCACAACTGGTGTCGGTTGTATATCGGCGAATTGATGATGAGTTTTTAGATCCTGAGTTTTTTAATCCAGATAGTATGCTGGGTGTTCCTGGTATTGTGGCAGCCTATAAAGCTGGAAATGTTGTACTCGCTAATGCGATTGGCAATGGTATTTCAGATGATAAAGCAATTTATCCCTATGTTCCTGAGATGATAAGGTTTTATCTTGATGAGGAGCCAATTATCGCTCAAGTGCATACTTATTTTTGCAGTGAAAAGAAAGATAGAGAATTTGTGCTTGCAAACCTTGATAGGCTCGTGGTGAAGGAAACAAACGGATCGGGTGGTTACGGCATGTTAATGGGGCCTCAAGCCACACAAGCAGAAAGAGATGAGTTTGCGGTGAAAATAAAAAAAACACCTCGTGGCTATATTGCACAACCTTTAATAGAGCTGTCAACTTGCCCAACGTTTATTGAAGATAAGGGTGTGGTGCCAAGACGTGTAGATTTGCGCGCATTTTTGGTGACAGGTGACGATACTTGGGCAATGCCAGGCGGGCTTGCAAGAGTCGCATTAAGAGAGGGGTCTTATGTGGTGAACTCTAGTCAAGGTGGTGGTTCAAAAGATGCTTGGGTTTTAGGGTAAGGGGATAAAATAATGATTTCACGTACAGCAGAAAATTGTTTTTGGTTAGCACGTCACTTTGAACGTGCTGAAATGGTGACGCAAGCCGTTAAAGTTAACTATAACTATGTGCTTGAAACGGATATAAATACAACTCAGTTGTGGTTTCCACTCCTTGTGGTGCTTGGAGAACGTGATGGTTTTACAAAGCGTTTTGGCAAGCTTAATGATTATAATATTGATCAATTACTAGAGTTTTTGATTTGGGATGAGGACAACCCATCTTCGGCTTTTTCTTCGATTAAGGCGGCTCGTGAAAATGCGCGGATTGCTCGGGATTTGATTTCTTATGAGATGTTTGAGTTGGTCAACCGTTGTTGGTTATGGCTACAAAAACCTGAGACGAGGAAGTTATTTGAATGGGATATTGAGGTCTTTTGTATGGAGTTGCAAGAGTATTGTTTGACTTGGAAAGGGATGTATACCAGTTTAATTCTTCGAGAAGAGCCTTACTACTTTATGCAATTAGGGATGTATTTGGAGCGTGCTAACCTCACTGCTCGATTCTTGGATATTCATCATTACCATCCTTTTGATGTTACCTCAGAAAGAGAATCATTAGGGGAGGCGTTATTCTGGCAGAGCTCACTGCAGCGTTGCATGTCATTCGATGCGATTGTCAGACGACCCTATTTTGGTATTAATCGACACCAAGTGACCGAGTTCTTGCTGAAGGAGCCTTCATTTCCACGAACCATATTTTATTGCTCACAAGTCACGATTGAGGCAATGGCACAGGTTTGTACGGTTTCGGATAAGCGCTTAGGAAATAAAAGTACGGAACTACTGGTTCAGTTTTATATGAAAATATCTGAGGCTGATATTGAGGAAGCATTGGCAAATAGCCATCACTATCTCACCTCAATTGTTCAAGATGTATCGGAAATTTGTGCGCAAATTCAAGAGGATTTCTTCACGGCTGATATGGAGCTCTTAAATGATATGATTGAAAAAGATCAATATATTGCCACGCGCGCTTGATGAGTTGGTTTAGCTATACTTGAATGTTTTTTCTTTTTTAAGACCGTTAAACAACTTTTTATGGTTAAAATAGCATATTTAGTGGGGCTGGGTAACGGTTTGTTTTTAGGGGTATAATTCTTTTGAGTATCTGCTGTGATGTTAATTGAGTGCGGTTGAATTCTCGTATAATATTGAGTGTATTTCAATCACACACAAGGAGTATGATTATGGCGATCGATTATTATTTTAACCCTGGAAAGTGTGTCAAATTTTGTTTAAAAAATCGTAAAGCCTTTGCACCTGCGGGACATGATTGGAGTGCCAATGATAACAAGGAAAATGAGAATAAAATAAATGATGTTGAAATGAATGCAGACTTAACCTTGGTGAAAAGATTACTCGAATCAGAGCCAGTTATTGATTCAGATGGTCAGTTATATCAGGAGATATTAGGTATTATAGAACGAAATATTGCCATGTTTGAGCCGAAAGACTTTGCAGTATGTCGACCAGTAAGCATGAGTTTTGGGTTAGACATGTTCAATAAGAACATTCGCCATCATTTTATGAATGTTTCGTTAAAAGCAGGTGTGCCACGTAAGTATATCCGCTATTATTTGAGATCTTTTTTTGGCAAAATTTCTTGCCCAATCCCAGTAGCCGTCGCTTAGTATAAACTTTGAGCAACAGGCTTAAAAAACCTAAGAAAATGGCTTGACCTGACCTCTGAAATCAGTTTTAATTACCTGCGTTGGCCCGATAGCTCAGTTGGTAGAGCAGAGGACTGAAAATCCTCGTGTCCTTGGTTCAAATCCGAGTCGGGCCACCATCATTTTTTACGAGAAGCGTTATCCACTTTTCTTTTTGTTGGTGCTTTTTCATTATCCCCATAGCTTGTTGCAATATATTTATCTTCCTCTCCGTCGGGTGTTAGCACAGGGAAGGAGAGGTTGTTAAGGATTTTCGCATTGCGGCAATGAGTAATCTGGCACTTGATATTTGAATTCAGGTATGGATTTAGTGCGGCAACTGTTGCTCTAGCAGTGACTATTGATGTATGGCTTGGAATATACTTTGCAACAAGCTTCTTAGAAATCCTTTCAGTAACTGTAATAATTGCCGAGCGTCGATCTTTACCAACGATAGTATCTATCTCCCAATCGCCTAGCCTTTCTTTATTGTTAATAAGATCTGGCCTTAAGTCTATAGATACTTTTCCTAAAGCTATTTTTGATTTTTTCTTTGAGCCATAGCTCTTACGGTATTTATTCTTACCTTGGCGTAAATTTTTAAAAAGATCGCCACCAGAAGCCTTATCCTCACGAATAAATTGATAAATTCGCTCATGGCTTATGGAAAAAATATTATTTGCTTTTGCATATCCAGATATTTGTTCTGGGCTCCATTTTATATCGCTGCGAGACAGGGAAAGGCGAAGCCGAGGTCGAGTAGTCCTCAGAAGGGCTGCCTTTCGGCTCCATTGGGAGATTGTGCGGAGCGC
>CAUZSH010000025.1:0-24285 GCA_963582935.1 Gammaproteobacteria bacterium
TATATTTGTCAATATTCTAATGTTCCATACTGGGACTATGAAGGCTTTTGATGATGTAGTTTTGGGTTCATATGCGCAAATAGCAACTGGGACTCTGGATTTCGATGGCAATGTGACAGGTAATATAATATTTGTAGCAGAAGACGGCACCGTAGATTTAGCTCAATCTAAAACAATTGTAGGGAACACCACTGCTAGCGGAGATGGCGTAGGTACGATTTCCCTGCATAGTGATTCTAATATTACAGGATCAGTAGGTGAAACTGGTAAAAGTATCAAGTTACTCACATCCGATAGCACCACTAGCAACCTTATAACTGGCACTGTCTTTGCCAAAACCATTACAAACTCTGGTACTGGTGCCATGACTTTTTCCTCAGATGTGGTTACAAGTACAAATACAATCAACATCAACAATACTGGTATAATGAACTTTAATGGCAATGTGACAGGTAATGTAGAATTTTCAGGTGATGGGACCGTAAACTTAGCTGCAAATAAAACAATCTTTGGAACGATTGATAACGTCACAAGTATAGACAGTCAAGGTACTTTGAATTTACACAATAATTCACATGTCACTGATCCTGGAACTATAGGCGCAACAAAAAAATTATCGTTAATACAACTTAACGATACGACTTACATCAGAACATGGAACAATAACTGGAATACTGACAAGCTTTCTGTTAATTCTGGTACACTTATCATGGATTCACATCCAACATTTTCAGTACTAACAAATAACGCAACCATTGTATTAAATTCTGGGTCTGAAATTACTACCGATAGTTTAGTCGGAAACGGAATATATCAATTCCCATTAGTAGAAGATCTAACCATGCCAGTAGTTACGATAACGAACGCGAACCACGCTAATTTAAGTGGCCATAGAATAGTCATAACCACTAATCTAGATTCTTCTAGCTCCCTGCAAGCAGGCGTCAGAACATTATTTGACTCCTCGCATCCAACAAGTAACGCTCAGCTACCAACTACTATAGATGAATTGCCATCTTTTATATTATATGATCTCAGCCTTATAACACATGATGGTGATGCAAACGGAGCAAGCCAAGAAGATATTGTTTTGTATGTAGCTTTAAGTGGTAATGATTTGGAGAATTATGCGTACCCTTATAATAAACCCGCTGCGAGACAGGGAGAGGCGAAGCCGAGGTCGAGTAGTCCTCAGAAGGGCTGCCTTTCGGCTCCATTGAGAGATTGTGCGTAGCGCTTCGACCTTTGGAAGCTGGAAGGTATTTCCCAGCCCGTAGAGCCATATACGCAGTACTGGCTTTCAAAAACGAGACTGTAGGCTTGTTTTTTGGAAGATCGGTACGGAGGTGGGCGTCTGAGGCAAAACCATCTGCGAGGGTAGTGATTCGATTTTGGCAGGAGCCAAAATCTTCTATGAACGACCGAGCAACACGCCTTCTTAAATTATATTGATGATTATGGTGATAACCTAGGAGATATATTAAATGATTTATATAATTATTTAAATAACACAGAGCATACAGAGGAGCTTAATGACAGAATTAATCGCAATCATAATGCCCTTACTAAAACCAGTGCAATATTAGAGAGTAAAAGGATTAATGCAATGGCAGGTCAATTTTTCATCAACAGAGGTCTAGTGTCTTCAGGAAAATCGGCTTATGGTCAAACACCTAACACAGAAGAAAAGACGCCTAAAGGTGATAATTTATGGGGATTAATATTTGGCCAGTTTTCTGATCAAGAGACGATAGATAACTTTCACGGATATGATGCCTCTACCTTTGGTATTGCTATCGGAAAGGATAAACAGTTAACTACAGATTTACTATTAGGAGTAGCATTTTCATATGCAAATATTGCAGTAAATGTAGCTAACAATTATGGTAAGACCGATATAGAGAATTTCCAATTTTCACTCTATGGCGTATACGACTTCACTGAAAATTTATATGTGGCTGCTCAAACAAGTTACACTTTAGGGTATAATAAGTCATATCGCTATAATGCTGGTATCTCGCCTCTGCAAACTACAGCTAAAGGAGATTATTTTAGCAATCAGTTCTTAATACAAACAAGAGTGGGATATATATTAGATCTTTCTAATAACATGACACTTACTCCTCTGTTCATTAATGACTTTGCATATTATCAAGACAACTCATATACTGAATCAGGATTAAATCCAAACCTACAGATAAATTCATTTCAAATATCATCTTATAACATAGGAGCAGGGTTTAATTATGAGTGGGATATCCCAGTGTCAGAAAAAGGCAGAGTCAACCCTTTCTTGTTTGTGGGTTATACCTACGATTTACTTAACAAGGCAATTATAACTCAGGGCAAATTTAAAGGTGGCCCTAATAATAACTGGTCAGTAACAAGCCCCTATACACCCGGCCCCCATAGTTTTCTTCTAAGTACAGGCTTGGCATCTACCATAATTGAAAACCTAGATATTAACCTAAATTATAACCTTGTAGCTCAAAACCAATATTTTTCTCAGGGTGGCAATCTAACAATAAGCTATTCTTTTTAATTGGCGTTCAGCTCCGGAACTTGCGCCCTGACCCAGCCTGACTGAATATGAAAGATACCAACGAACAGACATCATAATTATATCTTCCTGAAAATGTCGCCATTTGAAATCAAGCATCATATTTTTTTCCATGTTGAATCATACTGCAAGGGTAGCTCGCTTTGCGATCAATGTGAATTTGCGACAGAACCAGATTGCTCGCACACAGGATTGGTGCCAACAGCAAAAGATTTTTTTGACAAAACATATTTTTATTCTGACTCTATTAATGACTTGCCTTTATTTCTTGAAGTAGATGAGCCGAGAGTGGTGAACCCAGGCCCTAAATTATTGAAAGAAGCGCAAAGTAGGTCATGGCCAGTAGAGTACTTTTGGAGCTATTTTTTTGCAGTGACCGTTGGAAACATTTTCTGGGAATCCCAAATGATGTTGATGTCACAATAACCAATGTTTTTGAGCATGGTTGTAAATTCTTCCGTGCCCATGTAGCAACTCCAAGCAACATTTAGAGTGTCCGCGAAGAGCATTTTTTGTTGCCCTAGCCAATAGTGGTCTATTTTATCTATTGCCCATTCATTTCCATTTGGTGCAATTAACGTGCTGGTTAAAAGGATCCCATCTTGTTTTAATGCATCATAGAATATTTGGTAAAGTCTAGTAACTTGGTTGGGGTCACTCAAATAAATATTTAATCCATTGCTGACAATAAGCTTATATTTATTAATAGTTTTTAAGGAAAAGATATCTTTTTGAATGATTGAAATGTTTGCTTTGAGACTTTCATCAAGCTTTTTGTTTAATTGTTGGAGTGTGTCAGGATCAATATCCACGGCATCTATTTTACTGTTGATTTGGTTTTGAATATCTTGTGGCAGAAATTCAGGCAGCAATCCGCAGGGCGCAGAAAGAACATGGCTATCTTTTTCAATAAATTTCTGACAGATTTTTTTAAAAATAAAAAATCTTTCTTGTGTTGCTTGGAATACAGGAAAATTTTTAAAAATCTCCTGCTCTAAGGCTGAAAATTCAGGGTGTTTCATGATGGGAAACTTTACGATGGCATCTGTCCAATAGGCATTTAGTCCTCGGTTGATGACCATGAATTCACCGAATGTAGTTTTTGAAAACATTTCAAAATAAGCGACTAAGTCCTTATTTGAGGATATGCGGCTTAAAATTTCTCGCTTCCCGGTAGCGAAATCATTGAAGTGCTGATGTGATGCTATGGTATTGCTATTGGTTTTATTGCTCACTAGTTCCTACGGTGTAGAGAAATGGGTATAACACCAAGTATATATTTATTCCTCAATCTTTTCACCTGGATGCGTGTAAAATCCATCTGGATACAACAACTCCATTTGCCAAATTAACCTATTTTCTTATGCATTTTGTCTCCATATCGTTATGAGGCATCTATTTTACCCTCTATGTCACCTGTCCGAAAAAACCGTACCACTATACATTTTACCAAAAGATAAATTGCAACAAATTTACGCAATACTTGTGCTTATTGTCGGCATCATTATGATTCTACGAGAAACTCATTCCAATCACTGAATCTTTACTCAAGGATTTCATATCTGAACTCTCTATTGAAATGGAATATACGAGAGGTTGGGTAAATGGTGTTGAGCTTATCGATCTGCTCAAGAAAAACTATGAGCAAGATAAACGTTTTGGCATTACCAACCATGGCCCACATCGTGCGGACTTAAAAATAAAATCCAATGGACTGCCAGCCCAAGATATTTTTTCACGAGGACAGCAAAAACTATTTATTTGCATGTTGAAACTCGCACAAGGCATTTTATTTTCAACTAAACACAATACGCCGTGCATTTACTTGGTAGATGATATTACGTCAGAGTTAGACCAAAACTTTTTAACACAATTTTTAGATCAACCTATGTCGCTCAAGGCACAAACCTTTATGACCAGCATTTACGAAAAAGATGTTCAAATATTTATGCCTGGCATAGAGTCTCCTCACTTTGAAATAAAACATGGAGCGGTTCCTCAGATAGCTTAGTAAAATAAAAGAATCAGTATGTTACTCGGTCGTTCACTTTAGATTTCATGAGGTTTTGGATAAGTAATTTTTAACTTCTTCTGGAATATATGGTCTACCACCTGCAGCAGGGAGGCAGGTAGCAATAAAAGAGGCTGTGGCCGCTACTTTTCCATGAATTAAAATTTCTTGTTCAAATCCAAATTTAGACTTTGAACCTTGAATTTGGATACATTTACATGTGACATTTATTTCATCTCCTTTTTTTAGGGATAATCTAAAATTAAGCTCATAAGATGCTAAAACATAATTTTGCCCACGCTTTGCTGCTTCAACAATATCTACTCCAAGAGCTTCTTTTATATATTGATGACGTGTTTCCTCCATATAGTATGGATAGTGTAATCCGTCTAAAATCCCTTGAAAATCTATGTGCTCATCTTTGATAGTCATATTTTTAATATACATATTAAGATTCCTTATTTTAAATTTCTTGGGTAAGTGTAAATTGTAATTATATTCAATGCGGCAGAAATAAAGTAGTAGCCACACAATCTTAGCTGTCTTTATTTATGCCTCCAACTATAATAATGGCAGAGATTATTTAAACTCGTCGATTACTGTTTTAAATACTAAAATTGGCGCCAATACCAGAAATACTAATGAAGATAAAGCAGCCAGGTATGTTGCCATTCGCAAAAGTTTTGTGAAGCAACGTTTAAGCATGCAGGCATTACAAGCAAAAAAGGTTTCTCCAGAAGAGGTTTTTGAAAATATGGAGGAGACTCTAATGCTCTTGGCAGCTGAAGTTTTTCAAGGAGAGAACCAGAGTATGATGATGAAACATCTCGGTGATGCTAAAGCGAGAACATTTAAATTTCAATAACCCATTCTAACCCTTATTTAGCCTGACTTCCACACCAACAGGAAAGTTGAAAGAGCCATTTTTACCAGATGATTATGTTGCACCTGAAAATGGGTGACTTATTTTACAGAGGCCACTAATAGCATTAGTGCGATTACGAATAAAATACTATTTCCAACCATAAAGGCAGTGAGGCGGTGGATGAAATCATTGTAGGTAACGTGAATCAATGAGTTAATAATTCTAGATCCCACAAATAGCCATGACAGCACTAGAAAATAAGTGTTTTGATCACCAAGTAGCATAAGTAGAATGGTACAGATATAAAAGAGAATCGGTACTTGAAATAAGTTATCGAGGTTGCGTGAGCTTTTGGTAACAAAGGCAGACTGATCAGCAGAAAAATTCATCAGGGAAAATTCATGGAGTTTCAAGTGTCCTTCTCTGAGTGCGTGAACGCGTGCAAATATACTGATAAATACACAGATAAAAGTGAATAAAATCAGTGTTAGCATAGGATAAAGTAGTGCGTACATAGTTAGTCCTTACTTTGATTGTTGTTTACGTTCCCATACGTTTGGCGTGAACGTTTGCAGTTGAAGTGCATGCACCTCTCCTGTTGCGATTTTATCCCCTAGTGCCTTATATACCATTTGTTGGCGCTTTACTCGGCTTGCAATGCTGTTAAAGCTATCGCTAATGACAATGGCTTCAAAGTGGACGTTATCATCACTTTTAACGATGGCTTTGGTGTTATCGATATTGGCTTCAATGAGGGCTTCGAGTGCTTGTGCATTCATTTTGTTGTCGTCCTTAATCTGTTTCTTAGATTAACTATTTTGTATGGTCTTTATTATGAAGTGGTTTGCACGCCCTGTGAAGCCTTCTCTTGTAGTATTTGTAAGACACCTTGTACTTCCGCTAATAAGAGGGTATTGGGGAGCGAAAAATTTTGTATGTTAAGGGGAATATTGTGCTTTTTTGCGAAAGCAAGATTTGTCATTAACCATGCAAGACCTGCGCTATCCATATGGGATAGGTTCTCGCAGTTAATAATCCATGCTTGTTTGGCATCTAATTGTTTTCTGGCAGTCGAAGATTGCTTTTCAATATAAGCAATGGTTTTGAAGGTAAACGCTTCAGAGACATACCAATTGTTTTTCTGAATATCAAGTGCCATGAGTTTACTCTTTATTTATGGGCGGCGCGGGCATTTACTTTATCAACTGCCGTAATTGCATCTGCCACTGTGGAGAGTGATTGGAACTGGCTACGGTAATTTTGGATAATGCTAATGCCTTCCGCTGCTACATCATAAATTTTCCATTGATTCTGAGGAGACTTTATGAGGTAGATTGTAATACGAGATCCTTGTGCGCTACTGCCATCTTTGGTAATAATCCCAGATATTTGTAGCGTATCCTGAGTTTTCCAGCTATCTCCTCGGAGTGGCCGAAATTTAATTTTGTAGTCTCCGAGCTGAGCCACATTTTTACTATACATCAGCACAAGCATATTCATAAAACCATTAATAAAGGTATCTTGCTGCGCTTTTGTGGCCGTTTCCCATTTTTCTCCAAGCATATCGCTGGCGATTTTATTGACATCTAAGTGTGGAATTAAATTCTTTTTAATTACACGGATGAGTGCTTGAGGATGGTTTGATAATTGGCTGGCATTTTTTGCGAGGATGTCTTGGATCTTAATGATAGATGATTCAATGACCACAGTTGGGTTTTGTAATGTTTGTGGTGCCGTGACCTCTTTGGGCATGTCTTTAGCTGGCTGTGCGGTGCTTTGTGTTGTTGTCTCGGTTGATTTTTCCTTGACCGTATCTGCATAAATAACGGATTGCGAAAGTATGGTGCCGACGATAACTATTCCTAGGATATTTTTAATCATTTTGTTTTTCCTCCAGAGGCAAAAGTGCTGATAAGTGAATTTAAGTTTGTGGCAGCATAGGTGGTTTGAATATGGCCGTGGTCTTTAAGGACAGCGTTATCGTATCCTGGTTGTAATGCAATATAGCTATCGCCAAGTATGCCCATGGTCTGTATGGATGCTGAGCTATCTGTAGGGATGTCGTTAAATTTTTGATTGATCTTAATGGTTACTTTGGCTTCAAATGAGTCTCCATCGAGTGAAATATCCGTGACCTGACCGACCTTCACACCTGCAATACGCACGGCTGCGTTTTCATTCAGTGAGCCAATGTCTGTGAAGTCTGCGGTCACCACATAGGTTTTTTCACCACCGATATTTTGAAAAGAGAGGCCGCTCACTTTAAAAGCTAAAAAGATAAAGGCTAATATGGCGATGATGACAAAGAGTCCAACAAGTAGTTCTGATGATTTTTTTTGCATTTTACATTCCTTTAAACATCATAGCGGTGAGTAAGAAGTCCAAAGCGAGGACAAGAAGCGAAGCGTAAACAACCGTTTTGGTGGTGGCTCTGGCGATACCGTCAGGGTTTGGAATGCAGGAAAATCCTTGGTATACCGCAACCCAGGTGATGACAAAGCCAAAAACAATGCTTTTAATAATGCCATTTAAGATGTCTTGGTTAAAGAAGACCGCGCTTTGCATATTTCCCCAGAAGGTTCCATCGTATAAGCCTAGGAGCTTAACGCCAACAATATATCCGCCCCAAATAGCGAGAGCACAAAAAATAAGGTTAAGTAGAGGCATGCAGATTTGCCCTGCCCAAAATCTAGGTGCAACAATGTAGCGTAATGGATCAACGCCCATCATGGTTAAACTTGAAAGTTGTTCCGTGGCTTTCATTAGTCCAATTTCAGACGTGAGTGCGCTTCCTGCTCTACCAGCAAAGAGTAGAGCGGTGACAACGGGTCCCAGTTCTCGGAGTATGCTTAGAGCGACCATGGGCCCAAGGGCAGAAACTGCGTTGAATTTAACAAGGGTATAATATCCTTGTAAGCTCAATACAAATCCAATAAATATCCCAGAAACCACAATAATCGTGAGGGAGTTGACGCCTATGGCATACATTTGTCCAAAGACTTGTCGAGGGTTAACCGCGCCGAAAATAACACGGAATATGAAGATCGTTGCTTCACCAATATGCTTAATGGAGGTAATTGTGTTTTTACCCACTCGGGCTGTGGCTTGGATCATGACAGCTCCTCAACGAATGGTTTGGCAGAGTAGTGAAAGGGAACAGGCCCATCGGGGTTTCCACATAAAAATTGCTGTACAAGCTCTGATGAACTTTGTTTGATCTCATCAGGGTTTCCGGTTGCAAGTATACCTTGGTTTGCAACAATAATGATAAAGTCAGCGATGCTCATTACTTCTTGAATATCATGGGAGACAACGATAGAGGTAAGGTTAAGAGCATCATTTAAGGATTTAATGAGTTTTAGAACAACGCCAAGCGAAATGGGATCTTGCCCGGTGAAGGGTTCATCATACATCATAATATCAGGGTCAAGCGCAATGGCTCTAGCGAGTGCCACGCGCCTTGCCATGCCGCCAGATAGCTCGGTAGGGATGAGAGAAGCCGCACCTCTTAGACCAACCGCTTCAAGCTTCATTTTAACGAGGTTCTCAATAATGTTTTCGGGTAGGTCACTATTCCTTCGGATAGGGAAAGCGACATTATCAAAAACGGACATTTGGGTGAAGAGTGCGCCTGACTGAAATAACACACCCATATGCTTGCGAAGTGACATAAGCGCCTTGCGAGAAAGCCTGTTGATGTTTTCATCCAGAACGCTAACGGTGCCACTTTTGGGGGATATTAGACCGCCGATTAAGTGAAGCATGGTGGTTTTCCCCGCACCGGAGGGTCCCATGATCGCCGTAATTTTTCCTTTAGGAATATCGACGCTTATATCTTTATAGATAGCGCGGTGGCCCCGAAATAAATCAACATTTTCGATTTTTATGATCGTATCTTTCGCTATAATATTAAGCATTGGGCTTTATCGACGCTGTTATTGATTTTCGGGCAAAGTTAGGTTAAGTTCGATGACTGAGCAGTCATCGCTTTGGGTCAGTTCAACCTTTACCTGGTCTTGATCAATTTCAATATATTTTCGAATAACATCCATGATTTCAAGTTGAAGTTTTTTTAGGTAATCTGGGGAATCTAGTTTGCTTCCTGTTCGCTCAGAGCGTTGATGTGCCACGATCACTTGCAATCTTTCTTTGGCGATGTTTGCGGTGTTTTTTTTCTTGGCGCGGAAATAATCTAAAAATGCCATGTTACTTTCCTCCAAACAGACGTTTAAGGAAGCCTGTTTTTTCTTGTGCAATAAAGCGCATTGGCTTTTCTTCGCCTAAGAAGCGTCCAACAGCATCCATATAAGCAAGACCTGCATTGCTTTCTATGTCTAGTGTAACGGGGGTGCCTGAGTTTGAGGCGCGTAAAACTGCCTTTGATTCAGGAATAACGCCAAGTAATGGAATGGCGAGAATTTCGGTCACATCATCAACCGCCAACATGTCACCATTTGTGACTCTTTCAGGGGAATAACGCGTTAAGAGTAAGTGCTCCTTGATGGGGTCTTTGCCCTCAGAAGCACGTTTTGTTTTGCTGGAAAGTACGCCCAATATTCTATCAGAGTCGCGAACAGAGGAGACTTCTGGGTTGGTAACAACAATGGCTTCATCTGCGAAGTGCATCGCCATTAGCGCACCTTTTTCAATGCCTGCTGGGGAGTCACAAATAATGTAATCAAATGTTTTAGCAATTTCATCTAGTACTTCTTCTACGCCTTCTTCGGTGAGCGCATCTTTGTCTCGGGTTTGTGAGGCTGGTAGGATGTATAAGTTGTCTATACGTTTATCTTTTATAAGCGTTTGATTTATATTGGATTCCTTGTTGATTAAATTAATGAAGTCATAAACAACACGGCGCTCGCATCCCATGATCAGATCAAGGTTTCTTAAGCCAACATCGAAATCAATAACAACTGTTTTAAATCCCTTCATTGCAAGTCCAGAACCGATTGCCGCACTGGTTGTGGTTTTACCGACGCCACCTTTTCCAGAAGTAATGACAATAATTTTTGCACGTTTTTCATCTTTTTCAGGTGCTTTTTTTGCAGGTTTTTTCTTTTCAGAGGTTACTTTTGGCGCCTCTTTTTTATCTTCAACATTTTCGTCTTTTTCTTTGTCAGTTTCTTTACTCACAACTTGATTCCTTTTGCATTTTTTATAATGTAGCGATAACCAATTGGCCATCTTTAAGGTAAACTTGTTTGCCTTTAGCGGTATTTTCTGATTCTCCCAGAGACTCTTCAAACAGTCTATACTGTCCAGCGATAGAAACTAGGTCTGCCTCAAGTTTTTGGCAAAATATTCTGGATTCCGTGTCCCCGTTGAGTCCAGCGAGCGCCCTTCCTCTCAGTACGCCATATACATGAATGTTGCCTTCAGCAAGCAATTCGGCACCAGGACTGACAGAGGCTAATATAACAAGGTCACCATCGGGGGCATATATTTGTTGTCCTGAGCGAACTTGTTGTTCAATGACGACAGTACCTTTGCCTGATTTAGAGGTATAAGTACGCGGTTTGGTTTCTTTTTCTGTTTTGATCGCAATTTTGTTTGCTGTGGGGGGGGTGTCTATGGCTGTTTGCTTTTCAACTTGTGGGCGAGCAGTGGGTCGCGCTTCTTTGATAAGTGGAAGTTTAAGGTCTGTGATGATCGTTTGGGATTTTTCTGAAAGCGCTCGAAATCCCACAGGAATGAGGGTGTATTTTTCAAGTATTGCTTTCAAATTTAATAAATCCAGTGTTTCAATTTGGGAGTCAACTTCGTGGAGATCTATAACAATAGGGGTGTCATTGAAAAATTTTGGAGCGAGTTTGATTTTTTGATTAAGATGCTGTTCAATTTTCCCAAGGTCAGTGGACTGTAGTTGTAGAACACTGAGAGTGAATAGTTTCCCTTTAAGCTGAAATGCTTGATCCATATAATATCCTATGTGCCTTTTTATATTCCTAAATCAATTCGACATTTTGTATCGCATTTAGGAATATAGGTTTTGTCGCCTTCATATAGCTGTGATTTATAACGCTTTCGGTGTTAATTATCAAGTAAGATCACTGCATTGGATTATGTATATATCCGAGAATCTGTTAAAATTTAAATGTGACATAAAAAATTTAGAGGTGTTCTGATTCAAATGCGGCGTTTCCCACTGTTTAATGTGTTAACCATTTTGGTGGCGTTAGGGCTATTTGTCGTTTTTCTGAGCTTTTCTCGTAGTGGTGCTTCTCTTTTAACATGGTTGGGATCATGGATTGGGCTCACGCAAATATCATCCGTTGATCAACAAATTATTCTGTGGATAAAGCTCCCAGAAGTGCTCATTGCTTGGTTGGTGGGGGCGGGCTTAGGGATCGTGGGTTGTGCTATGCAGGGCCTGTTGCGTAATCCTTTAGCGGATCCTGCAATTCTGGGCGTGTCTTCGGGTGCAAGTTTTTTCGGTATATTATTGATTTTATTCTTACCAACAGTGGGGCTAGTGAGCGCGGGCTTTATGATGTTTTTATTTATTGTGGCATCATTTATTGGCGCATCTGTTGTGATGTTGATTTTATATTTATTTACAAAGCTTACTCAGGGTGGAAATGTGATTTCTGTGCTGCTGGCAGGCGTGGCATTGAGCGCTTTATTCGGGGCATTAAGTATGTTGCTAGTTTCTTTTTCTGGTGACACTCAAATGCGCCAAGCCATCATGTGGAGTATGGGGGGGCTTGTAAACACATCCTGGGCGTCTGTTGGGTTTGTGGCAGTGATTCTTTTTGTGGGCTTTTGGATTTTAGTGCGTAGCGCCAGTGAGTTAAATATTCTTTCTCTGGGGGAGGAGAGCGCCAAAACGATGGGTGTGAGTGTCGGTGCATTGCTTTTGAGACTATTGCTTGCATCAGGGTTAATTGTTGCAGCAGTAACGGCAGTAGCCGGCCCTATTGGCTTTGTTGGACTGATTGCGCCACATGTTGCGCGGATGTTAAGAGGTGCAGAGCATAAGGGCTTAATGTTGAGCAGTGCTTTGGTAGGAGGAATTATTATGATGACCACAATATATTGCTCAAAGGAGATTGCCTACCCTTACACTATTTCAGTAGGCATCATTATGGCGTTATTGGGTGCGCCATTCTTTTTGTGGTTATTATGGAAAAACTATCGGAAAGAGAAGCTTACCTAAGAATGTATGTGTAAGAAAAAGAAATATTCTAAATACCTGCTGTCGCAGGTATGATCAAGCTTTATTTTTATACCTAAGAAAAGGCACGATTAGCCCTTTAAGCCAAAGAGTTTGAAGCTGTACGCTATTTGATCATCGCGTCATAAAGGGGTATCATTTCATAATTTTGTTAGTTTAGTTGCTTCTAGCTATGTTTAAAACGGTTAAGAGTAAGTTGCTAAGATTCAAACAAGACTTCCATGATGGTTGGGATCAATTTGTGATTGACCACCCAAAACATAACACCTACCACGACACTGGTGAAGTCAAAAAGAGGCTAAAATGTGGTAGACCAGAAGGTGGATTTATGACTTTTAAGTGCATGGAGTGCGGCAAGGGTGAGCATAAAGTCAACCTGAGATGTAAAGGACATTTTTGCCCGCAGTGTGGCAAACGCTATGCCAGAGAGTGTGTGACTAAATATAGCAAATATGCTTTTCAGAGGGATCAGTTATCGGCAAATAGTATTGAACATGCCAGAGCCATTTAGTAATCATAAAAATCAAAGTAAATTATATACAAAATACATGGGTGTATCTCATGCCTGTTTACTGGAAGTGATCAGGGAAATGTATGGACCTGACGAATATAAAATAGCCTGCATCACATTTATCCATACTCATTCTAGAAGCGGTGAGTACAAGCCTCATTTGCATATCATCCTTGGTGAAGGTGCACTGCATATGCTAACTGGAAAATGGCGACCATTCAAATATATCCCAATGGATGCGCTAAAACTTAGTTGGAAAAAACATTTATTGATCATGATGAGGAAGGAATTCCCAGAGCTAAATATAGTGGCAGTGTTCAATGCCATGTTTATTTGATTTTAGCTTCTTTATAGATGACATGTTTACGTAGAACAGGATCGAATTTTTTGAATTCAAATTTATCGGGTGTGTTCTTTTTATTTTTTGTCGTGGTGTAGTAGTGACCGGTGCCGCCAGTGGAGACTAGTTTGATTTTATCACGCATGTTAAATTCCTCGTTACTATACTTTAATGCCGCGGGCACGAATGTCTGCTAGGACAACTTCGATACCTTTTTTATCAATGATACGCATACCTTTTGCGCTGACACGCAACTTGATATAGCAGTTTTCACTCTCAACCCAAAAACGGTGAGTGTGTAGATTTGGTAAAAAACGACGCTTTGTTCTGTTCAGTGCGTGAGAAACGTTGTTTCCTGCAACTGGGCGCTTTCCTGTTACGATGCATACTCGTGACATATTCGATACTCCAAATTATTAATAGCAAAATCTCTAAGGGACAATTTTATACCAAATTTCGATATAAAGGGCAAGTAATATCTGTTTATTTTTATGCTCGCTGGTGGGTTATTTATGAAAATTACGAATCACTTTATAGATTGATTTCATGCCTCGAAGAGAGCGGATGACGCGCGCTAGGTGTTGACGGTCTTTAACTTCAATCGTGACCGATATGGTGCCATAGGATTTATGAACATCATCAAAATTTATTTGCATGATTGAGGCTTCACGATGAGAAATTTTAGTGGCAATTTCTGCAATAGCGCCACGGTGGTTTTCAACATCAATTAAAAGCTTACAAGCAAAAAGATTTTCGAGCTCATCTGGCCAACGGACATGAATCGCAAGGTGCGGGCTTTTTTGTAAGATATTTTGTTTTTGTAATACTGCACATTTGGTCGTGTGCACCTCTAATCCTTTCCCTGAGATCATGATGCCAATAATTAAATCTCCGGGAATAGGGCGGCAGCATTTGGCAAGGGTCGTGAGTGATTTCCCTTCTGAGTCTATATCTAAAACAGTCTCTGTATTTCCCTCAAGGCTTTCTCCCGTTTTGATTTCGGCAGAAATGGTTTTAGAGAGTTGAAGAACGGTGTCTGCGATTTGTACATGGTCAAGCTCTCCTCTTCCAATCATAATGAGGAGGTTTTGAATATTATCAATATTATGTTTTTCACAAAGTTCCTGATGTAACTGTTCGCTGTAGCCGTCGATTTTAAGTTTATTGCGGCGTATTAATGGATTGAGCAAGCGTTTGCCAAGTCGGAGTGCCTGATCATTCTCTTGGTCACGAATATAGATACGAATGGCGTGTTTTGCTTTATTGGTGGTGACAAAATTCAGCCAAGAGGGCGAAGGAGTTGCCGTTGGAGAGGTAAGAATGTCAATGGTTTCGCCGTGCTGAAGTTTTTGATTTAGCGGTACCAGTCTTCGATTGACGCGTGCCGCAATGCATTTGTTACCAATATCGGTATGGATTGAGTAAGCGAAGTCTATGGCGGTGGCACCTTTGGGTAGCTCCACAATATCACCTGTGGGTGTAAATACGTAGACCTCATCAGGGAATATATCTACTTTGACGCTTTCAATAAAATCTAAAGAAGAGGCGCTTTGGCTTTGAATCGCGGATAATTTTTTCAACCATTTTCGTGTCTTCTCTTGACTTAATTCCTGAGATTTATAAATCCAATGAGATGCGATACCTTTGTCAGCGGTATAGTCCATTTCTTCAGTGCGAATCTGAATTTCAATCGGAATGCCATAAGGCCCGAATAATGTCGTGTGTAAGGATTGGTAGCCATTCGCTTTAGGCATGGCTATATAGTCTTTAAAGCGACCCGGAACAGGTTTGTAAAGCTCATGTACGGCACCTAAAATGTTGTAGCAGTGCCGACGGGAGCTTGCGATGATTCTAAAAGCATAGACGTCCATGATTTCAGAGAAAGGAATACTTCGAAGTAACATTTTTTGATAAATACTAAAAAGTCGCTTTTCTCTCCCCTCAATCATTTCAGGGGCAATGTTCTCCTTGGTAAGGTGTTTGATCAGAGATTGTTTGAGTTTGTCAAAAAGGCGTTTACGATGTCCTCGTGCTTGATTGACTCGTGCTTCTAGCGTCTTATGTCGATAGGGATACAGTGCTTCAAATGCGAGATCTTGGAATTCATTTTTAAAGTGATGCATCCCAAGTCTGTGGGCAATAGGGGCATAGATTTCAAGGGTTTCTAGTGCGACACGGCGTTTTTTTTCAGGTTTGAGTGGACCCAGTGTGGACATATTATGAAGGCGGTCAGCGAGTTTGATGATAATCACGCGAATATCTTCCACCATTGCCAGCATCATTTTACGGAAGTTTTCCGCTTGCGCTTCTGCTCTAGAGCTAAACTCTATTTTAGCCAGTTTGGTCATGCCTCTAACGAGTTTTGAAACAGTCTCCCCGAAGTGTTCGGCAATTTCTTCAGAGGTAACGTCGGTGTCTTCCACAACATCATGTAGCAATGCGGCAATAATCGTATCTCTATCTAATTGCATTTCGGCAAGGGTGCAGGCAACGGCAACCGGATGGGTGAAATAGGCCTCACCTGAGCTTCTCGTTTGCTTTTCATGGGCATCGCCACCAAAGATGAAGGCCTTGGCTATTTCCTGTCGTTCAGCGGCAGTGCAATATTTTGATATCAGTCGATTAAGCCGAATAAAGATAAACATAATGGTAAAGAGTGTACGTAATTTAACATTTATTATAGCGCATCAAAAATAAAAACTGCTACCAATTTGTTCAACAGGATAAAAACAATAAAGAGAAATTTCACCTTCATCAATATGAACATAGCTTCCCGTGTCATGCCAATCACCGAGGACAATTCTTCTTAAGTCGCCATGTTGGTGTATGTTGAGACGGTGCGTGTGTCCGTGAATGAGTGTGTCGACATGTGAAGCATATTTTTGAATGCCTTTTTCAGTCACATCCACATAGGAGGTGCTTGCGCGTTTTTTATTCTGACTTTTTTGACGAATATTCTTTGCGATTTTTTGTCGAATTGATGTCGGAAATGAGAGGAATAATTTTTGTATCAGGGGGTTTCTAACAAATTTTCTAAACCATTGATAGGAGGTGTCATCGGTACACAGTAAGTCGCCGTGCATCAGGCATATTTTTGTGCCATAGACCTCTATAGTGTAAGGGTCGCCTAATAATTTACAGCCCGTCATTTTTGAAAATTGTTTGCCAATGAAAAAGTCGCGATTCCCGTGCATGAAAAAAAGTGGACAACCTGCTTGGTGGGCTTGTTTTAATAGCATCATAACTTCTAATTGGAAGGCATCATAAATGTCATCCCCAATCCAATATTCAAAAAAGTCACCTAAAATATAGAGAGTGTTGCCACCTGTAATGATTCTTTCTTTCATGAAGCTTTTGAATAATGTCATGGACTCAGGGCGTGATTCACAAAGATGTAAGTCAGAGATAATGTATATGCTCATAAACCTGGGGTAAGTATCTAATTTATAACCCTTAGTCTGGGTTTTGAGGTGTATTAAGTAAAGGCGTTTCAATGGTTTTATGCTAACCTAATATGATAGCAATATAAATGACATCGGAAGTATGCAAGTGCAACATGATCTAGTAAATGCAAAAGTATTGGTAGTGGGGGATGTTATGTTGGACCGCTATTGGAGCGGACCTGTGCAGCGAATATCGCCCGAAGCGCCAGTGCCGATTGTGCATGTGGGTGACATTGAGGAAAGAGCGGGTGGTGCGGGGAACGTGGCATTAAATGTAACCGCACTTTCTGGGAACTCTGCTATTTGCACTTTAGTTGGAAAAGATGAAGGCGCGTCAAAATTAGTAGAGATTATGCGAGGGAATGCAGTTAAAACCTATTTTGTGGAAACAGATTTACCGACGATTACCAAGTTGCGAGTATTGAGTCAACATCAGCAGCTACTCAGAATGGATTTTGAAGTGGGCTTTGAGGGCGTGGATAAAGCGCCATTATTGGATCAATTTTCCCTGTGTTTAGAAGATTATAATGCAGTGATCATTTCGGATTATGGTAAAGGTGTGTTGACAGATGTGCAATTATTGATTCAGAAAGCTCGAGCAAAGGGAATTCCTGTTTTGGTGGACCCGAAGGGTGCAGATTTTTCTAAATATCATGGCGCCAGTGTGATTACGCCGAATATGAAAGAATTTGAATTAGTCGTAGGGCGCTGTGCCTCAGAAGAAGCGCTGGTTCAAAAAGCACAAAACCTGATAAATGAGGTAGCCTTAGAGGCCATTTTGATTACTCGCAGTGAGAAGGGTATGACTTTGGTTGATCGTCACGGAGGTGTTTTTAATATCCCGACACTTGCGAAGGAAGTGTTTGATGTGACGGGGGCAGGTGATACCGTGATTGCTGTGCTCGGGATGGCATTGTCCGTTGGATATTCCTATGAAGAAGCCATGAGTTTGGCGAATGCGGCGGCAGGTGTGGTTGTAGGGAAAATTGGAACGGCGACGTTAACCTTAGCTGAACTGCATCGCGCATTAAATAAAACGACAAAGATTCCTTCTGGCGTGATTGATCAAGCGGAGTTATTAGAAGCGATGCAATTGTCACATTTACAAGGTGAAAAAGTAGTGATGACCAATGGTTGTTTTGATATCTTACATGCGGGGCACGTCACTTATTTGAAAGCGGCTCGAAAATTAGGAGATCGTTTGATTGTTGCCGTTAATGATGACCCTTCAGTTGCGCGTTTAAAAGGGGCTTCAAGGCCGATTGTTTCCTTGGAAAACCGGATGTCGTTATTGGCAGCGCTCGAGTGCGTTGATTGGGTGGTGGCATTTTCAGAAGATACGCCGCATCGCATTATTTCCGAGGTGTTGCCAGATATTTTGGTGAAAGGCGCAGACTATGAAGTGCATCAAATCGCGGGATCAAAGGAAGTGCTTGAAAATGGGGGTGAAGTAAAAACAATCACATTGGTTCCCGGTTGCTCAACCTCTGCGATCATTTCGAAAATATTGGAAGAAGGAATATCTTAGGGTGGCTAAGTTAGGCAATAAGCATATTCATATCTTAGGAATTTGCGGTACTTTTATGGGAAGTTTGGCTATTTTAGCCAAACAAAAAGGCTTTAAAGTAACCGGTTCCGATACCAATGTGTATCCTCCTATGAGTACCTATTTGCAATCTCAAGGCATAAAAATCATAAATGGCTATGATGTCGGGCAGATCCCAGAGGATGTTGCTGAAGTCGTTGTGGGCAATTGCATGACACGCGGAATGCCAATTATTGAGTATATTTTAGATGAGGGGGTTCCATTTACCTCAGGACCTGCTTGGTTATATGAAAATATTTTAGTGGATAAGCATGTGATTGCGGTATCGGGTACACATGGGAAAACTTCCACAACGAGTATGTTAATCAAAATATTACAGGATAATGGATTTGATCCAAGCTTTTTGATTGGCGGCGTCAGTCAGGATTTTAAGGTGTCTTCAAAGTTAACAGACTCTGAATATTTTGTGATTGAAGCGGATGAATATGACACCGCTTTCTTTGATAAACGTTCTAAATTTGTGCATTATCACCCTCAAACTTTAATTATTAATAATTTAGAGTTTGATCATGCAGATATTTTTGATTCTATTGAAGATATTTACCGGCAATTTAATCACATGATTCGGACGCTGTCATCCGGCGTTGACATTATTTACCCGAATGGTGATGTTCATGTGCAAAAGGTATTGGAAAAAGAGTGTTGGTCAAACTGCAAGCCTTATGGTGCAGGTCAAGCCTGGCATTGTCAGAAACAAAAAGCAGATGCTTCGGAGTTGTTGATCGATTCTCCAACAGGAGAGGTGCGTTTATGTTGGGGGCATATTGGCGAGCATAATATGCAAAATGCCATGTCTGCTATTGTGGCAGCAAGTTGTGTGGGTGTTTTATTAAAGGATGCTGTATTGGCGCTGTCAACTTTTAAAGGCGTTAAGAGACGTTTAGAGACGGTTGGGGTGAAAGATACGATTACCGTGTATGATGACTTTGCGCATCATCCTACGGCAATCCAAAAAACAATATCAGGGTTGCGGGCGAAGGTGGGCGCAGAAAAGGTCATTGCGATTATTGAGCCACGTTCAAATACGATGAAAATGCGTGTACATCAAAATGCTATTGCTGCGGCATTAGCCGATGCGGACGAAGTCTTTATTTTTGAGCCACCGAATATTGGCTTGTCTCTTGATAAGATCTGTCATGAAATGACTGTGCCGTGTCGAGTTTACCAAGATGTGGATCAGATTGTGGCTGAAGTGACAAATGCCCCTATTCCTAAAACGCATTTACTGGTGATGAGTAATGGCGCTTTTTCAGGGATACATCAAAAACTACTAAATTCCTTATAATTAGAGACAATAAGCATATATCTTCGCTAGAGCTTACGCGTAATTGCGGTTAAAATAATTTTGATTATCTAAGAAATTACTGAGATCCTATCATGTCTAAGAAGAAAGTATGCCTTTCAGGGCGACCAAGAACGAGAGAGTTGCAGCAAAAAAACCAACTCAATACCGAATGTGTTGCCACGAAAAAGAAAGCAGAAATTTTAGGGTTACAAGAGGCGGATGTATTAACGCTAATACCTGACGTGGTGGAGGTTAAAATGAGCTATACACAAGAAATTATTTTTAAGTTAAGAGATAAATATGAATTGTGGTCTCAGCCAATTAATCGTAATCGGTATCGTTATAGCCCCAATCGACGCAACCAGATGTTGCTGAGTGAGATTGGTGTGCTATTGAATGACATGGCTCATAAGTTACTTGAAGAGGGTTATCCCGAGTCTGATTGTAAGTATCAATGTCAAATATTCTTGGATGAGTTGACCTCAGGGCTTAGAAGTGAAGGCATTCCAATTGGGAACATTCATTTAAATCCACAAAGAAGAAACTATTAATGGATAAGATAGAGATCATCTATGGGTTGCATGCAGCCAAACAGCGTTTGCGCATGGAGCCTGACTCGATTCAGTCGGTTTTTTGTCAGTTTGGAAAAGAAAACTCCGCGAAGCATAAAGAACTGGTTGAAATCGCAAAGAAAAAAAAGATTCATATCAAGTGGAAGGATAAATCTGATTTGGATAAGTTGAGTGCAAATGGCGTTCATCAGGGGATTATTTTAAATTGTGTGAATGCGACGACCTTGCTGGATGAGGGTGATCTTCCTTCATTGATTGATGCGTGTGAGCGTGCGCCACTTATTTTGATTTTAGATTGTATTCAAGACCCGCATAATTTCGGTGCATGTTTGCGTTCAGCGGATGCGGCGGGCGTGGATTTTGTGGTGTTTCCAAAAGATAAGAGCTCTCCTATTACGGCGGTGGTTCGTAAGGTTTCTTGTGGTGCATCTGAAGCGGTTAAGTTGGTTTCAGTAACGAACTTGGCTCGGGCAATGCGTATCCTAAAAGATAGTGGTGTATGGTTGGTGGGACTTGCGGGTGAAATGGACGAGTCCACTATTTATGATGTGGCATTGACTGAGCCTACAGCGATCGTGATGGGTGCTGAGGGAGATGGCTTGCGTCGCAATACCAAGAATACCTGTGATTATCTCGTTGAGCTCCCTATGATGGGATCTGTTTCTAGCTTAAATGTTTCTGTTGCTACAGGTGTCGCGCTTTATGAGGCTGTGCGCCAGCGTCAAGGTTAACGTATATCAAGCTATTACCTTCTTGATAAGCTCGAGTGGTGTATCAACCAGTATATCAATGCTACCCAAACGCCACCCAAGGCCGTTGCCAGTACCCAGACCATGCCAGGAACAATCTGGGTGAGTACATTTTGTTTGTGAAAATTCCCAACGTCTCTGGCAACGCCTGCAGCAAACATTAAGTGAACCAATACTGTTAGCACCATTAAGGCAAGGTTGATGTGGTTGATTGATTGAGAAAATTGTCCAAGAATGTCGTTCATTTTATTTCCAATGGTTGAGTCGTTGTTAAGGTCTTTAGGAGGCTAGGCAATTCACTCATGGCATCAATAATATATTCTGGGTGATAGTGAGATATGGGTGTGTTGTGATTATAGCCATAGGTTACGGCAACCACAGGAATTGCAGCATTATGGGCGGCATCAATATCTGTTTTGGAATCTCCAATCATGATTGCATCATTCGGTTTGCTTTTTAGTCGTGACAATGCTTCGAAAATTGAGTCAGGGTGTGGTTTATAGTGATCGGTTGTATCGCCACCAATGATGCAGTCAAAGTATGAAGCTAAACCAATTTTTTCTAGCAATGCGCTTGCATGAGCTTCTTCTTTGTTGGTAACAATTGCCATTTTGTAATGATGTTTTTTAAGAAAGATTAATGTAGACAAAACACCCACATAAATTGTGGTGTGCTTGCCGTGATTCTCAGAGTAAGCTTGTAGCGTTAGTGAAAATGCTTTGGCGTGCAATTTTTTAGCTTCTGTCTGGGTCATATCCAGCTCTAAGATAAGCTGGACGGTTGTGGGAAAACCTCTGCCCACAATATTTTTAACGACCTCTAATGTGATGGTGGGGAGGTGCAGTTGCGCTCGCATGGTGTTCAGGGCAAAAGCAATATCTGGTACGCTATCAACTAGGGTGCCATCCAAGTCAAAAAGTAGGGTGTTAACCATAAGGAGGAGATGAGGTGTCGAACTAAGATGATGCCATTGTATGGAAAAGTGGCGTATAACTCAAATGCTGTGTTGGGGGCACTGCGAAAAAATAGTTTCAGCATCCTTGCTGATGATACTTTCCTTGTGTCAGAAACCTTGGCAATCCTTGCTGATTAATCCTATTGGAAGAGCTTCTAAGTTCGCTTGTTGTGCGAGAGAGATTATTGCAAAGTAATGCCTATATTGGTATAGGACAAATGCTGAAATATCGTGAGATATTGTCCATTCTGAGCAAGATGTTTGAGGATGATTTTGATAAAAATAACGGCAACTAAAAAACCCACAATTGTGGGTTCTGAAATTTCAAATAAAATGTTTTTTTAAAAAATTAGTACATTCTAATGTGAATGTTGCTCTTCATGCGATCTAATTTTTTCTGGCGACCAACAGCAGCAGCTTTTTTAGCTTTACGAACCCAAGTTGGCTTTTCGTAATGTTGACGTTCTCTGCATTCTCTTACGATACCTGCTTTTTCACAAGCACGCTTGAATTTTCTCAATGTAATATCAAATGGTTCTCTTTCGTTTGTAACTCTTACTTTTGGCATTTCTTCACCTGTTCATTCCTATCCGCAAGGATTCTATATAATTATTCCCTTGAGTGCAAATAAAAGTGCATAATTTTTTTGATGTTGTGAGTCCAATACTTAAGAGAAGGCGCAATTATTATGTAATTTATCTTCTTGGAGTATTTTTATAGTTGTGAGGACTACTCGACCTCGGCTTCGCCTCTCCCTGTCTCGCAGCGATATAAATAAATAATATTTTATGGAAGAAATAACAATAATT
Source organism: Gammaproteobacteria bacterium (assembly GCA_963582935.1). Lineage (GTDB taxonomy): Bacteria > Pseudomonadota > Gammaproteobacteria > Francisellales > Francisellaceae > CAUZSH01. Next base: position 22,884 of record CAUZSH010000025.1, read on the forward strand.
TTATCTTGTATATCGTCGATAGTTGAGCCGACTGTACTACGCCAGTTAAATATCATATGTTCAGCAATGTTATGTATGACCGGTAGAGTTACGGAAGTGTAACTTCTAGTTAAATCATGATTTTCATTACAGTATGAAGAAATAATCTTAGGAAACCCGTATGTTATATGACTTTTTTAGAAAAGGGTCGTGAATTACGTATATTTACGTATTTATCCTAAATATTGATCATGATAATTTATAAGTTATGTTTTAATCTGAGCAATATAAAATCAATATGGAGATGATATGAAAAAACATATGGGCATAGTTGGCGCAATGGCTTTGGGGTCATTATTTATGGCAAATACATCATATGCCGCATATAGCGTGTCTGGGCATGAGAAGTTAACTTCAGTGAATCAAGTTCAGCATGATGCACATAATGATGATACCTTTGCATTAACTGGACATATTCTAAAGCGAAATACAGACCGTAAAAGTTATGAGTTTCAAGATGAAAAGAGCAAAGAAGTGGTCACTTTAATTATTCCCTATGACTTTTTTAAAAGAGGCAGTGGAATTACGGCGAAAACAATGGTGAAAGTGACAGGTGTGGTGCATCAAAATGAAGGTGATGTCATTAAATATGAAGTGGATGCGGTGCAGGCAAGTTAAGGTTTATGCCTGAATCGACTCAGCATTTTCTTTTCAAAAGCCCAGAAAAATTTAAATTGCCCAAACAATGAACCAATGATAATGAGCATGAATTGGTAGATTGGGAAGATAAGTAAAATACGTATCGGCCAAAAAATCCAAGGTGAGATGATCCCCCGCTCTAACCCCAATAGATGGGTGATTGGGTTTGCCAAAATTACAGCGGCAGAACCTGTTATTGAAAAAACAATTAAGATGATTATCAACTGTCGGTGTGAGTTTATACCCCAGCGTTGCATGAACTTGTGGGCGAAGTTTGTTTTTGCATTTTTTGTTTGAGTAGATTGGCTCATCCAAAACTCTTTTGTTAATTATTTCGATATCCACTGTACCAAAAATGCATCATAAATATACCCCAGCTAGTTTAATTTATAGAGCGTGATGCTATAAATATTTTTATTTCTTCAAGTTATTCCCATTAAAAAATAGAATATAATCTTTTTAAATCATATGGTTAAGAAGCTTGAAAAACATTTCACTGCGAGACAGGGAGAGGCGAAGCCGAGGCCGAGTAGTCCTCAGAAGGGCTGCCTTTCGGCTCCATTGAGAGATTGTGCGTAGCGCTTCGATCGTTGGACGTCCACAGCCCGTCAAGCCATATACGCAGTACTGGATTTCAAAAACAGGACTATAGCCCTGTTTTTTGGAAGATCGGTACGGAGGTGGGCGTCTGAGGCAGAACCATCTGTGAGGGTAGTGATTCGAT